>JAUVHU010000011.1 GCA_030593145.1 Desulfobacteraceae bacterium
GGCAAAAGATATTCGACTCCAATGTGTAAGAAAATAAGGAGGTGGGGGAATGGTTAATTCGGAAAAATGGGACTGGGAAAGTAAAGAAAAAGTAGTTGCCGACACTTCAAAGTGGAAAGAACAATATGAAGATGTCTGGGAGCCTTACATCAGTTCCGACGGTGAGAAGATAGCCTCTATTGTTAAGGTGGGGGAAGGCGAATTCAACATAGCTGTCAATAATGAAACGTGGGGAGAAGAACCCTTTGAAAAGATCTGGTATTCCAGGTTTAGCCCGGACGGCCGCCTGACTGCTATTATAACAAAGGATATGGAATGGACCATGGCCGTGGATGGAAAAACATGGGAAGAAATGTATGAGTATATCTGGGATACTAAATTCAGCGCTGACGGCAAGGTTATAGCTGCGACCACAAAACAGGATGGAGTTTACGCTATAACAGCAAACGAAAAGACATGGGAATGCCCTGTTAAGCTGGAAAGTATTGCAAGTTATGTAATAAGCCCTGATGGAAAAACTTTGGCTGCGATAGCTCAGACAGTTCCCCTTGGCCAGGCCGATCTTGATGGCTTTTTGAAAGGTACCTGGTCAGTAGTCGTAAACGGAAAGCCGTGGAAAGAAAACTATGTTGATATTTACGGCCTGACTATCAGCGATGACGCCAAAAATATTGCCGTAGAATACAGAGCGGCTATTTGTGAATACGGTATCGTTGTTAATGAAACTCCATGGAACGAAAAATTTGCCTGTACATGGGAGCCTGCTTTTCATCCCACAAACAGCAATGAAATAACCACTCCTGTCAGACGGGAAGGCCAGTGGTTCCTGGCAACAAACGACAGGATTGTCTGGGACAGAGGTTTTTACAGTCTCCTGTATCAAACCTACAGTCCTGATGGCAATAATATTGCGGCAGCAGTTGCCCCGAAGTTTGCCCAATGGACAATCGCCGTTAATGGTCAACTATGGTCAAAAACATTTAATGAATGCCTTTTACAGCCATGTTTCAGCCCGGACAGCAGAAAGGTTGCAGTTATAGCAAAAGACAGCGGCAACTGGCTGCTGGTTGTCAACGGAACCGTACTTGGCGATGCCTTCGATAATATCTGGCCGCCTGTTTTTAGCGGCGACAAGGTGATCTGCAAGGTTGAAAAAAACGGCAAGTATTATGTCGCGGTTAACGGCGTAATCCGGGGCAATGGGTATGAAGCCCTATGGAATCCTGTTGTATCTCCTGACGGGACCAAAGTAATGATATGCGGCGTTGAAGCCGGCAAATATTATCGCAGAATAGTCTCGATGGATGATCTGTAAAAATTGGCAGAAAGATTGTCTCCGCAAATCGGAGATCATATTTTTAGCTGACAATTGCAAACAACATTATCAAAATAGGGGGTAAAGCAAATGTATGAATTCGTAAGCGGGCCGCTTGTATGGATTGCCTTTATTATATTTATCGGCGGCAGCCTTTATAGAATATTCTATATGTTACAAAGTTCCAAAAAGGAAAAAGTTGTTTTTCCTCATATGTCTCTGGAGCACAGCGTAGCATCTCTTATACATTGGTTAATACCATTCAACAATCAATATATGAGACAAAGACCGGTATTTACTATCGTCTCTTTTGCTTTTCATATCTGTCTGGTATTTACACCAATTTTTCTTTTGGCCCATGTTATTTTAATTGATGAATCCTGGAATATCAGCTGGTGGACTCTTTCGGAATCGGTAACCGACTGGATGACAATTATAGTCATTGCCGGAGCTGTCTTTTACCTCGTTAGAAGATTAACAGATCCTGTGGTAAAAAATGTTACAGATACTTCAGACTTTGTCCTGCTGGCTATCACAGTCCTTCCCTTTATAACCGGCTTTCTTGCATATCATCAATGGTTCGGCACAAACACAATGCTGATACTTCATATCCTCGCCGGCGAGCTTATGCTTATAGCCATACCATTTACAAGGCTAAGCCATATGCTCTTCTTTGTGTTTACAAGAACATATTTCGGTAGCGAACAGGGTCATGTAAAGAATTCAAAGGACTGGTAAGAAGTTAACTGCAATACAATGTTGAGGAGAATATTATGAAACCCACCGTAGTTATAAGAGAACCGGTAGTGGATGATGCCCTGGACCAGTGTGAGGCAAGACTTACCGAAGAACAAATAGAAAAAGTTATCAATGAAGTTATAGATAAAGAAACCGGCGGTCGTTTGTGGACTTACATTAATACATGTATCCATTGCGGGTTATGTTCCGAAGCATGTCATTGGTTTCTTTCTAATGACAGAGATGTCAGTTTTGCTCCGGTTACAAAGATAAAAGATACCCTTTGGGTAATGTTAAAAAATAAAGGAAAGGTTGACGCCGCATTTATCAAAAGATGCTCTCAAATCGCCCATACAGAATGTAACTGCTGCCGGCGTTGCGGTATGTACTGCCCGTTTGGAATAGATATTGCGTATATGATACTTGTAGTCCGGCGGATCTGTGCAAAACTGGACATGGTGCCCCTTTACCTCCAGGATACGGTTCACAGCCATGCTGCCACAATGAACCAGATGTGGGTAAAACCGGATGAATGGATAGATACGCTCCAGTGGCAGGAGGAAGAGGCACAGGGATATGTGCCCAGCGCCCGTTTGCCCCTGGAAAAAGAAGGAGCTGAAATCATGTATTCTGTTATCGGGCCTGAGCCGAAGTTTTTAGCCCAGCTCCTTGGCAATATCACGGTAATCATGAAGGTTGCAGGGTGTGATTGGACAATGCCTGCAACTGCCGGCTGGGATAACAGCAATATGGCTATGTATTCAGGAGATTTTGAGATCATGGCCAGAGTGGAAAGGCTTCATCATGAAACAGCTCAAAGGCTTAAGGTAAAAAAGATAGTTATGGGGGAATGCGGTCATGCATTCAGGGGAGCAGAATATGACGGACCCACCTGGATGGGATGGATGAAGCCTCCCATACCGATTGTTCATGCCATAGCATTTTATTATGACCTGCTTGTAAGCGGCAGAATCAAGATAGCAAAAAAAGTTGAAGGCCCTATTACTTCGCAATACCCATGCAATGTTATAAGAAACGCGGGATTAGGCTCAAAACTGCAGTATATTATGAATGAGGTGTGCGAAGATTTTGTAGATCTTATCCCTAATGACAGGCATGCTTTCTGCTGCAATGCAGGCGGCGGGACTATTAACTGCGGCCCACCATGGAAGAAAATTCGGGTTCAGAGCGCTAGACTACAGTCAGAGAATTTTAAAAGAACCGGCGCTCATACCATTGTAACGCCTTGCCACAACTGTCATAGCGGTGTTGAAGATATTGTTGATAAATACAAGCTTGGAATGCACGTCAAGTTCTTCAGTGAGCTTCTCATAGAAGCAATGGAAATACCAGAAGACTTGCAGCCATAGCAATCCTACATTAGATGGCTGATCGCTCATTTTTAGGCAATAGTAAACATTATAAGGTCAGGCCTTGATGTAATATCAAAGAGGCCTGACCTTAAATTATTTTTCCCTTTCCGGTTTTCCTTCCTTTTCTCCAAATTCTTTCTAACTCATAAGATTGTATTATACAGAAATTTACAAACTCATATTTACTACGGAGCAGATAGGCAATTAAATTTGAAAAGGGCTGACTGTTTGAATACATTAGTGAGACTTAAAAAAAACAGCCGATTATAAAACATCTTTGGTATAATGTATTAATTATCAACCGACAAAAGCAGTTTTGTTATGTTTTTGTATGCTGTTTTTTCTTTAGTCTCACTTGTTGTGTGAGTTTCAGACTTTTTCAAATTTAATTGCCTATCTGCGGAGTAATGGAATTATAAAACCCACTTTTTTAAGTTTATAAATTTCTGCTTGCTCTTAATGCCCTTCTCCTCAAGCAGTAACCTTCTTAGATTCATTCTATTTGCTTGACATATAAATGCATTATAAGTAGCTTTTATAAATTATATTTTAGCATCTGCGTCCTGAATCAAAATCATAACTTTTAAAACTATATAAATGAAATCCGGTCTTGGAGGATATATGGATTATAAGAAAACACTTAACCTGCCGTTTACCAAATTTCCCATGAAAGCAAGTCTGGTGAAACGTGAGCCTGAACAGTTAAAAACCTGGGAACAAAGCAACTTACACGACAGGATCAGAAATAATTCCAAAGACCGCAAACCTTTTATTCTGCATGACGGCCCTCCATATGCAAATGGAAATATTCATATGGGTACAGCCTTAAACAAGGTCTTAAAGGATATAATCATCCGTTCAAAGCAGATGTCCGGCTTTAACGCAGTATATGTACCTGGCTGGGATTGCCACGGACTTCCCATTGAACATAATGTTGATAAAGAGCTCGGATCAAAAAAAAAGGAAATTTCCCATAACGATTTCCGCAAGCTGTGCCGATCATATGCAAATAAATATATCGATATTCAGCGTGAGGAGTTCAAACGGCTTGGAGTCATGGGTGAATGGGACAATCCATATTTGACAATGAACTATGAGTATGAAGCTGTAATCGCCCGTGAATGTGGAAAATTTGCGCTTGAAGGAAGTCTTTTCAGGAGCAAAAAACCGATATACTGGTGTTGCAGCTGTAAAACAGCCCTTGCCGAAGCGGAAATCGAATATAAAGATGCACCTTCGCCGTCAATTTATGTAAAATTCCCTTTAAAATATGACCTCAGCCAGGAATCGCCTGCTTTGGCCGACAAAAAGCTTTTTGTTGTAATATGGACAACTACTCCCTGGACTATTCCGGCAAACCTGGCAGTGGCGCTTCACCCTGATTTTGTTTATGCTGCCGTTGACGTGGGAAATGGCGAAGTCTTTATTCTTGCCAGAGAACTCGTTGAAAGCTGCATGAACAGCTTTGGCATTTCAAATTTTTCTATCCTGGCTGAAATCGAGGCAAAATCTCTTGAAAACAAACGATGCCGTCATCCCCTTTATGACAGGAATTCTCTCATTATCCTCGGCTCTCACGTAACACTGGAAGCCGGCACAGGCTGTGTTCACACAGCACCGGGACATGGACAGGAAGATTATGACGTGGGACTTTCATACGGATTGGACACCTATTCACCTGTAAATGCCAACGGCTGTTTTACAAATGATGTTGAGTTTTTTAAAGGACAGTTCGTGTTTAAAGCCAACAAAGAGATCATCACCAAACTGCAGAAAACAAACGCTCTTATCGGAGAAGAAACAATAGCCCATTCATATCCCCATTGCTGGCGCTGCAAGAAGCCTGTAATCTTCAGGGCCACACCCCAGTGGTTTATTCCAATGGATAAGACAGGTTTGCGAAAAAAGGCCCTTGATGAAATCGATCAGGTAAACTGGATACCACGCTGGGGCAGAGACAGGATCTACGGCATGATCGAAAACCGACCGGACTGGTGCGTCTCAAGGCAGCGGGCATGGGGCGTTCCCATTGCGATATGCTACTGTGATAAATGTGGAGAAATATACATTAACCAGATGATAATCGATCATGTGTATGCGCTGTTTAAAGAACACGGCGCAGACATCTGGTTTACAAAAGATGTAAAGGATCTCCTGCCCCATGATACCGTGTGCGAAAAGTGCGGGAACAGCACCTTTATAAAAGAGACGGATATACTTGATGTATGGTTCGACTCAGGAGTAAGCCATGCCGCAGTCCTTGAACAGCGTTCTGATTTAAAATGGCCTGCCGATCTTTATCTTGAAGGGAGCGACCAGCATAGAGGCTGGTTCCACAGTTCGCTTTTGACGGCAGTCGGCACAAGAGGCAAAGCGCCATACAAATCTGTTTTAACCCATGGATTTGTGGTGGATGCAAAAGGGAAAAAAATGTCCAAGTCTATTGGAAATGTTATTGCTCCAAAAAAAATTATCAACCAGTACGGAGCGGAAATTCTTCGTCTCTGGGTCTCCGCATCCGATTACAAAGACGATATACGCATTTCAGACAGCATTTTAAAACAATTAACTGACGCATACAAAAAGATCAGGAACACCTGCAAATTTATGCTCAGCAACCTTTATGATTTTGACCCGGAAAAGGACTTTGTTTTATATGAATCAATGCCTGATATAGATAGATTTGCCCTGCACCGACTGCAAAAATTAATCGAAAAAACCACAAGCGCATATAATCAATTTGAATTTCATACTATCTATCATGCCCTTTATAATTACTGCACCCTTGATTTATCAGCTTTTTATCTTGATATCCTCAAAGACAGGATGTACACGTCGCCGCCGGAATCTTCGGGAAGAAGAAGCGCGCAGACAGTTATGCATATTATGATTGATAGTGTTTCAAAGATTATGGCCCCTATTCTCTCCTTCACTGCAGAAGAAATCTGGACGTATATGCCGGATCGGAAAGACAAAGAAACAAGCATTCATCTAACATCCCTGCCGGTTGTAAATGAGGAATTAAAGGATGAAGAATTAGCCGAAAAATGGGAACTCTTGCTTAAAGTGCGAGGCGAGGTAACAAGAGCGCTAGAGCAAGCCAGAATCACAAAACTCATAGGGCATCCCCTTGATGCTTCGGTTACGATATCGGCAAATGAAGACTTATATAATAATCTTCATCCATATACAGAAGACTTAAAATCCATTTTTATTGTTTCGCAGGCTTCTCTGATCAAAAAAGAAACCCTTGCAGGCGCATATGAAAGCAGCGATATCGAGGGATTGTCGATTTTGATTGAACAGGCAACCGGCAAAAAGTGCGAACGCTGCTGGGTGCACGATCCTTCTGTGGGAACAAGCTCCGAGCATCCGACTATCTGCAAACGATGTAAAGGAAATATAAAAAATCTGTAAGCATCAGGCGCTAAGTGCTTGACATGACAATTAAATTTTTTGTCTTAGCACCTAACACTTAATCAACCTTTATTGTAGTCGTTCACGGCTTGAAATTGGAAAGTAGAAATTGGGGAGAGATAAAACCAAATATATTAAACTTGCCCGCATTGCCGGTATAATTATAATTCTTGATCTGATATCAAAGGCGATAATATTAAGCAAAATGCCTCTTTATCATTCTATACCAATTATACCAGGTTTCTTCAGCATCACCCATATTCAAAATCCCGGGGGCGCGTTTGGACTCCTCGCAAGTCAGAGTTCCAGTCTTCGGTATATATTTTTTATAATTGTTTCATCGCTGGCTATCTGTTTAATCTTTTTCTTCTATAAAAATACGCCAAAGACTCATCCCTTGCTTGCCACAAGTTTTGCCATGATTTTTGGCGGCGCAATCGGCAACTTGATTGACAGGTTCCGTTTTGGAAAGGTAGTCGATTTTTTAGACTTCTACATATCAAACTATCACTGGCCTGCTTTTAATATCGCGGACAGCGCAATCACCATAGGAATAGGAATTTTTATATATCATATTCTTTTTAATAAATTGCCAAGTTCATAACACAAAAAAATGTATCCAATCCTTTTAAAATTAGGCGAACTGTCTCTTCATACTTATGGCTTTTTTGTGGCCATGGGTTTTCTCGCGGGCATTTTAATCGCAAAAAGAGAGGCCGAAAGACTGGGCGAAGACCCTGACAAAATAATGGATCTTTCATTCTATGTCATGGTTTCCGCCATTCTGGGCTCACGTCTGTTTTATATTTTTACAAATCCAGAAACATATCTTTCCGACCCCCTGGAAATTTTCAGATTATGGAATGGTGGACTTGTTTTTTACGGAGGTTTTATCGCAGCCATGATTGCCGGCTTTATCTACCTGAAGATAAATAAAATGCCTTTGTGGAAAACAATTGACATAGCCGCCCTTTCACTTGCCGCAGGTCAATTTTTAGGCAGGCTTGGCTGTTTTTCCGCCGGCTGCTGTTATGGAAAGACATGCGACCTGCCATGGGCCGTGACATTTATAAACCCTGACACACTAGCACCGATAGGAATTCCGCTTCATCCAACACAGCTCTATCATGCCATAAGCAATCTATCTATATTTGCTTTTCTCTGGTTCTTCCGCACACGCAAGAAATTTAGCGGCCAGATTTTCTGGATGTATATTCTGCTTTATGCTGTCACCCGTTCCTTTATAGAAATATTCCGCGGCGATTTCAGGGGGGAACCTGTTTTGGGCATCCTGTCTGTTGCCCAGGTAATCGGAATAATAATGGTGCCTGTTGCAGTTATTATGATGACCATTCTTAAAAAACGCGCCGACAAAATATGATGGTCTCGTAAAAAGTCTTTTGTGAATGACTTTTTACGAGACCATCATATATAATAAACCAAAAAAATAAATTTTCAAATTTCTGATCATTAATCAGGTTAAAAAATGACTCAAAAAATATCCAGAAGGTCTTTTTTAAAAGGAACGGCGGCTACGGCATGTTCTCTCGCGGCAGCAGGCATACCTGTAACCGCTTCAGGGGCCGGCAACGAACAGCCGCTTGCCACCCTTCTTGACATTAGAAAATGCATAGGATGCGAAGCATGTGTTGAGGCCTGCAAAGAAGTAAACGAGAAAAAATATCCTGTTCCGAAAAAACCTTTTCCAAGAATGTATCCAAACAGGGTGCCGGTAATGGACTGGTCTGAGAAACAGGATGTTATAGACCGCCTTACTCCGTACAACTGGCTGTATATTCAAAGAGCTTTTGTAAATATCAACGGTAAAGACACTGAGATTGCAATCCCGAGACGTTGCATGCACTGCGTAAACCCGCCCTGTGTTAAACTGTGTCCGTGGGGTGCGGCAAAGCAGCTTGAAAATGGCATATCGAGAATTGATTCTGAAATATGTCTTGGCGGAGCAAAATGCAAGGCAGTATGCCCGTGGCATATCCCTCAGCGGCAGACCGGTGTCGGAATTTATCTTGATATACTCCCTTCCCTTGCAGGAAACGGCGTGATGTTCAAATGCGACCGATGTTATAACAGGATTGCTGAAGGAGAGCTGCCCGCATGCATAGAAGTCTGCCCCGAGGATGTGCAGACCATCGGCCCAAGGGATAAAATAATTAAAAAAGCTCACGAGCTTGCCAGAGAAATTAACGGTTACATCTATGGCGAAAAAGAAAATGGCGGAACCAATACTATTTATGTGTCACCGGTTCCGTTTCAACAGCTCAACAAGGCCATTGAAAAAGGCAAAGGAAAACTACATTTAAATCCGGTAAAAGACACTATGGCCGATGCGAACAAGCTTGCCGCGGCAATGATTATAGCACCAATTGCCGGTGTGGCTGCTGCTGCAGGTAAATTTTACAAGATGACAAAATCCAGTGAATAGATCTTTATTTAGGAGGCAAGTATAAATAAGTTTACAGATTGCGCCGTAATTTTGTTTGTTTTCAAGGCGCGTTAAGACGCGCATAACAAGTTATGTAAGCCTTGACGGAACACAGAAAACAAGCAAGATGTATAAGTTATTTTTACTTGACGACTTAGAAGGAAAATAATGAATCTCAGCCATAACGATACAAGGAAAAATAAGAAAAGTATTATACAATATTTTTACCTGATAACCGTTTTTTTTCTAACATTAACAGGTTTTGGGCAGATGCCGATTTTCAAGCGTTACTATATTGCTGATATTCCTGGACTGGGATGGCTCGCTAAATTTTACATAACCCATTATATGCATTATCTTTTTGCGATACTTTTTATTGCGATCATATCATTTATTACCACTGAATACCTACTCACCGGACGAAAAAACATAAAGATTATAGTATCTGGATATATCCGTGGAGCAATCATTCTTGGACTTGTAATAACAGGAGTACTACTTGTAATAAGAAATCTTGCCGGTTCAAATTTTGCGCCAAATTTTATTATATTTCTCGACCTAAGCCACTTAGGGCTTGTAATAATGCTGCTAATGGCAGGACTTTATTGCGCTGTTTATAAAAAAGGGTGGACGAAAACCGGAAGCTGAATACTATTGGGAAAGGCTGCGTTGCCGGGCTTTCTGCAGCCAGGTATGCAAAGAAATCTGGTAGCCGTTTACGACTTGAAACTTGAAATTGGAAAAACAGCCTTATTTGCCGAACAACTCCTTGACCTTGTCCGTAACGTCCTTGACCCCCTTCTTAGCGGCACTCTCAACTGACTCCATGCTCGAACCGAACACCTTGAGTCCCTTATTCAGGGTATCAGCTACAGCAGGGGAAGTTATCTTTTCGTGCAGCGTAGCAAATATTTCCTTAAATGCTTCAGCAGGAGATGCGCCACCCTTTTTCTTTCCAATATCTTTAAGGTGAATATCCGGCAGTGATGCGCTTATACTCCCGCCACCAAGCGCGGGCATGAATAGATTCACCCTTCCATCCTTAACAATAAAATCTTTTATTATAATTTTCTTCCCCTTATCTTTTTTTTCGGATTTTCCGGCCTGCTTTTTCGAAGGTTCGTCACTGCCAATAGTCCTTTCTATATTATTTAAAATCGTCTGAAAGTTGTCAGTACCGCTCTTTCTCTCATAGGTAAATTCCGGACGAATCATCTCTATTTTGTCAATAATAATCATGTCCCCTGTCAGCGAACTCTCATCTACATTTACATAAACAGAACTCACACTTATGGCCTGCAGTGCCTTAAATCCCTTTGGATTACCGAGAAAAAAGTCCTTGATTTCAACCTCCGCGGAAAATATAGATACATCAACATCTCCCAGGCGAACCTCTGTCTTCGTCATTTCCGGCCCATAGGTATTGACCGTCTTTTTGATTATGGGGCCAAGTTTAGAAAGCCCTATAACCACCAGAACAATAATCACCACGAGCGCACTACCCCCAATAAGAGTCCATTTTTTCATAATTCAGCCTCCTTTTAAGATATTGTCACTTATTTTACATTTTTATTATAGCATTTTCCCGACAACCGATCAACCTTGTTAACGAATTGATTTGCATAGAAAAAGACAAGTTAAATCCAACAACAAGTGCTACCGAAAGAAGTTCAGTAATAATCCGCCTTGTTATTCTTGAGAAAATATCCGGGATGGTGTAGACTATTAATATGATTTACATCACACCTGCTATTAAAATAAGCGAAAATGAAATTAAGCTCCGGTTTATAAGAGCAGGGGGACCTGGAGGCCAGAATGTCAATAAAGTTTCCACGGCTGTTCAGCTTCGTTTTGATGTAAAAAACTCCCCTGCTCTTCCAGATCAGATTCGTTATCGTTTGACTCGACTTGCTGGCAGAAGAATTACAGAAAACGGGATTCTCATCATCGAGGCCAGGCAATTTCGAAAACAGGAACGCAACCGACAGGATGCCATTGACCGTCTAATTAAATTAATCCAAAAAGCCTCTGAAAAACCTAAAGCCCGTATTAAAACCAGACCGGGCCGGGCATCAAAGGAACGCCTGCTGGCAGCTAAAAAACAGAGAAGCAGACTAAAACGAACGAGACGGCTGGTTCCGATTTCTGAGGATTAGCTTTAAGATCAAACAGTTATAACAATACAACTTGTTAGTATAGGATATAGGTGAATTTTTTTGAACGTCCAACATCGAACATCGAATGTTGAAATCGCTCCTGCCGCGACGGGCGCGAGCACGGCGGGTCGCTCTGCAGGTTTATAAATTGGCAGAATTCATTATTCAAAATTCGACGTTGGACGTTCATAGCTTTTTATCTTCACGTCCTTCGTGTTCTTCGTGGTAAAAAAATAACGGCGAGTTTTCGTTCAGACACTAATCAGGTTTTGGAAAAAGAGTATTTCAATGACGGAAATTAATTATAAAGAATTTAAGGATTATCTGCAAAAGCTTGATAAGGATGGATTTGCCCCTGTGTATCTAATTTACGGAGAGGAGCTGATATATAAAACCGTTTTTGATGAGTTGCTTGATCAATTGATTCCTGATCGGTTAAACAGTCTGAACTATGAGTCTGTGGATGGGGCAAATGAATATATTTATGATGCGATTGAGCGGACAAACACCTTTTCTCTATTGCAGGGCAGCAAGGTGGTAGCCATTAACAACTCGCAGATATTCTATTCAAAGCAGGATAAAGAAGCTCTTCTTAAAAAAGCAAAAGAAGCGTATGATATAAAGGATATTAAAAAGGCCTCAAAATATCTCTTAAGTCTTCTTGGGCTGTTGAATCTTTCCTTTGATGATATTGACAAAGAAAACAGAAGTAAAATATTAAAGCTTGATTCCGCCCTGTCCGGTGATGAGGGGTGGCTTGATGAAATTATTGACTACTGCCTTGCAAACAAACTTTCTATCCCTGCCGCTAAAGACAATATTAAGATTTTAGGAGATGCGGTTGAAAAAGGATTTCCGTCCGGCAACCATCTGATAATTACGACCGATTATGTTGATAAAAGAAGAAACCTTTTCAAGGCTATTAACAATAACGGGATGATCATCAATTGCTCAGTTCCAAAAGGAAATAGCTGGGCGGATAAAAAGGCGCAGGAAGCTGTTCTTTATGAAAGAACGGCGATAAGACTCGCTCAAAGCAAAAAGAAAATGGATAAAAGAACATTTACCGCCATGAGTGAGATTACCGGCTTTGATCTTCATACATTTTCAAACAATCTGGAAAAGTTGATCAGCTATGTCGGAGATCGCAGCGACATAACAATCAATGACGTTAATTCCGTTCTAAAACGCACAAAAATAGATCCAATATATGAGCTGACAAATGCCATAGGGGATCGCAATGCTGAAAAAGCTCTTTTTTTTCTGGGTTCTCTTCTTTCTCAATCAATACATCCTCTTCAAGCTCTCACGTCTGTCATAAATCTAATGAGAAAACTTTTGCTGATTAAGGGTTTTGTTGGAAGCGAACATGGCGGGTTCTGGAATGTTCGCGTTCCATACAATCAATTTCAAAGAGTTATTATGCCCGCTATCCAAAAATATGATATGGCTTTGCTGAACAAGCTTGAAGGCTGGGAAAACATGCTTGCAAAAGATACTAATAATGAAAGCGAAAAAAAGGGTAAAGGCAGGGCAAAGAAAAAAAAACCGGGCACAGATCTTTTAATCGCAAAAAGTACCGGTCAGGCGTACCCTGTTTTTCAGACGTTTTTAAAATCTGAAAATTATACGAAAGATGAACTGCTTGATGTTTTTGAGCGCCTTGGCACAGCAGACAGGCTGCTAAAATCTTCGGGGCATAATGCAAAATTAATACTTGAAGATGTCATTTTTCATATATGCAGACGGCAAGGGGGTGGGAAAAGATGAAATTTCTTAGACGCCAGGAAGAAAGCCTGGCAACACGTTATTTATTATGGCAATATCAGAAAAACCAGATTCCCACTCCTCCGTATGAAGAACTGGAAAAACATGCATGTCAAATAGTTGATGATGCGCATCGTATAGCTCGTGAAAGAGGAAGCAATCTTATTTCCATTATTAAAGAACTGGCTCATGATTTTATTAAAAAAAGGTAACTATTCAGCCATAGATCTACGCTGATTATCGCTGATATTTTTTCTTGGCACCTGACATTTGATGAACTCGTAAAAAGTCTTTTGTGAACGGCTTTGAGCATTTTGGGAAAAAAGCAATTGTGATGTTCATCGTTAAGAAATGCAAGCTGTTTGAGGCCGTTAGGCCGAGTTCTTGCATTTTAGATGAATGTTTCAATTGCGCCCAAAATGGTCATGAAGTGAACAAAATCGACTTTTTACGAGTTCATCAAAATTACTTTTATATATTTCTTCCTGTTCATCAAGAATTTCATTTAAAATCTTTATGTCTGTCATGGGATTCATTATAACACACCGGAAAACAACAATCTCTTTTTCAGGTTTACTTCCTGTTCTTAATTTTGTCCTTGAAACAAAACTCTTTCCAGCTTCCCTTTGCAGCCTTTGAACAACCCTGTTTATTTTGTTTAATTCTTTATTTATAATGCATATCTGCTCAGGATTGCCTTCAGCTAACCGCCGCTTAATATCGAATGGGCATATTCTATAAGTAAGAATGTTAAGGTCCGAACGTGTTATTAGCTGGAAGTTATCTCTTCTTTCAATTTCTTCGGCAAACATACGGGTTGTTTCTATTCCATGCTCAATAAGCAAAGCATATCCCTGGCTGCCCATGATCTTGAGAGCGCTGTCAAGTATAAGGGAGTTTGCCTCCCTCGATCCTGCAAGCGATTTTATGCCGAGATCAACAGAACCAAAACGGTTTACATAATTCGCATGATATTTTACCGCATCCATAATAGACGGGTCTTTGAAAAAAACCATGCCGCAGCTCATCGGCATATAAAACTGCTTATGTCCGTCTATTGTAACAGAATCAGCAATATCTATACCTTCGAGGAAATGACTGTATTTTTCCGACATTAATGTGGGACCGCCCAATGCGGCGTCAACATGAAAGTAAATCTTGTTTTCGGAGCATAAGGCTCCTATCTGAGGCAGAGGGTCAATAGCGCCGGTTTCCGTAGTGCCGGCAATACCTACAACCGCCACAATCCCTGCCCCGTCATGTTTTATTTCTCTGATTGTTTTTTTCAGGCAATCCAGGTCCATCCTGTTATCCGCGTCAATATCCACGGCAATAACATTCTGATTGCCGATTCCTAAAAGACCCCCTGCCTTTTTTATTGAATAGTGTCCCAGCCTTGAGACAATAACGACACACCTGTTAATATTATAAGCGCTGCATGCAGCCTGAATTCCCTCCTGTTCTACTCCCGTAAAACCGTTTTTCGGGGCAAACAGCCTGTTCCTTGCGACCCACAGGGCTGTAATGTTAGCAAGTGTGCCGTCTTCTACGAAACAGCCAAGCGTTGTACGGATATTCTGAACATACCTCTCGTAAAAATCCGAACTTTTCTTGTAAACAAGCCTGTGTATCTTTGCCAGAATCTGTTTCTCCAGGATCGAAACAACCTTTGAGGTTTCAATCTTTACTACATTTTGATTAAGCGCCGCTACAATTGTCTTCAGATGCACCATAAAAAAAGGAATAGCCGAAGTCATATGTCCGATAAAATATGGAGAAGCAACATTAACAGCATGTGGCGCTATATCTTCCACAATCTCAGTTATGACATCCGTCAGCTTTTTTTCAGGATTTTTACTTATCAGTGTGTTTTTAAACCTGCTTGACAGATCCTTCAAGCCAACATCTTCGGTAATGCCGACATGCTTTCCAAGAAATTCATGGAGGCCGAAAGAGATCTGCTCCATATATTTAATCAAAACCAGCCTGGAAGCATCATCTTCAGGCTTTATAAATGTTCTCATCAGGCTCTGCCAGTTAGCGACAAGTTCTGTTTTTGTGTATTTATTCATTTTAAATTTTTCTTTTCCGTAAAACAAACTGCCTCGCAGCGAAGCTGACAGTGTATTACTCATCTGATTTTAAATTAATTGTCAGCTACAGACCCACACGGACAAACACTTACTTTCATTATCTTGTCTGTGCTTGTCCGTATGAGTCTGTAGCTGAATATATAATCAGGTTTTATTAGCATGACCTGTTTTTAATTCCAAGTATAATATATTGCATTAATCAATAATAAATGATATTAACTTCCTTTAAAAAAGGAGTCACACTATGACTAAAGCAGGTATAATTGGGGCAACAGGATATGCAGGCGCCGAGCTTGTCCGGATACTTTCCGGTCATCCGGATGTTAAACTGACAGCCATCACATCCCGTCAGTATGCCGGAGCAAAATATAGCAGCATCTATCCATCAATGGCGGGCGTTGTAAACCTGACTTGCGAAGAGTTTAATATGGAAAGCTTTTGCGATAAAGTTGATATAATATTTATCGCCCTGCCTCACAAGATTCCCATGGAAATTGTTCCAGGCTTAATCAAGCGCGGGAAAAAGGTCATAGATCTTTCCGCTGATTTCAGGTTCAAGGATGTTTTGAGGTATGAAAAATATTATCAGCCGCATACCGCAAAAGGACTGCTCAAAGAAGCAGTTTACGGCCTTTGTGAAATCTATTTTGATAAAATTAAAAATGCCTCGCTGATCGGTAATCCGGGATGTTACCCCACCAGCGTTCTTTTGCCACTTGTGCCTTTGCTTAAAGAAAATTTTCTAAATATCAATACAATTATTGCGGATTCAAAATCAGGAGTTAGCGGCGCAGGACGATCACTTTCGCTGACAGCCCACTTTTGCGAGGCAAATGAATCATTCAAGGCATACAAGGTCGCCGGTCACAGGCATTGTCCTGAAATGGAAGAAATCCTGAGCACGGAAGCAAAAAAGCCGGTGACAATAACATTTGTTCCGCACCTTGTTCCCATGACACGCGGCATGCTCACAACAACATATGTAAATCTATTGGAAAAAAACGACCGTAAAGAAATCCATAACTGCATTTCCTCTTTTTATGCGGGGCACCCCTTTATCCGTATATGCCCTGAAAATCTGATGCCTGACACACTGCATGTGAAGGGAACCAATTACTGCGATATCGGTTTTAAAATAGATGAGCGAAATAACCGGCTGATCATAGTCTCGGCAATAGATAACCTTGTGAAGGGGGCTGCGGGTCAGGCTGTTCAAAATATGAATATCATGATAGACATAGACGAAACAAGGGGTCTAAACAACATTCCATTTGTTGTTTAATAATGCAAAAAGCCTTCCTGGCACCTGCCCCCTGCAACCTGTTACAAAAAAAGGAGCGGCTAATATTGAAAGCTTATCAACTTTCAATATTGATGAACTCGTAAAAAGTCGATTTTGTTCACTTCATGACCATTTTGGGCAACGCAGTAGATGGGATTTTTTACGATGTCATCAAGGCTCATATCCGCGAACAAGAACCTCTCTTGGTTTTGCGCCATCTGAAGGGCCTACAACTCCCTCTTTTTCCATTGTCTCAATAATGCGGGCAGCTCTGTTATATCCTATACGCAAATGACGCTGGATCATTGATATCGATGCCTGACCTGTTTCAGTTATGAGTGCTATAGCATCGTCATACCTCTCGTCATATTCCTGCTCATCAGATGCAGTTTTTGTTTTCGCTACGGCTTCAGTAACAGAACCGTTGTAATCCGGCGGTTTCTGCTTCTTCAAAAACTCTGTTATTTTAAGAATCTCTGTCTCTGATATATATGCCCCATGTATGCGCTGAAGTTTTGATGTGCCCGGCGGCATAAAAAGCATATCTCCGTTTCCTAACAAATTTTCCGCCCCGTTTGTATCAATTATAGTCCTTGAATCTGTTTTGGAAGAAACCTGAAAAGTTAAACGAGCTGGGAAATTAGCCTTTATTATACCGGTCAATACATCAACCGAGGGCCTCTGCGTGGCAAGTATCAAATGAATGCCTGCCGCCCTTGCCATCTGAGCCAGCCGTGTCAAAGCAACCTCTACATCCCTTGAAGCCACAATCATAAGATCCGCAAGCTCATCAATTATGATAACAATATAAGGCAGTTTTTTCTGTGGTTCACCTTCGCAGCTCCTGTTTTCCTTTTCTATTTTTCTGTTATACTGGGTGATGTTTCTTGAATTTTTTTCGGCAAGCATCTCGTATCGCTTTTCCATTTCACTCACAGCCCAGAAAAGAGCATTGGTAGCCTTTTTTACATCCGTCACTACCGGAGTAATAAGGTGTGGAATTCCATTATAGCTTGAAAGCTCTATCCTTTTGGGATCAATCATTATAAGCTTTATCTCATCAGGATCCGATTTGTATAAAAAACTGCAAATCATGGTATTTAATCCCACACTCTTGCCGGTTCCTGTGGCACCCGCAATTAACAAATGGGGCATAGCGTCAAGATCTGCCACAACAGGATTCCCTATAATATCCTTACCAAGACAGATAGTTAGTTTGGACTTTGATTTTTCAAAAATACCGGAAATAACAATCTCCTTGAATTTTACAATCTCCCTTGTAGTATTCGGGATCTCAACTCCGATTGCGGCCTTTCCTGGAATAGGCGCAACAATCCTGATACTTGTTGCCCGAAGAGCAAGAGCAAGATCGTCTGTAAGGCCGACAATTTTGTTGATTTTCACTCCGGCCGCCGGCTCATATTCAAAGGTTGTAACAACAGGGCCAGGCGATATGGCAACAACATGCCCCCTTACACCAAAGTCTTCCAGTTTCTTTTCAAGAAGCTTTGATTGCATTCGCAAATTTTCATCATCAGCCGAAGATGACCGGGGCTGAGGATTATCCAGCAAATTTACCGAAGGAAGTTGAAACCTTTTTCCATCGCTCATAAACTCAAACACTTCCTGCCTGGGAACCGGAACTGCCTTAACCGGCTTGGGTGTTAGCGCTTTAATTTTCACCTCTCGATCCTTTTTACCGGAACTCTCCTTTATAACCTTCAAGCGCTTTTTTGCTTTTTCCCTTTTTTCCTTCCACTTGATAACCAATATTTTTACGCGATTTGCAAAAATAACGGTTGTCCTGTAAAAACTCTTTATAAAAGCTATAAGAGAAAAGCCGGTAGACATAATAAAAGCGACAATCCACACAATGACCAGTATAATGACACCACCTGATACATTGGCGTACTTTACAAGAAATGATTTTAAAGGAATACCAATCATTCCTCCTGATGAAAATTTGCTCCCAAAAATTATATAATGATTTTGCTGGAAGGCGAGAAGGCTTCCTGTAGTTACAATCAGCAGAAAACCGCCCGCTATTGTTAAAATAATTACCTTGCCGGGATGGTTGCCAAAAAAATGTATGCTCGAAAAAAGCAATAAAACCGGAATCCAGAAAGAGCCGAGTCCAAACAGCCCTATTAGAATACCGGACATATGTGCTCCAAACACACCGAACAAGTTGTGAATATTACTTACGGCTTTTGCATTATTGATTGAAGGATCTGCGGGACTGTAAGACAGAAGACTCCCAAGTACGAAGATAACGAGAAAAAAAAGTAAAATGCCGATAATTTCCTTGCGCATATGTTTAAACCTAAAGTGATCGGTTCAGGGTTCAAGGTTCAATGGTTATAATCTATTGACATCCATCACTTTATAACACAACACCAGAATTAACCTCTTTCACCCATTGGGTGAAATATGCGTGTTATCCTTACTGAGGTATCATTTTTTTGATATCAAACAGTTATGGCTTTTCAACCGTAAACTGTGAACATTGAACCGCTTAACCTGTGTTAAAACAAACAAGTTAGTGTCCATCCACAAGTGGTAGATTTTGGTTCCTGGCAAGGCTCGAGCGTTTTTGCAACCGCAGGCATAGTGCGCCTATCCCGAGGATTGCAAAAAAGCGAGAACGCCGCCAGGGGCCGAAAGATGCCATTTGTGGATGGACACAAGTTATATTTCAAGAATAAAGGGAAGTATAACCGGATGCCGTTTAATAGTAAAATAAAAATACTCTCTTAAACCTTTCCGAATCATCGAACAAATTTTATCGATCTTGTCCGGAGTTTCAGGACTCACATCTTCAACGATTTCTAAAATAACGCACTTTGCATCTTCCAGAAGATGACCTTTTTTCGTCTCAAACACAAAACCTCGAGAGACAATCTCAGGCCCATAAACTATAATGCCTGTTTCTTTGTCAAAAGCCATATTAACCGCGACAACTCCATCCTCAGAGAGAATACGTCTCTCCTTAAGCACACTCCAACCAACATCCCCTATACCTTTACCGTCGACAAGCACGCGGCCTGTCTTGACACTGTCTTTAACCCTCCCGCCCTTTTCATCAAATTCAATAATCTGACCGTCTTCAGCAATAATAATCTTTTCTTTTGAGATGCCGACTTGCTCGGCCAGACGTGAATGAAGAATTAAATGCCGGAATTCTCCGTGAATCGGGATAAAATATTCAGGCTTTGTCAGGTTGATCATAAGCTTTAATTCTTCCTGAAACGCATGACCTGACACATGAATATCGGATATCTTTTCATAAATAACATCAGCCCCCTGCCTGTAAAAGCTGTTAATTATCTTTGCAATGGCCTTTTCGTTACCGGGGATAAATTTTGAGGAAAGCACAACCGTATCATTTTTCTTGATTTTTAAATACTTATGTCTGCCAGTAGCCATACGAGCCAAAGCCGACATTGGTTCCCCCTGGCTTCCGGTCGTAATTATTAATATATCGTCATCGGGAAAGTCATTTATTTGCTCAATATCAATTTCTATTTGTCCAGGAACATGTATGTATCCTAATTCTTTTGCGATCTTAACGTTTGTTCTTATGCTTCTTCCATCGAAAACGACTCTCTTCCCCCTGTCCACAGCAATAGCAACGATCTGCTGTATCCTGGTAATACTTGACGCAAAAAGAGCAACTATTATGCGTCCCTTGCTATCCTTTACAATTTTTGCCAGCGTTTCACCCACCTCCTGATCAGAAATGGTATAGCCCTCTCTTTCAACATTCGTTGAATCCGACAACAGGGCAAGTACTCCTTTTTCACCATACCATGCAAACCTGTTTACGTCGGTCGTTACGCCATCAAGAGGAGTATGGCAAATTTTAAAATCACCGGTGTGAACAACAAGCCCAACGGGTGTTTTTATTGCAATACCAACCCCGCCCACAATGCTGTGACATACATGTATAAACTCAAGCTCAAAAACTCCGATATTTATTTTTTCACCGGGCAGAACTTCATGCATTGAAACAGATTCAAGAAGTTTGTGCTCTTCGAGTTTATTACGAACAACTCCCAGGGTAAAAGGAGTTCCAAAAATCGGCGCTTTTATCTCCCTGAGCAGATAGGGCAGAGCTCCGATATGATCTTCATGGGCGTGGGTTAATACAATCCCCGCAACCTTGCGATTGTTTTGTCTTAAATAATCGAAGCTTGGAATTACTATGTCGATACCAAGCATATAGTCTTCGGGAAACATCAGGCCTGCGTCAACAATAAAAAGTGTATCTTCGTACTCAAAAAGCATCATATTCAGGCCGATTTCTCCAAGACCGCCTAATGGTATTATTCTTAACATAACGTCCTGTCCTTTCGCCCCTCTTCAAAAGATTCAGATATAACTTCTCTGACTTTATCCATTAGATCGTCCTTGGTTTTTCTGGTATAATTTATAGTTTTAATTGGGTCTTTAATCTCAACAATAATATTTCCGGGTTTAATAAGAACCCTGTTTTTCAACATTATTGGCCAGACCCCATGAATTATTACAGGAACAATGGGAACCCCCGCATCAACAGCGAGAATAAATCCTCCCTTTTTAAATTGCCTGATATTGCCGTCCAGACTGCGTGTGCCCTCTGGAAAAATTATAACCGAAACACCGCTTCGAATATTTCTCGCCGCATTTTTAAGACTTTTAAATGCGGATTTGCGATTGGAACGATCAATACTTATATGGCCGGCTCTTCCAAGAGCATAACCAAAAACAGGTATCTTAAAAAGCTCTGCTTTTGCAAGCCAGCTGAATTGGACGGGGAGATGGGCCTGAAGAACAGGAATATCAAAAGCGCTCTGGTGGTTAGACATGTAAATATATGGAAGGGAAAGGTCAATATTGGAAAGACCTGTAACTATGACTTTTATTCGGCTGCCGAAAAGTATGCATCTCGCCCAAGTCTTAGCGACCTTATTAGGCATGACACAACCTTCTTTTATAAAAGAAACGATTATCGCCGCAATACTAAAATAGATCGTCACAAGCACAACCCATATAATAATAAAAGGCGCTCGTATCATTTAATAACGTCCATTAACAATTCCAGGAGACCTTTGGAAAGATTTAATCTTAAAAACCATCAGGTTTTGATTTCAAGTTTTTCAAATATTGAGTCAATCACATTGATTATCCAGTTTCGCTGCAATTCAGTTGCATAGCCTATGCAATTGCACCTGATAATGTTTTTACTCCGCACGAGAAGTTCACAAGACATAACTTCCGGTTCAATATCAATGGCAAAATAGAATGGCTGGCATTCAATATGCTCTGCCTGAATATCACTAAGCATCTCCTGATCAAGCAGTATCCAGTAAAGTCCATCCATACTTGAAGACTCAAAATTTTCATCTAAGTAAGCTCTGACCTTTTTGTAATCCGCAGGCCTTAATTCATCGATTATATATTGTTTCATAATATTAATAATTATCACAGTTTAGCATGATACGCAAGATTAATATTACCTGAGTTGAGTGATTTTTGGGAAAGAAATGTACTGAGATCTTGATGCATAAGGGTTTGCGAAAACCGCAGGCATACCCGTGGATATGTCGAGGATTTTCGCGAATTCTTGATGCGCAAGAGATCAGTGCAGATCGAGACAAAAATCGCTCAATTTAGGTATTACAAAGGGCGGAAGTCAGGGGTTAGAGGTCAGAAGCCAGGAATCAGGAGCCGAATGACTTCATAAAAATTCAAATACTTAATATTTTTTACTGCTCCCTGACACCTGATCCCCGATCCCTGTTTTTAAATTTATACCATATATTGTGTCCAAGCAACTAAATTATACCGCAAATTGTGTTTTTCCTTTACAATTAGACCATTAATTGCTATAAATATAAGATATAGGATAGGAGATTTTTTACATGAAGATTAAAAAACTGGAACTTACCGGATTTAAATCGTTTTCTGAAAAAACCAACATTGAATTCCCTTCTGGTGTTTCCGCAATTGTAGGACCCAATGGCTGCGGCAAAAGCAATATAATTGATGCACTAAGATGGGTTATGGGAGAACAAAGCGTAAAGCAACTCCGCGGCAAATCCATGGAAGATGTAATATTTGCGGGCACAAACGGAAAACCTCCGTTGAACATGGCAGAGGTCTCCTTAATCCTTGCAAATGATAACGGCTCCGCTCCTGAAGAACTTAAAGACTTTACTGAAATCATGTTAACAAGACGCCTCTACCGGTCAGGTGAAAGCGCCTATTCAATTAATAAACAGCCATGCCGGCTTAAAGACATTCATAACATTTTTTTGGGAAGCGGCATGGGAGCAAAATCATATGCCTTAATTCAGCAGGGTAACATTGGAGCCATAAC
Source organism: Desulfobacteraceae bacterium (assembly GCA_030593145.1). GTDB lineage: Bacteria > Desulfobacterota > Desulfobacteria > Desulfobacterales > ETH-SRB1 > ETH-SRB1. Next base: position 22,946 of record JAUVHU010000011.1, read on the forward strand.
TGAAGCCGGACCTGAAGAAAGAAGGTTTCTCGTTGAAGAAGCCGCAGGAGTCACACGGTATAAAAACCGTAAAAATGAGGCTTTGCGTAAAATACAGAATACAAATCAGAATATTCTACGCGTTGCGGACATAATTGCTGAAATAAAACGGCAGATGGCCGGCCTCAAACGTCAGGCAAAAAAAGCGGAGATTTACAAAAAACATCAGCGCCATATAATGGAATTAGAGGTTCTCATTGCACTGAACTATTATGATGACTACACGCGCCGAATCGAAGAAACAGATTCTCTGCTGCAAGATCTCAATGATTTAAACATTGAGCATACTTCCAAACTTAAAAAGCTCGATTCCGTTATAGAAGAGATTAAATTCAATCGCTCGCAAAAAAACCAGGAAATTGCAGACAAAAAGTCGAGTATATTTGAAACACAACGTAATATCGACAGAATTGAAAATGATCTGTCTCATCTCCGCAAAGATGTTGAACGGCTTTTTAAGGAAGCTGAAGAACTTGAAGGTACACATGAAAAACTTAAAGAAAAAAAACAGGATATCACAGCCCAAACCGTTCAGATTGAAAATCAGAATATCATCATGGAAGATGAGATAAAAAACATCAGGTCATCTCTTGACCATGAGCAGACATCTTCACAATATATCAGGAATAACTTATCAGAATTAAACCATAAGATAGATAAATATAAAACAGACCTTGTCGATATTATGGCGAGAGAAGCACAATATAAAAACTTCTACCAAAACACCACGGACATTAAACAAAGTCTTAAAAACCGCCTTAAAAGAATAGATGAAGAGGATATAACAGCAAGCAAGCAAGTCGCAGAACTCCAGAAACAGAAAACAAGAACCAAAACAAAACTTGATTCTTTATCAAAAGAAATCGACGAGTTCAGCAGACAAATCGATCTCATTCAGAAAAAGCTCGCCGAAAAAAACATAAAACTCGCCAAACAGGTTAAATTTGTTCAAACCATTGAATTTGAACGGAACAAGGTCAGGTCAAAACATACCACCTTGAAAAAAATGGAAGAGAACTTCGAATGGTACAAAGACGGCGTTAAAGCCATAATGAAAGTTCAAAACCAGGCACAACCGGCAGACGGTTCTATGCTTTCAGCCAATGTCATTGGCCTTATAGCGGATATCGTCGAGCCGGAACCATCCTATGAAACAGCAGTGGAAGCTGCTCTGGGAGACTCGTTGCAGTATATTCTTGTAAAAGATCAAAAATCCGGTCTTGACTCAATAAACTATCTTCAAACAACCAACGCTGGACGCAGCGGTTTTATACCGGTTTCATCTGTGAAGGAAATCGAACACAGCCATGAAGAAAAAACCTGTATACACGAAAAGCTTATAGATCATATCTCCGTTAATGAGGAATTTGAAAAAACAATCGAAACTATTTTAGGCCATGTGGTTGTTGCCGCCGATATTCAAGAAGCAATAAAAATATTCAACAATAATGGCTCATTTCAAACTATTGTTACAAAAAACGGCGATATCATATCTAATCAGGGGTTCATGATCGGTGGTGGCAAAGAAAATCTATCCGGCATTCTTGCAAAAAAACAGGAAGTGAAAGATCTGAATCGCCAGATCATAAAGCTGGACAATCAACTGGAATCCGGCCGTCAATATCAAAAAGAACTGGAATTTGATGTTCGAACAATTGAAAGAGACCTGCAAAAGCTGATTGAACATAACAATAATACTAAACAAAATGAAATTGAAACTGAAAAAGCCCTTTACAAAACAACCGAAGACCTTAAATATGCCAAACGTCATCTTGAAATTATACTTCTCGAGCGAACCCGGCTTTCAGGCGAAAAAAGCGAGGCTGATGACAAACTGTCCGAATACAAAGATGCGTTAGCTGAAACCAGCAGTATTATTAAAGCGGCGCGGGATAAGATTACTGAAACATCAAAAAAAATCGACCTGGTATCTTCTGAAATGGATGGTTTTAATCAAAAGATTGTTGATCTCAAGCTCGAACTGACAGCTTTAACCGCTAAACTGGAAAACAATAATAATACTCTCAGGCGACTTGAAGAATTCAAGGACGACGTAATAGAGCGCATCAAGCAGCTTTCCCGTGAAGTTTCACAAAAAAAACAGCTGGAGTTGCTTTCAAAACAAAAAATTACAGAATATGAACAAACTCTTTCCAGTATATATGATGATATGAAACTCCTTGAGAAGACGGTTGAAAGCAATGAAGCCGATTATCACGCCATTGATGCCCATCTGAAAAACAACAACAATATTGTATCCGATATGCAGAGCAAACGTGATGATGCACTTCGGAAAATTCAATTGCTTGAACTCGAACAATCCCAGCAACGCTTAAAAAGAGACAACATTGAAACTCGTATTGAAGAACATTATCATAAATCTCTATCAGAATTAAGGCCGGAATTTAAGCAGTCTGTTGAAAATCAGAAAATGCCTGTAAATGAGATGGAAGATGAGCTGTTGGCATACAGAAAAAAAATCACCAATATCGGCGACATTAATATCGGCGCGATAAAAGAATATGAACAGCTCAAAACACGTTTTGATTTTCTTAATAAACAGTATGACGATCTCGTAACAGGATTGAATAACCTTCAAAGCTTAATAAGAAAAATTAACAGAATTACCCAAAAACGGTTTATTGATACATTTAATCTGATTAATGAAAAACTTGACGAGGTGTTTCCCCGTCTCTTTCACGGAGGCTCAGCCAAACTCATTCTTACTGAGCCTGACAAGCCCCTTGAAACAGGTGTCGAACTCATGATACATCCTCCCGGAAAAAAATTAACAAGAATAAGTCTTCTTTCCGGAGGAGAAAAAGCCCTGTCCGCAATCGCCCTTATTTTTTCTATTTATTTAATCCGGCCGGCCTCTTTCTGTTTAATGGACGAAATCGACGCTCCTCTTGACGAAGCAAATATCTTCCGTTTTAATGAGCTGCTTAAAATCATAGGTGAAAAATCTCAAATCGTCATGATAACACATAATAAAAGCAGTATGGAATTTGCTGACATGCTTTTCGGAGTTACCATGGAAAACCAGGGTGTTTCAAAGATCGTGTCTGTAGATTTTGTACAGCAGAAAGCTTAAGGTCTGTTATGGTATTCGGTCTGTTTAAACAGAAAAAAGATAAGCCAGAAGTTGCGGATTCATCAAAATCAATAGGTATATTTGAACGTCTGAAAAACGGCCTGTCCAAGACCCGCAAAATCCTTACAACAGATATAGACCAGCTCTTTGCCGGCAACAGGAAGATCGATGATGATTTGTTAGAGGAACTTGAAGAGCTTCTGATAACCTCAGACATAGGTGTCCAAACCAGCACGGAACTTATACAACGCATTTCAAAGAAGTCCTCTAATATATCCAACGCAGAGCAACTGAAAAAATCTCTTAAAGAAGAAATACTCTCATTTTTTGGCACTCAAACACCTGCTCATAAAAATATTAAATCCAAACCGCATATCATAATGGTGGTCGGAGTTAACGGCACAGGGAAAACAACAACTACTGGGAAACTGGCGGCAAAATATATAGCTGCCGGGAAAAAGGTTCTTATTGCCGCTTCAGACACCTTTCGGGCCGCGGCAATAGAACAGCTTACAATCTGGGCCGATAGAGCAGGCGCTGAAATCGTAAAGCACAAAGATAATGCAGACCCTGCAGCAGTTGCATATGATAGTATTGAAGCCGCATTAGCGAGAGATGTTGATATCGTTCTTGTTGATACAGCAGGAAGGCTTCATACAAAAGTAAACCTGATGGAAGAACTTAAAAAAATAAAACGCACAATTTCGAAAAAAATGCCTGATGCTCCCCATGAAATATTGCTTGTTCTCGATGCAACAACAGGCCAGAACGCTCTTTCTCAAGCCAGATTGTTTAATGATGCGATAGGAGTTACTGGAATCGCTTTAACAAAACTCGATGGAACCGCTAAGGGAGGAATTGTTGTAAGCATATGCAACAGTCTTGAAATCCAATTGAAGTATATTGGAATTGGAGAACAAATTGATGACCTTCAGGATTTCGATCCTGCACAGTTTGTAAACGCACTTTTTTAAGGGCCTCGGCAAGAAGGAAAAAAGTCCGACTTTAATTTAACTCTATAATGGCTAAGTAAAAAGGTTTATATACAAAGCGTAGTGTTTTTTCAGGAACGAGGCCATATATGTAGTATACTGAGTATCTGAAAAAATACTACAACGCAGTAGATGGGACTTTTTACGACGCCATCAAAATTAATAATTCTCAACGTATTCCTCCGATTGCACGAAGTGCATTTTTTCAAGCCGTAAGGCGCAACCGTTAGCGCTATATCTTCGCGTTGACTCAGGGCATCCATGCCCTTCGCCCTAACGGGCAAAATGGCTTTTGTCCAATTCCGCTGTCCTGCGGAATTGCCCTTGAAATTGAGTCCCGCTTGTAGCGAGACTCAATTTCAAAGGTCTTATTTTTTCCATGTTGCTGAGTTCCTGTTGTGCGAAAACACTGGATTCTGGATAATCACATACCGCAAATATAACCATAAAGCAGATTAACATGATTTTATTAAAAAAAATGTTGACAAATGCTTATTTGTATTGACATAAACAATAACTTGCTATATGGACTTATAGCAAACAGGCGATTGACGGTTATTAACCAAATAAAAATGGAGGAGAAACACTATGACAAAGGCTGAATTAGTAGACAACATCGCAAAAGATGCTGGCATTTCCAAAGTCGCGGCTGCAGGTGCACTGAATTCTTTTATGGCCAACGTAACAAAGGCTCTGAAGAAAAAAGACGGCAAAGTTACGCTGGTCGGGTTTGGAACTTTTTCAAAAGTCCGCAGAAAAGCTCGCAAAGGACGCAATCCTCAGACTGGTGCCCCAATCAAAATCAAAGCTTGTAATGTCGTAAAATTTCGACCCGGTAAAAAATTAAAAAGCGCTATCTAAGGCATACATAATTAAGAAGTTATTAAGGCGGTTTATTTTTATAATTAATAAACCGCCTTAATTTATGTAAGCTTTGAAAACACCTTCCTTAAAAAGTAATCTCAAAATCCCCATACTCACCCGTGTAAGCTTCCCATTTTATATCCACACTGTTAACTATTGAAAGATCCGGGCCTTTTTTGCACCATTCAATAACTGCGCTAATACTTTCTTCATCCCCTTCAAAAAGTGCTTCAACAGTTCCATCTCTTTTATTTCTAACCCATCCATAGACTCCTGCTGCATCTACCGTGCGTTTTGTCTCCATTCTAAAAAAAACGCCCTGGACCCTGCCGGCAATTAATACATGAGCTCTAACTTTTTTTCCCATGATTGTTAACCCTCCTGGTCAGATCGGAATCTTTTTATCATATTCAAATAATCGGTTTCAGATATAATCCGGCTACCTGATGTTTTTGCTTTTTCTATTTTTTTTGCCCCTACTTTCTCCCCGCATACAAGGTAATCTGTTTTCCCTGTGACAGAACTTTGAACCCTTGCTCCAAGCTTTCTCGCTTCTATCTGCATTTCTTCCCTGTTTCCATGAAGCATCTTTCCGGTAAATACAATGCCCTTTCCCGCAATCGGAGTATCAAGAGTGTCAAGCTCTTCTGCAAGAGGCGTTTTATCAAGGTTAAAACCCATAGATAGCATATGACTCATTGTATCTTTAATTCTCGTAATACCGCTCTCAATAGACAGGCTTGTTATTGCGCCAAAACCGTGTATTGTTTCAATCTGCTCTGCTTTTACATCCACAAGATCTTCGAGTTTGATGTGTGAAAGCAATTTCCTGCTATCTCCGTTTCCAAGATCGGAAATCCCAAATGCCGCTAAAAAACGCCACTCTTCAACATGCTTGTTTTTGCTGATATTGATGGCCTCTGCAAGATTTTTTGATTGAACCGGGCCAAAACCGATATTAAGAAAATCGCTCTCAGACATAGCATAAATTTTCTCAAGGCTGTCAAATCCATTGTCCACAAGCCTTTGAATCGTCTTTATCCCAAACCAGTCGGCATTGCCAAGAACTTTAAACCAGTGGCTTAAGCTTTGCTCTATCTTGGCTTTGCATAAATCATTATTGCACTTAAGAAAATCATTACTCCATTCTAAAACGCTGTTACATGAAGGGCATTTATCCGGAATAACGATTTGATCCGATTCTTTAATTACTTTCTCAAGCTTTGGAATTACTTCACCGCTTCTTATGACCTCTACTTCAGCATTAATGCCGATTTTCTTTTTAAGTATAAGACCGGCATTATGAGCTGTAACCCTCCTGATGGTAGCTCCGGAAAGTGATACAGGACAAACTTCCAGGACAGGTGTAATATTGCCGGTCCTTCCAACCTGCCACTTGATTCCTTCGACAATTGTTATGGCTGTCTCTCCCTTTGTTTTATAAGCTATTTGCCATCTGTAATGATGAGCTGTCGATCCCATATATTTTTTAACTTCTTCATTAGTTACTTCTGCCACCACACCATCTGTTGGATAATCTGTTCTTGCTGTAAGATCTGATAAAATATTATCTATGTTTTGCACGAGCTCATCAGCACTTCCGTTCCAAACGGGCAAAGCAGCATATGGAACAAAACATACAACCTCATCCTGAAGAGCCTTTTTAGCAAAAACATTTAAAGTGTCAGAAGCAACAATCCCGACAACCATATTTCTTGGGTGCTCAAATTCACCGGACAAATGCTCATCAAAATAGGATTTGACAATCACAATCTCTCCAAGGCCCAATCCTCTGCCACCAACCGGAATTACTCCTTTCTTGAAAGCATTGCTTATCTCGTATCCGACTTCACCATTTCCTCTGGTTGCAAATATATTCCCATCATCTCGTGCGGCAAGCCCGTCAAGCTTTGAAGTAACCTTAAACAAAATATCTGTTATGCCTATCTCACCAGCCTCTTTCTTTACCCTGGCTACAAATCTCGCAAGTGCCTCCTTTGTGTAAGCTTTTTCAGTTGAAAGCATTGAAACAGGATGTTTTATTTCTTTTCTTGCTTCAAATTTTTCAGGTTCCACAATATGAAGAAAAGGATGAGCCGGATCAAGTTCACGAAGCTTTTGTACAAAGCCGTCGTATTCATGGTCGCTTACCAGCGGGTTCCCGCTTCTATATGCCTCGTTATATCTTTTTAGAGTTTTGACTAAACGTTCTATCTCTTCCATTATTTTTCCTGCTTAAAAACCTAAGTCGAGCAATTTTTTGCTAAGCCTTTATGCGCAAGAGATCGGCGCAGATCGAGTAAAGAATCGCTCAATTTAGGTTTAAAATTGATGCGTTTGTAAAAAGTTCCTTAATCACTTCACATACAGCCTTGCGGCTTTTTCTGAAGACTTTTTCATGAAAGCCTGCCAGATGCCTGAATGTAGATATTTCATCAGAAACAACCAGGATTCCGCCTACTTCAACTTCCCGAAATTTTCCTACACTAAAAAGAGCTGAAAGTTCCATTTCAACAGCTATCGCATCCTTTTTTTGAAAATGCTCGACCTTTTCACGTGTCTCCCTGTAAATGCCGTCAGTAGACCATATAACCCCTTCATGAAAAGAAAGCCCTTTCTTTCTTAAGGCCTCCTTTATACTTTCAGATATGTTGCCGTATGGTCGCGCCAAACTGCCGTCAACCTTTCCGTAATGTTTTGATGTACCTTCATCAATAATAGCGCCTGTTGGAATAATAATATCTCCGATCTTGACATCAGGAGAAATCGCTCCGCACCATCCTAAAAACAGAATTTTTCTTGCGCCCCATGCAATTAAAGCCTCAAGAAGCATAACAGTATATGGAGCTCCGATAAATGGCCCTGCCAACGTAATATCATTATCTCCACCGCCAATACATAACCTGCTCATCAGCAGTTTTTTAAATCTATCCCCTTTCAGGTTCATCATACCACAAAGAATTTGCAGATCGCTCTCGCTGCTTACCATAACGGCATTCGGGCCTAAATCCAAAGAGCCGTTCCCTTTTGCGGGATTTACAATTGCATCATGCTCGTTCATAAGTAAAGAATCCTGGCTTATGTTCAATTTCCTTCACAACTTTGCTGATATCTCTGATTTCCAACATGGTTTCCTCCGCAATTACGCTATAAATGTTATAGTGTAATTGCGTTATTTTCAAGCTCATTTTTGAACAATTGGGTTTTATCCTGATATGAAATACAGTGTTAAAGTAATTCAATCTCTGCCTGCTCTTCCTAATAAACTACCCATTGACCGGAAAGAGAAAAATTGGTATGAAATTACTTTTGATGGTCTCGTAAAAAGTCTTTTGTGAACGACTTTGAGCATTTTGGGAAAAAAGCAATTGAGATGTTCATCGTTAAGAAATGCAAGCTGTTTGAGGCCGTTAGGCCGAGTTCTTGCATTTTAGATGAACATCTCAATTGCGCCCAAAATGGTCATGAAGTGAACAAAATCAACTTTTTACGAATTCATCACTTTTGACCAAATACAAAATAATTACCCCAAAAGAGATTTATATGTCCAGAGAAGACGACTACAGGGCTGCGCGTACACTGGCTATCGAGGAATTAAAAACCTGTGATATAAAACAGTGTTGTGTAAGCGCAAAGCTTGAAATAAAAAATAAGAGCGCAGGAGAGCGTCAGGTCATCTTTCCTTATATTAACCAGCGCTATATACTCAATATCGATGACAAGACGATTGCATTTGAAGAGGATGCGGGCAGACCGAGCTTACCTGAACAAGTTTTGATGTTGCACTATCTTCTTAAAGCAAAAGCGATTCCCTTTTCCGGCGAATTGATTACTTTTCGCGAGGTCCCCTCAGGGACTTTTTACTATCAGGCATTTTTCAAACGGGCCGTTGCCCCCCTTGTAAAGGGATTTGGCTCGTGCCCCTCGTTGCTTGATCGGGTAGCGGATATTATTGGTGAAATCGTTCCTTCTCCTGCAGACAGGGCTCTCAAGATTGCTGTGCTTCCGCTAATTCCGGTGATTCTTTCTATCTGGGAAGAGGATGAGGAGTTTCCGGCAGAAGGAAATGTTTATTTCGACACTACGATAAGTTCCCATCTTTCTACCGAAGATATCGCGTATGCTGGAAGTGCCGCTGTATATACAGCGCTCGGCATTGCGAGAGGAATGGAACAAAAGCATAAAAATTAAAAAAATCAGGATTTAATCCATTTTTTGATCAGAGGGACGGTTTCGCTGTTCCATTTATTTGAAATCCTTATTTGAATAAATTGGGTATAAAGATTTTCAACCAGTGAAACCACCTTTTCATAAAGGTATATCTTTTCAAGAACAGCTCCTTCAACATCTTCCTTTTTTTCAATCTTTCCGGTTTCAGGCGGTCTTAATGATGAAACATTAAGGCTTTCACCTTTAATATTAAATTTCCATTCATGATCACCGGTTTTTAAAGAAAAATTCAGCTCTGTGACAACTCCGCCCTTTTGAAGAGAAAGCTTTGCTTCCTCAAGACCGGCATCATCCCCCTTTATTGTGATGTTTTCTACCCTGTTGTCGAGGCTGTTTTCAAGGACAATACGGTTGTCCATTTCAAGCGAAAGCATATCACTTTGTGTTTTAAGTATGCTGGATTGATCCACATCCATAATAAACCAGAGCCATGTTAAAAATTCATGCCCGAGAAATTTATACCTGTTGTATGCAACTGAAACATCTAACATAATTTAATCCATGAATTTTGTCCGTGAAATAGTTGATAAAAGATCACGCTCTCTATCTGTAATGCCTGCGGCAAGCTCGGCCATTGTATAGGGAAAGAGCCGGATCAGTGATAATCTGAAAGATTTGGAAAAAAGTGTTTCAAGCTCTTCATTGGCAGCTTTTTGGTTGGAAAAAAACCATAAAGAGGATTCCTCATAATTCCAGATAATATCGTAAATATTCGGGGTTGCCGGAATGCGAAGGATAAGAGCATTGGTTACATGTTCCCTTATGTCTTTTTTTTCATTTCGCGACAGGTGTTCCCTCCCACTTTCAGCCAGTTTTTTGGCAACCTCAATAGTATAATATTTTTTAATGATTTTTGAAGGAATGCTTTTTTTGTCAATTCTCAGTGAAAAAACAAAATGAGCGCCGATAACACAAGATGAAGTCTCAAAATCAGGCAGATACGGGTTATCAAAAGAAGTCCATCCTGCTGTTTTTTCCATTGATTCATTATCAATTTCTATAATGGAGTTTTTGTTAAGACCCTCCATGACTGTCTTGATAAGAGGACCTTGAATTTCTCCTTTTACCTTGTATCTTGTAATGGATACAGATGACGATAGTAGTCTCATGGTTTCAAACCTTTAAATTTGTATTAATTGGGCGCGTTGAAAATTTGTCTGCTCTTCCATCATTCGGGCTTTGCCAAGTTCGAAAGCTCATCTTTTACTTCGTCAATAATTTCGTAAAACCAGCTCAGGTCTTCAATTGTCAGACGGCCCGCTTTTACAGGCGCTCTGTCAGACCCGTCCTGCTTTTTCAGTATTCTTGGGCCTATCTGAAGTTTCGGCTGAGACTTATCATACCGGTTAATAGAAACAAGCAGCCCTGTTTCTTCACATTTCCATTTTTTAAGTACTTTATCCTTTTCTGGGTCAAAAGCCATAATATTCTCCTTTAATAAATGTAATGATTGAGCCACAAAGGCACTAAAACACCAAGATTATAAATATTGGGTCCCATTCCCGGGCATTATTGATATCGACTGAATGAAAAAGGCTTAAACCGCTGATGCGGAAAAGCCATAATTAATTTTAAAACAACTAAGGTATTATCTACGTTGAAATTTTTGAAAAGTCGGCAAACAGGCCGAACAAATCTGCTATGTGCTTCAGCAGCGCAAGCCTGTTGTTACGTATCCTTACGTCTTCCGCCATTACCAAAACGCCGTCAAAAAAAGCGTCAACAGGATTACGTAATGAAGCTATATAAAGCATGGCCTGATCAAAGAAACTTTTTTCAAGGCTGCGTGTCACCTTCTTTTTAACTTCATTATAGGCTGAAAAGAGAACCCGCTCACATTCATCCTGAAACAGATCTTCATCTACCTCTTTTGTTTCAAAATGATCAGCCTTTTTTATTATGTTAACAACACGCTTGAAAACCGTTGCCAGTTGTTCAAAGCCGGACTCGGTTTTCAACTGTTCCAGGGCTCGCACCCTGTTCCAGACATTTGGAATATGATCTATTGAAACAGCGATTACTGCTGCTGTTACATCCTTTGAAAACCCTTCTTCAAAGAGAAGATTGGCAATCCTGCTCTGCAGGAAGGTATATATCATTTCCTTTTTTTCTTTTATATCAGGAGCGCTTCCATCTCCAGAAAGCTCCAGGCTCTTTGCAATCACCCCGCTTAATGAAAACGAAAAACCCTTATCAAGCATGATCTGAATAACACCAATCCCCTGACGCCGAAGCGCATATGGATCGGCGGTTCCCGTTGGAATCAGATCTATGCTGAAACATCCGCAAATAGTATCAATCTTGTCGGCAATACTTAAGATAGCCCCTGCATCTGTTGCCGGAAGAGGCCCGCCGGAATATGCCGGACGATAATGTTCTTCTATCGCAGATGCTACTGTATCCGATTCCCCGGCGGTAGCGGCATAAACCCTTCCCATAACCCCCTGAAGCTTAGGAAATTCAATCACGATCTGGCTCACAAGATCAGCCTTGCACAAGAATGCCGCTCTTGACACATCTTTTTTAACATCCGGAGAAAAATCAGCGGCATCTGCCAGAAATTCAGCGAGTTTCTGAACCCTGATTACTTTTTCATACACCGACCCCAGCCTGGCCTGGAAAAGAACACCCTTCAATTTTTCCGCTAAATCATCAAGGGATTTCCTCAAATCACTCCTGTAAAAAAATTGAGCATCTTCAAGCCTTGCCCTGAGTACCCTTTCATGCCCCCTGGCAACCAGCGCCATATCCTTTACATGAGTATTATTCACAGCAATAAAAAATGGCATTAGATTATTTTTTTCATCTATTACAGCAAAATATTTCTGATGTTCGCGCATAGATGTAATCAATACTTCCGGTGGAAGCCCAAGAAACGCTTTGTCAAAATTGCCTGCTATAATTGCCGGATATTCAACAAGGTTGGTTACAATATCAACGAGGTCATCATCTTGCAGAATTCTGCCCTCCTGGTCACCGGCAATTTTATTGATGCCGCGAACAATCTGTTTTTCCCTCTCTTCCAGATCAACCAGAACATGGGCTGAGCGCAAGACTTCAACATATTCATCAGGCTTAGAAAGCCTGATCCTGCCAGGATTCATAAAGCTGTGCCCAAAAACATATCTGCCGCTTTTTACGTTTCCAAGAACAAACGGAATAATTTTATCGCCAAGCAGCGCCAGAATCGAATGTATCGGCCTTGCGAATTCAATATTTAGATCCGCCCATTTCATTTTTTTGGGAAAAGGAATCGACAAAATCACATCAGGCAAAATGCTTTTAAGAAGTGTGCTTGTGGCGAGGCCTCTTTCTGTTTTCCTTGCGCATAAATACCGGCCTTTTTTTGTATCCTTGATTGTTAAATTATTAACAGAAATCCCTAACTTCTCGGCAAATTTCTTCGCAGCTAAAGTTGGAGCGCCGTTTTCATCAAAACCGACCCTTTCAGGAGGCCCTGTTATCTCAATCGATAACTGTTTCTGTTTGTCGGCAACATCCGCGACTTCCACTGCAAGCCTTCTCGGCGTTCCAAAAATCCTGACTTTGCCGTGTTCAATACGCGCATCGTCCATCCTTTGCAAGATCAGTGTTGAAAGGCTCTTCAGAGCCGGATTGATATAACCGGCCGGGATTTCCTCTGTGCCTATTTCAAGCAATAGATTGTGTCTAATAGACATCTATTTCCTCCTAAAAAAATAAATCAACCCTAATAAAAAGGGGGCATACCCATGAAGCTGAAAGTTATGTCAGAAATTAGAAAAAACGTAAAGAATATATTCAACAAAGAAGATTTTTACTGGTTGGGGTGGATGAAATCGAAGCTTGATACCTGTACTGGGTAGTTTGGATAGCGTCAGCTTTCACAATACAATGCCTCTTTGTCAAGACTGAAGACCTGTTGCCGAGCCCTTTTCGGCCTTGGGTGTTCAAAAACAGGGTCATTAAAATGATGAGAAATATGTTCAGAAGCTCAGCCATTTCTACAACGGAGAGAAATCTCCCCACTGCTTGCTCTAACCATACTGATTTTGCTAAATGACAGTAGCTTAATTGTCAAATATTAATTCACAATTCAAGATTTTGACCACGAGGGCTTCCCCTACTTTATCCTTACAATTATTCAACATAGTCAACTACCTTCTTCAGTTCAATTGCCACGTCAACTTATAAACTAATGTACGCAAGTCCAAGTTCGCACGTCCCGCAAGTCACGCATGAAGAAACAAAAGAATGGAGAATTATTTTTTTTGAAGGTTTTTAAATGTTCTTCTTAAAATGGCTAAGGCATTCATTTTTGCAGTGGTTTTGAAATAGTGATGACCTGTAGCTGCTCTGATTTTTGACAGCCAACGGCTGGGTTTTCGACAATAGATCAAAATATTGTCCCCTTCGATGGAATCTCCAGGATTTCTATGAATGGTGTCCGCATATTTATATCGATCTTCAACCAATTTTACCCTCTGCGAGAAGTTCGGCGCACGCCCGTACTACCAATTCAGGATCTATTTTCAGCTCTTCTATGAGTTCTTCATAACCAATTTCATTTCCATCATTTTTGCGAAAATATTCTGCTATTTCTTCCTTTGCTCCATCATAAGAAATTTCTTTCAATTCGATAATTTCGTCGGAAAAGCCATCTGCAAATGAAGACGAGGATTCTTGCAGCATTTCTTTTATTTCCTTGATCTCTCTTTCAAGAAATGCAACTTTCTGCTCAAGAAGTCTGCTATGATAGTGTTCTTCCACATGCGATTGGGTAGTGCCTGAAGGTTGAAATGCCCTTGATAAACCCTGCGCCACCAACACATTCTCAGTCTGGCGACGTCTATCTTCAAGTGAGATTACGTTAACTCCACGATTCATCACTAAACGTCCTTTATGTATAAATCAAGTCCCTTCAAAATAAACTCTTGGAATTCTTTAACAATCTTGAAGGTTTCTTGAAAGTCGTATTTATTTGGTGAAAACTCGTTTTCAACACTAATATAAAGTCCTTTCTGAATAAAAAGAGATTCAACGATCGTGATGTAAATACTTAAGTTGTGATCTGAAATTGTAAGGGTATAATATGCGCCCGTCCCACATAAATACTTCTTGAAATTGCTCGGAGGATTCGGATTTAAAGATTCTAGAAAGAGACTTACATTTCCTTCTGTTGAGAGGTGCCGTTGTATTGTCACTCTTTGCAGGGAAATGGGATTCTGTTCAAAAAGCTGAGCAAGCTTACCATAGAGGTCTTCAACCTGATCTTCATTTTGGACGCGTTGTAGCGAAGCTTCGACTTCTTCCAGCCCAAAGGCTACATTAAAAAAAGTGGCGTCATAAAATTTTGAAAAGTGGAGATAGTCATTTGATGGAGCAGCATCACTAAATCTAATGTCATTTAAATGCAAATCAAAGTTTTTCATGATCTTGCTAAGCATGGAAATTCGTGGTTCTTGCTTAATCAGTTCAAATTGTGGCTCCTTAAAAATCACTCTGTATCGTATGTCTGTCGTTACCGGTTTTACGACTAACTCCATTATCAAGCCTCAAATTAAATAATTTAAATAAGTTATAAACGCATTGTGAGATATAACCACTTATTTTTTATTAGAACAAAATTGGGTGGCAATTGCAAGAAGTATCTACCGCTTTTCGGACGGAGAACCCATCTGGAAAAAGATTGATACCTTCAATATCATCCGGACTAAAGGAAACATCCCAGCACCATTTCCCGAACCCGCCGAAAGCATTAACAGTAAGAGGAATAAAAGGGACATTATGATTTTATGCTTTTCATGTTTGCTTTTATTTAACTGGGGTCAACAACGTTCTTCAGTTCAATTACCACGTCAACTTATAAACTAATGTACGCAAGTCCGCTCCGCAAGCCCTCTCTGCTATTATTTTAAAATTATTTCAACTCCGAGTTCTCGAAGTTTCGTTCTTATCGGATTATCTATTGTTTCTTTACAAGCGATACACAAAATTTGTTTAGCCCTTGTGAATCCGACATACCCTATACGACAGGTGTCATTTTTATCCTTATAGCGATTCTCGTAATCGGTTGTCAGCCATTTTTTTAATTCATTTTTATTTCTTGCAACTACAAGAACGGACTCTGCCTCAAGGCCTTTCGCCTTGTGAATAGATGCACAAAAGTTATTACCGCAGGCGGCACTATCCTGGCACAGAAGATTTACCAATCTATTTAGTTTTGAGTCCAGATTTATCGATCCATTCTGGAACGTGAAGCTAAGATCATCTTCAAGAAATGATATCAATTTATCCTTCGTTTGTACGTCCTCGGAAATAAAAGCATGCATTAACTTAATCCCAAGCTTACGATATCCGACAACATCCAAATCATATTTTTCCCGTATGCCTTTTGAGCTTAGTTGCACAGCCGAGGAAACCAACTCTAATGATTCACCCAATATGCTTTTAGGACGCTTATTGTCATTCGATATCGGCACAAGACCATATTTATCAATAAAATCATCGAATGTTTTATTCTCGTAACCAAGCAAAAGCCTTCTTGGATTTTCACACGAATAGTCAACAACTTGTGTTAGCCCAATGAACTTCGAAATAACAGTATCTAAATCTATTAAAGAAATGAAGAATACCCCAGCGGATTCCACATGGCCAACTTCTGAGACCTGCTTAATTGACGTATGAAAATTATTCGTAAACTCAACAAGCTGAGAGCAAGCCCTTTTATTAATATCATTTTTGCATTCATCACAATTAGAAGCAAACCTATTGATAGGAATTTTATCAAAAGTAGGCTTTTTGATCCCCCTCAAATTATATGTGAAGCCCAAAATATATTGCTCTGGGTCCCCCACTGAATACATAAAGGTCTTTTTGGCTTTTCTGATTGCCTCGAAGATCCTCAGTTGAACCGTATCTGTGTCTTGGAATTCATCTTTAAATAAAAACTGAATTCTATTGCAGACTACATCCCGTACCCGAGTATTTTCCATTAATTTTGCGGAAACACTGGCAATTTGCTCAAACGGAACCTTACCATCTCTGAGTAATTTGTTCACAATCCTGCTCCGAACAAAATTACGGGCGGCAGGATTACTTTTATTTTTACATTGCCCGTCAACGATTTTTTTTACATCAATTTCAAGAAACAGCTTGTCTAACGGAGCATAGTCAAACAAGGTCGCAAAAGGAAGAAATATGAACTGATTAAAAAAACTGTAATTTGTACCAATAAATACATTAGGAGGGATCTGAATAAGGTTCTGAAGCCTAGTTTTTATTGAATCTGTTGCGGCGTTTGTAAATGTAATAGCAGCTAAAATTCGATTTGGTTTAATACTTGGAATAGCCTCAATAATTTTTTCAACCATACCATATGTCTTACCTGCCCCTGGTCCGGCAATAACCATTGTTGGTTTTTCTTTAATCTTTGGTATCATGGGCTACTCCATGAACTGAAAACCCTTCTCTATGTATTTAGGAATCTCGAACTCTTCCAAATTTTTCTTATCTTTCAATTGAGACGCCAGATTGAAAGCGAATTCTGATTTGTAGTTTTCAATTTCCGAAAAAAAGGATTCTACACCCAGATCATTTTCCCCAATCTCTTTTTCAAATTCTGGACCTCTTTGAGGCTTGGTCTTATTAAGGGCGCTCAGAAGTATTTCTTTTCCTTTGCCGCTCATATTAGCTTCAATAAGATCCTTTTCAAATGTTGATTCTTCAGAAATTTCAACGCGAATCAACCCTTCTTTATCAAATTCTTGTTTGAGATCGGCAGCTCTTTCCTCTGTTTTTTTGCCAGTATCACTATCGGTGAGAACCAATCCCTTAATAAAAAATCCGCTTCGGATTATTTTCAAGAAATGGCTAAATGCAACGCCATTAACATTAATAATATTGCAACCGACTTTCTCTAAGGTCTTATCTGAATTTTTCCTAAAGAAAAGTGGGATTAATAGCTGTTCCGTAATCCCCTCAACCAGGATTATCTTTCGAGCAAAAAACATCCTGGATTTTGTAGCATCGATATATTTGCTTAAATAGTGAACGGTGTTTTTTTCTGCTCTTTCGTCAATACCTGACAGTATGTAGTGACTGGCCGGTCGCTTATCGTTATTGTTAAAGAGAATAACCGAATTTTTCAGGCTCATCTTTGCAGCAATATGAGTTGAATGAGTAGTGAGAAGAAGCTGCATTGCCTTCCCGCTACCTTTTTGTATGCTTTCAATATTTTTCGCTAAGTGATCTTGGAGGTGTGGATGAAGATGTGCTTCTGGCTCTTCAATCGCAATGAGTCTGAAAAATGTATTGTCTCCACCTACATCACGGGCTGAAAGATGTGATAATATGAGAGAAATATACAGCAAATTGTTTCTCCCGAGTCCATTACGATCAACGCTATTGGGATTCGCGCCATAAATCATGCTAATTTTTTTCAACATCTCATGAGCTTCTGGCGATGAAAAATTAAAACCGATGCTGTTATCCGTATCTTCTGATTGAAGAGAGACCTTATCTAAGAGTTTTTCAACATCATCTTTGATGCTTTTCAGATTTGGGTTTTTATTTACAACATCATCCAGTTTCTTAAGCAAAGTTTTTATGTCAGCATATTTCTCTTTATCCTTCTGTATGAGAATCCTGTAAAGTAATCGGTACTCTCCGCTGGCAATCAGTTCTTTTTGTGCATCCCTTAGAGCATCCAGGAACTCCATTTTTAGCATTTTGAGAAAATACATGCTGCACTCATTGGAAGGATCGTCCCCGCCAAAAATGGAATATCTGTAATCTCCAATCGGAAAATCAATTAAAAAAGGTTCACCATCTCCTGATTCTTGCTTTTTTTTGATTATGTCTCTTTGTTTTTCAATCCATGCAACCTTGTCAAAGTTGGCAACCGGCGCAAATTGGTATGTTATTTTAGCCTCGGTCAACTTTCGATCAACAAACCAATCCCCGACAACAGCTTCTTGGTTATCATCCATATCTGTCAGGGTAACCTCGACGCTGACAACAGGGAATTCTACTTTATCTGTAGAGGTTTCGATATTTTTGACTTTTTCTTTGAAAGCTTCTACGGATTTATAATTAATGTCATTTATCTCCAGAATCCGTCTTCTGAAAATCATAATTTCCTGGCTGAATATCAGACCCAACGCATTTAATAGATTTGTTTTCCCAACGTTATTTTCCCCGAGGATTAGCGCGAAGGGTTTCAATTCTATCTCAAAAGGAGGGTCACCAAAATTACGATAATTTTTAACTGTCAGGTGTTTAATATACATAATTACGATCCTTCATAAAACGAATGCATACTCAGAAAAAAATGGATACTGTCATTATTTTGATTTACTCTTCGTGATTTAGATTTATGTCCAGATTTTGAATCTGCAACTTAATCCATTCTTTCGCCATCGCTTCGTTCTGCTCAATTGCCATTTCAACGCCCTGTTTGGCTATTTCGAGGAGTTGTTTAGATTTTTTTCGGCAATCAAACGAATTCTCAATTTTTGATTTTATCTCTTTCTGCTTTTCCTTTCCTAAAATGGGAATAAGTGTGTGTTTTATCTGATCAAGCCGCCAATGTTTGATAATTGATCCACCGGCATCTCTTAGTATTTGTTGTTGTACAAATGTCGAATTGAGAACAAGAGTAAGATACTCCGCTGAAGGTCTTTCACGATTTCTTACGGTCAATCTTAATATGCCACCAGATGGTATCATTCTATCTGGTTTTTCTTTTAAGTGAAAAGCTATGCCTGGAGTAGCATCCTTTGAAAGTAAAATTTCATTCTGTTTCGGTTGGTATTTAATCAAGTCTTGATAAAGCTCCTCTGAAATATATTTCTGGTTATTGTTTGTGATTTCATGCTTGGAAAGGTTGCTGACCCTAACAAAAGGCACGCCCGATTCTTGGTAGGCATCACTCCCGGGTTCAATACTTTTCTTAATCTTTACTAAATTACCCAGCGTATCCCAACCACCTTTGTAGGTTTTAATAGCATCCACAATTTCATCATATTTTGGCTGGAAGTATTCGGCATCAATACGCTCTGTCTGTTGGACATTAGAGTAATTTTTGACAAAAGATAATTGATGTTTTGGGCGCCAGTTGGTAAGGCCGAGTTCGGAGAGGAGGATGTGCTCGGTTTTTTTTAATACTTGATGGGCATTTTTCAGGATATGGACGGAATAAAAAAAAACCTTCTTTATATTATTTTGGAAATCATTGCTTAAAACAGGAATTATTATTTGACGACTATCTTTTAAATTTAGGTGCATTTGAATATTACCGGTAAACCACCTCCTCATTTGTGGTAAACCATACTTCGAATTCATAAATACAACAAAAAAATGGCTGTTTATTCTTGACGATGATTTTAACTTAATGGCTATAGTGTCTTGCGAGGTATTGCAAAGATCAAGTGTTACTAATGAAGCAGCAGGATAAGCAGTTTTTGATAAAATGATGTCATTCTTTTGCAGAAGTGTGTTTAAATATTTTTTGTTTTCTTCTTCTGGTATAAAAACAATGCCACTTTCATCTATAATCATATTTTTTAAGTTAGAAATTCTTACAAAGGGTATACC
>JAUVHU010000077.1 GCA_030593145.1 Desulfobacteraceae bacterium
CTCATACACCTTGCTTGTCCTTTTGCTTGTTTTCTGTGTTGTGCCAAAGCTTACATAACTCGTTATGCGCGCTTCAACACGCCTTGAAAACAAACAAAATTACGGCGCAATCTGTATAACTTATTTATTCTTGATTCCTAAGCTAAAAAAAAGGATGGATAGATGAAGACACTACGCAAAATAATAGAGATAGATGAAGAATTGTGCGACGGCTGCGGTCAGTGTGTGCCTGGATGTGCAGAAGGTTCACTACAGATTGTTGACGGCAAGGCAAAGATGGTTTCAGACAACTTGTGTGACGGCCTTGGTGCTTGTATCGGCGAATGTCCCACCGGCGCTCTCAGGATTGTCGAACGTGAAGCCGAGGAGTTTGACGAAGAGGCAGTAGAAAAATACCTTGCTGAAAAAGAAGCAGAAAAACAAAACCAGCAACCGATATTAGCCTGCGGGTGTCCGTCGACTAATATTGAAATGTTTGCACCGGCTTCTTCGTGTCGGGAAGCAAATATACCGACTTCCTTTGAAGATGGCGAGTCGGCTCTTTCTCACTGGCCGGTTCAAATCAGGCTGGTACCTGCAACTGCGCCGTTTTTAAAAGGAGCTGATCTGCTTGTGCTTGCAGATTGCTGTGGAATCGCTATTCCGACTTTACATAAGGATTTGCTCAAAGGCAGGGTCGTTATGATAGGATGCCCGAAATTTGACGACATTCAGGAATACATCGACAAGTTTGCTGACATCTTTAAAACTGCAAACATAAAAAGCGTTATGGCAGTTGTAATGGAAGTTCCATGCTGTTCAGGTCTTCCAATGATTGTCAAAAAAGGCATGGAGGCAGCGGGGAAAAACATACCGATATCAGAGATGGTTATTAGTACGAGGGGGAAAATATTGTCTCATTTTTAATTATAAAATGCTACGGCAAGATTATCTTCCGATGGAACTTATTGATTTTAAAAGCAGCATTCACACACGCAGCTCGTTCGTTAACCAGGCAAAATAATAGCTGGACTTTGTTATGTCGGACTTGATCCGGCATCCAGTGTATTTTCCTGGATGCCGGCTTTCGCCGGAATGACGGCTATGGGGTATTTAATTGCCAGAGTAATATTAACGTAGTTAATAAAGTTCTTTTAAAAACAGGCGGAAATAAAGTAAAAGCAGCCAAGTTTCTTAGGGTCGGACGGGCGACTCTTTACAGGTTTTTGGGGAATAATCCGGCAAAACTCAAATCTAATTAACGATCAGAATCGAAATATCCTTAATCAGCTGAAGCACTTTTTGTGAAACACTGCCAAGGATAAACTGCTTAATTCCAGACTGCCCTCTTCTCCCCATGATAATGGTATGATAACCGGATTGTGTTTCTTTAACGATATCCCTTGCAACCCCCTTTTTCTTGCGTCTTGCCTTTATGCTTACATTTCCTTTTTTAAAACCGGCATCTATTAAAATTTGCCGTGCTTTTTGGAGTGCGCTATCAACCAGGTCCTTTTTTTTCTCTTCAAGTACACAAAAGGACTTTTGTTGAGATTTAAAATAAGGGGTCAAGGCCGGGCTATTCATATTGCACAGAGCGGCGGTGTCCTGGATTATATTTAACAGTGTAATTTTATTATCCGCGGCAAAGTTTTTTGCTACATATTCCACTGCCCGCATGGCGTTATCAGAGTCATCAAATGCTACAAGTATTTTTTTAACCATAAGTTTATCCTCCTTATTATATGATTTAATTTTTTAGACTTATTATATCCAAACTTAATCTGATTTCAACTTTTTTACAAGTTTATAAATGTTTTTTGAATCAAAAACAGATTAAGCCCTAATTTTACAACAGATCTATTACCAGATTATTGGCGGGGATATCTTTCATATTCTTTGAATAGTATGAAAATACAATTTTTCCTGCCTTGTTTATTACAAACATAGCCGGCATGAGCCCTAATTTTGTAAGCTTCCATTGTTGTTTATATAAGTTGGCAACCTTATGATCAGGGTCTGGTATGCCATAAAACGGGAGATTGTTTTTTAAAAAATATTTTGAAGTTTTTTCAATATCGTGCGGAGTTACAACTACAACTTTAGCATTTTTACCAACAAATTTATTGTAATCTTGTTTCATCTGGCCCAGATGTTTGCGCGCATATGGTCAGCTAAAACTTCGGATAAAAATAAGAACAACCGTGCCGGCTTTTTTCAGCTCTGAGAGACTAATACTGCTGCCATCATAAGTATTAGCAATAAATTCCGGGGCATTATCACCCATTACAAGCAATTTAGTATTGTTTGGCATGACAGGATAATCCTTATGATTTAGTTATTTAAAAAGTATCCTCTATGGTAAAAGCCATAACAAATTTTAAAACAGCTAAAGTGTTACATAACTTTTTATATTACATGTACAAATAAAAAGGACAACTCATTTCATCAAAAGTAAAAGTTTATTTTATTCTTGACTTAGAATCATTCTAAGATAATAGCATATTGTTATGGATTTAAAAAAGAAAATAGCCTGACTTCAGCCGCCCAAACACTGTGGCTGAGGCAAAAGGGGACGTTTTGCAAAGGTCTTAGGAAAGGAGGTTACATGAAGAGAATTATTATATTTTTTTTCACTTCCCTGATAACATTGATACTCATGGCAGGCATTACTTTGGCAGAAGAGGGAAAAGTCTGTATCGGGTGCCACAGAGTAGTAACACCTCTAATGGTCAAGGATTGGCAGAGCAGTGAGCATAGTGATAATGAGGTTACCTGTGATGTTTGTCATGGATCCGAGCACAAGAGTAAAAAAACATCCCACTTAGCCAGGATGCCTGATGAAAACATCTGTGCGGAGTGTCATGAGGAACAGTTTAATCAATTTACTAAAGGAAAGCACAATTTAGGCTGGACATCATTGAATGCTCTGCCGATTACCCATATGGAGCCTGATGAATTGATGGAAGGTGGGAAAGGGTGCGGTGGATGTCATAATATGGGGGTAAAGTCCGAGGCCCAGAAAAAGGAATTGCGTGAAAAAGGCTATACCTACCGGACGAATTCCTGCGATGAATGTCATACGCGGCATACATTTTCTAAAAAAGAGGCGCAGGATCCCAAGGCATGCCGGACATGCCATATGGGGTTTGATCATCCTCAGTGGGAAATGTATGAAAGCTCCAAACACGGAGTTAGATACCAGCTAAAGGAAATTGGAAGACTACCCAAAGACGCGGCCGCTCCTACCTGCCAGTTTTGTCATCTACCTAATGGAACCCATACTAACAAAGTAGCCTGGGGATTTTTAGCGGTAAGGCTTCCCCTCCCCAAAGATAAACAATGGGCAAAAGACCAGACCGCAATTCTTAAAGCACTTGGGGTATTAGATCCGGAGGGAAAACCAACTGCACGGTTGGATGTCGTTAAAGCCGCTGATATGGTACGGCTGACCGAAGAAGACTGGCAGGCCGAACGGAAAAAGATGATAAAGACCTGCAAAAAGTGCCATTCTGAAAAATATGCCACAGGAGAGCTTGAAAAAGGCGATCAGATGATCAGGAAAACGGATCGCTTAATGGCAGAAGCCATAAACATTGTAGCTGACCTGTACAAAGACGGTATTTTGAAGAAACCGACTCACTACACTTATGCCTATCCCGACTTTTTACATTTTTACCAAACCGGTGGTTCCTACATCGAACAGGTACTATTCAAGATGTACATGAAACACAGAATGAGAACATATCAGGGAGTTTTTCATGCTAATCCTGATTATGCTTACTGGTATGGATGGGCAGCCATGACCAAAAGTCTGGATGAAGTTAAGAAAATAGCCAAAGACTTGAGATTTAAAAAAAGGAGGTAACACATAATTTTTCTCCTCTTGTGAGAGGGAGTAAGAAAGGAATGAAAGCCATGAAAAAAAATCTAATACACTTTATAGCTCTTGCTGTCTGTGTTTTTGTATTTAGTTCTACTGTTATGGCCGCTAAATCGCCGCCGGCAAAAGGGGCGATACTGCCGGAAATAAAGCTTGCCGTACCTGCAAAAGATAGTGATAGAAGCTATCTTGGCCTTCCTGCTTCCGGTTTCTTCAAAATACCCCAGATCAAGGCGAGGGTAGTACTCATCGAAATTTTTAGCATGTACTGCCCTCACTGCCAAGGCGATGCGCGCAACGTGAACAAACTATATAATATGATAGAAGATAATCCGAAGTTGAAGAGTAAAGTCAAATTAATAGGAATCGGAGCAGGAAATTCTTCCTACGAGGTAGAAGTATTTGCGAAAACATACGATATTCCTTTCCCTCTTTTTGCAGACATGGATCTTTCTATCCACAAGGTTCTGGGAGAGGTCAGAACTCCATACTTCATAGGAATCAAAATAAATAATGATGGAACTCACCGGGTTTTTTATTCCAAACTTGGCGGCGTCAATAATCCTGATCAGTTTCTGGATCTGATGCTTCGATTGTCTGGAGTAAAGTAAGGGGGTGCGAAATGAAAAAAAGCAATTGTTGTTTAAGTGTACTGCTGGGAATCGTGTTGATCTTCTTCTTGGCTACAACTTCCTACGGTCTTTCAGATGTTTTTAAGGATAATATTTATCACCCTGAAAACCTAAAACCCACAGACAGTGTTTTGAAGGTAAAAATAGGAGATCGTGCTCCTGACTTCACACTTCCCTCAGTTTTCGGAAAAAAAATCTCCCTTAGTCGGTACATCGGAAAAAAGAATGTGGTCATCTCTTTTGTTCCTGCCGCATGGACACCGGTTTGTTCAGACCAGTGGCCCGGCTACAACATCGTGAAAAGCATATTCGATAAAAATGATGCCATATTTCTCGGAATTACGGCAGACAATATTCCGACTCTCTTTGCATGGACAAACCAGATGGGGGACTTATGGTTTCCTGTTCTTTCCGACTTCTGGCCCCACGGCAGGGTAGCTGATACGTATGGAGTGTTACGTTCCGATGGGACTACGGAAAGGGCGCTTTTTTTAATCGACAAGAAAGGCATCATCCGTTATATCGACGTGCATGATATCAATAAACGGCCGCGCCTTGAGTCTATTGTCAGGGAGCTGGAGAAGCTCAACAAATAAATAACTCAGGTTGTCAGGTTCAAGGTTTACGGTTGGGCGCATTCAAGATGACATAGAGTTCACTCTGAACTTCTGTGCAAGACAGCTTACAGTATCGCAAGAACCGGATGAACTCAGCATTCATCTCGGAATAGAACCTCTATTTTATTTATTTAACCCTGAATCGTGAACTGCGGAACTTTGAACCTGAGTAGTTACCTAAATTTTCCGGAGGGAATATAAGATGAAAGCTAAGATAATCGGGGTAATTATTGGAATAGTTTTCTTAACAGGCGCAATAGTTGTCGCAGTTCAAAATCAGGGAGCAAAAGATATTGCACTTGACAGCGGCAAGAAGGGTAAAGTTAATTTTCCCCACTACCTGCATCAAGACACGATAGACAACTGCAACGTATGTCATGACCTGTTCCCAAAAACAGCAGGAATAATAAAAGATTTAAAAGAACAGAAGAAGCTGAAAAGGAAGCAGGTCATGAATAAGGTGTGCATCAAATGCCATAAGGCAAAGAGAAATGCGGGAGAAAAAACAGGGCCGATAAGATGTTCTAAGTGTCATGTCAAATAATAATGAAACCAGGGAAAATTTGGAAAGTATGAAATAAGGAGATGCCTTATGAAAAATAAAACATTAAATCCATATATAGCCGGTGTTTTGGTCGGCATATTACTTGTTTTATCGGTAATTGTTGCGGGTAAATATCTTGGAGCATCGACAACATTTGCGCGGGGCGCCTCTGTAATAGAAAAAACTTTGGGAATCGACTATTCAAAGTTCGAATATTTTACAACAAAAAAAGGAAAATACGGGCCTGATTCTCTTCCGAACTGGCAGCTTATGTATGTTATTGGAATTGCGATTGGCGCTTTTATTGCTTCTATACTGTCGGGCGACTTTAAAGTGCAATCTGTTCCGGACATGTGGAAAGATAAATTCGGTTCAAGCTCGGTTAAAAGAGGAATTGTTGCGTTTACAGGAGGGGCAATTGGTCTTATCGGCGCGAGACTTGCCGGGGGATGCCCTACCGGACACGGACTCAGCGGGTTGTCCCAGTTGGCCGTGAGCGGTTATATTGCTCTGGCATTCTTTGTTATCGGAGCAGTAGTAACTGCAAAATTGTTATATGCCGATAGGAGGAGGTAAACAATGAGTTTAGCGTACGGACTTATTACAGGTATTCTTTTTGGTCTGATCCTCCAAAGATCCGGCATTTTAAATTACGAAAAACAGGTCGGCGCTTTAAGACTTGTCGACATGACGGTTTTTAAATTGATGCTCACCGCAATAGTTGTCGGATCAATCGGTATTTATCTTTTTAAAGACCTTGGCGTTATCACGCTGAGCCTTAAGGCCACGTCAATTGGAGCCCAGGTGGTCGGCGGGTTGGTTTTCGGAGTAGGCTGGGCGTTATTAGGCTATTGTCCGGGAATTTCAGCAGGAGCGCTTGGCGAAGGCCATGTTGACGCATTTTGGGGGATTTTGGGAATGTTGTTTGGCGGCGTCGTTTACGCAATCATTTATCCGGCTATGAAAAAATATATTATCAGCATCGGACAATTCGGGAAAATATCTCTTCCTCAGATATTGGGAATTAATCACTGGATAGTAATCATAACAATTGGAGTCTTGACTGCCTTGTTATTTGTATATTTTGAGAAAAAAGGACTATAAGAATATTAAGAGAAAAGAAGAATAAACGTATCTAAAGTTTTACTGATTTGACCCTGGTGTTGCAAGAGCAGCTACGGGTCTTTCTTTTCGAGCTTGTTGACAGGCTTTGGAAAGGTACTGCACCGGAAAATGATTTACCACGAATTAAAAGCCTGTAATCTTACCCAAAACAAAAATCGGCAGATAAGTTGACAGGTTGAGTTCCTTAAGCCCCCATTGATAAGCATATATTATAATAGAATATAAAAAGTGTTGTATTATCTTCTACAACGTTGTATGAAATAATACAACAGGTAGAGACAATGTAAAATGATACAAAGCAAAGGGAGGAGGTGAAAATGTATACAAATTTTGAAGATTTATTTTCTGCAAAACGAAAAGCTCTCGGAAAAACTCTTAGGCAATTTTGTCGTGAGAATGGTTTTGATGCGGGTAATATTAGCAAGATCGAAAGAGGCATCCTGACACCACCACAAAGCAAGGAAAAAAGACTACAATATGCTTCAGCACTTGGCATCAAGGAAGGATCTGATGATTGGTTGGAATTTTGTGATTTAGCCACCATTAGTGCAGGTAAAATTCCTACTGGTATCGTTTCCGATAAGGAATTGATGGCCGAGGTGCCGGTACTTTTTAGATCTATAAGAAAAGAGGGCGTTGAGAAGGCGAAAATCCAGGAATTACTTAAGGCGCTCAAGAAGGAATTAAGATGACATTCAAGACATCGTATCTGACCTATAGGCATGTCGGTGAATATGTAGAAGATTTTCTGAAAAAATACCATTCGTCATTACAGTTGCCAGTACCAATTGAGTGGATAATTGAATCTGATTTGGGTCTGCATATAGTTCCTTTTCCTAATTTATATAGAATCTTCGGCCAAAGCGGTTTTTTAAGTGCTGATCGAATGAAGATTTTTATCGATGAATATCAGTATGATAATTTTGTGGAAAAATACAGGTTCACTCTCGCGCACGAAATAGGCCACTTCATTATGCATAAGTCATTATATGAAGGTCTTCCCTTTAATTCTGAACAGGAATTTATCGAATATTTACAGTCGAGACCAACAAAAGAATTGTATTGGTATGAAACACAAGGAGATTGGTTTGCCGGTCAATTATTAGTCCCAACAAGCCAGCTTGAAAGATATTGTATCGATTTATTAGAATCTAATCGTGATCAATTTTCAAAAGAGAGACACCTTTCACATGAGTTTTGGTCCTATGCCTCGAATGAACTGGCTGAACCTTTTGAAGTAAATCCAATAGTTATCGAAATTAGAATAAGGCAGGAAAGCTTTGCAGAAAAATTTAAAGATTACTACCGGTAAATTCAGGTTGCAACTGTCCCCAAAATATATATCTGCGATCTCCGTAAAAGACTAAAAATAAAATGAGAAACGCATAAAATCATGGGCTGGACGGCCCATATAATAACGGCATGAAGGCGGATGGGCTATATCTTGCGGCTTCTACGAGTACTGAATCCTAATTAGGAAGGCTTTATCGTTTCATTGATAACCGCTCCTCCCGCTGCTTATGTCGAGCGATAAGTCAAGAAGTTTATAATGCGAACTAACAAACGGGAAGACAAAGTGATCGAACAATTTTGCGAGAGACTCTCAGAGATCGAGCTTCAGACGGTACAGGTCGTTGAGCGTCCAGACCGCGATTATCCTGGGTTGGGTGGATGCGACGCCGTAATAGAACGAGGGAATCGGCGTTTCGCACTCGAACATACAAGTATAAGTAGTTTCTTGAATCAAAGGAAAGATGATGCTCGCTTTAATAAGGTAGTGGTTCCTCTCGAACAAGCTATACCACAGGCTTTTCCCGACTCTTGGGTGGAAATCGCGGTACCGGTCGGGGCAGTTCCAACCGGCACCAACTGGTCTAAAATGACCGAGAATCTTCGCGACGGATGTATCAGTGCCATTGCTCAGATGCAGTTTGGGGAAACAGGTCGGAAATTCGAGTTCGAAGACTTTCCATTTCCCGTTTGGATCTCACGATACCAGACGTGTCGATCTGCGTGCCACGTGATGCGCTTTGTCTCTTCCAAGCTGAAGGCTCAATTGGAAAATGAC
This sequence comes from Desulfobacteraceae bacterium, assembly GCA_030593145.1. GTDB lineage: Bacteria > Desulfobacterota > Desulfobacteria > Desulfobacterales > ETH-SRB1 > ETH-SRB1. The sequence goes on from JAUVHU010000077.1 coordinate 8,849, forward strand.
ATGTCCCGTGCGGTCTGTAAAAAGCGCAAGCAACTCGCACCCTATAAGAAAAAGGGTATGTCTACACTTCTGATTTTGGACTCTGATGACATTTCTCTAGTCAACCACTATTCTCTTGCGGAGGCGTTCAGTAAAGCTGCTGAAGGGAACAAATCGGATGGGCTTGACGAAGTCTTTTTAGCAGAGTCCGACCGTGATCCAATATGGTTCTTTCCTGTAAAGCTCTATGATCGGCTTTACCCGAACCTTCCAGAATTTCGTCAATTTTTTGAGGCACAGTATTTTCTAACTTACGGAGAAGAGTGAGCGATGAGCTGAATACTAAGACTCCATTCCTCAAAGAGACGGAATTTTGCGCTTGGACGAGGATAACAAGGATTAGAAAACAAACTGGAAATGTTCTTCAAAAGGCCATTTTATGAAAGGGGAAGATAAAGATGAACAGAAAACAATACGGTTTGGTAGTTGTACTGGCTATAGTTGCCGGGCTTGCAGGTGGAGGGATCTCAAGTCAATTCTTCACGGAACAATATGTGTTTGCTGAGAAGTCGCCATCACACAAAAAGGTTGTCAGGTCAGAAAAATTTGAGCTGGTGGACAATACTGGAACAACGCGAGGTTCGTTAGGTGTTTTCAAGGATACCGTCTCTCTGTTGCTATGTGATAAGAACCAAAGGGGTCGGTTTCTCGTATTGGTTGAGGAGCATGGAGCGACGCTGTGTTTATTGGACAAAAACGCCAAGTCCTGGGTCTCGTTATCTGAAGTACCATCCAGCTTCTTTGCTCATTCATTAACTTTTTTTGATGAAAAACATGCTCGTATCAAGATAGGCATGCTTCAAACCGGAAACCCGGCTCTTGAACTTATGGACTACCCTCTTGATGTCGCAAAAGGGAAGCCCGAAGGCCGCAAAATCGATTTGACACTTCTAGACGACGATGCCTTGGGCATGAGATTAAGAGACAGGAATGGCAATCAAGCCATGGTAGCGGTTACATCTGCAGGCCCGGTCTTATCAGTGTTTAACGAGATCGGGAAACAGGGGGCGTGGATAGGAACAGCTCCGAATGGAAACACAGCCTTATCCATAAATGATATGAACGGCAAGCAGCGAGCCGTACTAAAGGTAAATACAACCGGAAACCCATCCTTATGGATGCTTGATGAGAACGGCAATTCCGCCTGGTCCGCTCCTTAAGGGAGATTCGATTCCGCCAGTTTTCGGTTAGGCTTTCTATACGGAAAATGAGGGAGGGGGGCAGAGTACGGCGCCCATGATTTTATGCGTTTCTCATTTTATGAAAATCATAACCTGAATATCCCTGCCCATATGGCGGGGATGTTCAGGTTTGGTCTTTTGCGGAGATCGCAAACATATATTTTTTCTGGTTTATTAAATTCTTTTCTTCGATAGAGAATGTGATACGCTGCCACTATTGCACTATTTATCTCTGTCGATTGTTAAAACAAATCCAATATATTATGGAAGACCCTTGTTCGTCACAGAATATTGAGGCATAGTTGATAATCCTGCCACGCAATACAGCGGATAGGAGCGGATGTTATCCACGATGTTGGGCATTCCGCCATAAAACCGGATTCCATATGGAGATCGCGGATGCCCTTTTAAAAATAGTTTCATGCTCTTCAGAGAGCCCTCTTTTCCGCTTTTTATTTCAATCAGTGCGTACAACGCCCATGAAAATATGCGTTTCTTGTTTTATTTTAGGGGATATTCGGAACGTACTAAAACTATTTAACTTAATTCATGATGTGCAATATGGAATGTTGAGCGTTTCGGATTCAGTCTTTGGAGGAAGCTTAAGAGTGTTTGACAATATACCTATAGATGATATATGTTGCATTTATGGCGTGGACGGTTACATCTAAAAAGAAAGCTCAAAAGCAGGCACAAAAATTACCGTCTGATATTAAAAAAATCCTTGCCCGACTTTTGATGGAAATAGAAATTGCCGGTCCCTTTAGAAGTAATTGGCAAAACTACGGGCCGTTG
>JAUVHU010000058.1 GCA_030593145.1 Desulfobacteraceae bacterium
TATCTTTTTATCACGCACAGGGTCAGAAGGACCCAAAATGTATCCTGTAACCCTGCGCTTGCCAAAGGGAACAAGTACTCTTTCCCCAATTGACACAAAAGAAGAAAGGTGTTTCGGAACCCGATAAGTAAAGGCATTATATACCGGGATGGCCACGGCAACCTGTATATATTCTGAATATTCCATTAAATTAAATAAGATATGAGCAAAAAATTTTGATAACTGCCTGCTTTACCTTGACATACAGCAGCTTTTTCTTTATTTTAAAAAAGGTAACTACTCAGGTTCAAAGTTCCATGGTTCACGGTTAACTGATGAAAACTGAACGGTTTGAGACGTGGCACAATGCGCGTAACCGCTGCCGTTCATGAGTTCATCAACTATCTCAAGCAATATGAAAAACAACAACCGTGAACCCTGAACCCAACAACAAGTTACAATATATATACGCATAAAATCATAAAACAATCCACGATCTTTTTAAAATCGCAACGCTTGCCATTATGGATGGGAACCTGCTGGGAACTGCCAGTTACACGTTTAAAAGATCTCTGGACGATTTTTAATTGCTTTAATCCGATCCCTGACACCTGAAACCTGATCTTATGAATATTGCAACCACAATAATTCCTATATTTGCAGTTATCATCCTTGGATGGTTTGCCAGATACAGGGGGTTTATAGAACCCGCTTTTTTAGGACCCGCAAACCGGCTTGTATATCACATCGCAATACCTGCTATGATTTTCAGATCAATTTCCAAGTCTTCCCTTAAAATGCAGTTTAACCATCAAGTGCTTGTAATTACATTGTTTTCTGTGCTGGCCGTTTTTGTAGTCGCCTGGTGTGCCGGCTATATTGGCCGTATTAAAAGAGAACAGCTCGGCACTTTTATGCAAAGCTCTTTTCATGGGAACCTTGGTTATATTGGCCTTGCCGTGTCATACTATTTTCTCGGGGACAATGGATTTGCCAAGGCCGGTATCATTGCGGGATTTATCATGATTCTCCAGAATTTTCTTGCTGTTGTTTCGCTTCAGTTATATTCAAAGAATACTTCAACAAAGAAAAAAAAATTGGATTTAGTCTGGAAAATATTGGGGAATCCTGTAATACTATCGGCAATGGCTGGAATATTGTTTTCCCTAACAAAAGCGCCTATTCCGCTTGTCGTAGATCGAACCCTTGATATTATCAGCGGACTTGCGCTTCCCATGGCATTATTGTTAATCGGCGCTTCTTTATCTTTCAAATCAATACGGTTGCAGATATTTCCCATTCTTTCTTCGAGTATAATGAAACTGGTTCTTCTTCCTGGTTTGGGTTTAACTTTGTATCGGCTGTTCGGCTTACCCTTAAACGACTATCTGCCGGGTCTTATTTTGCTTGCATCTCCGACCGCAACAATAAGCTATGTAATGGCTAAAGAAATGAACGGAGATACAGATTTTGCCGTAGCAACTATTTCGATCAGCACAATTCTGTCAGCAGTAACATTTTTTGTATGGTTGAATATTGCTGTATAAATAGTTTTTTTCAGAAATTTACAAACTCATTTTGACTAATCACTGACTTGTGGAGGAACATATGAACATCAATTATCACAGCGTTATGGTTACCGGCTCTGCAGGATTTATCGGATACCACCTTTCAAAGCGACTTTTAAAACAGGGCTGTCATGTTACAGGTATTGATATTTTAAACTCTTATTATGATGTAAAACTCAAAGAGAACCGTCTTGAAAAATTAAAATCGTTTGACAACTTTTCCAATTTTAAAATCGATATTGCAGACATGAAAAATATGGAAAAGCTATTTAATAATTCTCAATTTGATGTTGTTGTAAACCTTGCAGCCCAGGCGGGCGTAAGATATTCATTAACGAATCCACACGCCTATGTTGATTCGAACATTGTAGGATTTGTTAATCTTCTTGAATGTTGCAGGCATAACAATGTTAAACATCTTGTATTTGCTTCATCCAGCTCTGTATATGGCGCAAACACAAAAATGCCTTTTTCGGTTCATGACAATGTTGACCATCCTGTTTCCCTTTATGCTGCTTCCAAAAAATCAAATGAACTCATGGCGCATGCATACAGCCATTTGTTTCAGCTTCCATGCACAGGCCTGAGATTTTTCACGGTATATGGCCCATGGGGCAGGCCTGATATGGCTCTCTTTCTCTTTACAAAGGCAATAATTGCGGGAGAACCGATCAAGATATTTAATCACGGCAAAATGCAAAGAGATTTTACTTATATCGACGATATAGTGGAAGGAGTTACAAGGGTGATGAACAGACTTCCGGAACCAAATCAGGAATGGAGCGGGAATGCTCCTGATCCCGGGTCATCATACGCCCCGTATAAACTCTATAATATCGGCAACAATAATCCTGTAGAACTTATGGAGTTCATAGCGGCAATCGAAAAGGCTCTCGGCAAAAAAGCAAAAAAGGAATTTCTTGATTTACAGCCCGGCGATGTTCCGGCAACCTATGCAAATATTGATGATTTGATAAAAGATGTCGGCTTTAAACCCGCCACCACAATTGAAACAGGAATAGAGCGATTTATTTCATGGTATGAAGACTACTACAGCAATAAGTAAAAAACTCGTAACAATTTAGGTCTTTCAAAGAGACTTTTTTGATCCCGCTGAAAACGGGATCAATCCTCATCAAAATTCCTTACTTTGCGTTTGATTAAGAAATAAAATATTTATAATAAGAGAATATTGAACGGCAGAGTAAAAATTCTTTTGAACGTCGAATGATGAAATCGCTCCGCTCCGCCAGTTTATAAATTGGCAGAATTCCTTATTCAAAATTCGATGTTGGACGTTCGATGTTCATAGCCTTTTAGCTTGACGACTACGTCCTTGATTTATCCTGTCATTTTTTTTCAACAACCCCAGCACAGTCTCTATATGCCGTCTGCAGGACATCCTAACTTTTGAACTTTCACGCAGAAAAATTTTCCATGAGAGTCACTATTTTATAAATAAACTCGATGGTTTTTTTGTCAAACTGATTTTGCCTCCTATTCTTGGTAAGGATTTAGTTCTTTGGAATTAAAGGGTTATACCACCTCAGAGCGGTTTTGGCCCGATTTTTGCTTTCTTATTTCATAAACATAAAAGATTTGTACCAGGAAGGTTTCAAATTCAGATGAAGGGAGGCAAATTATGTCCTGTAATGCTCTTACAGAAACGCAGTTTTTCAGTTTAGTCAGCAGTATCGCCAGCCAACACGGTTGCCGGCTTGTAGATATTGATATCGACAAACGGATTATAAATATCGCTGGACCTTCGGAAGCAGAATATGCCTGTGCTGTTAAACTTGAGGAGATATTGGGACAATACACGGCTGATCCGCACTCCTCAGAGTTCAGAGCAATAGAGAATTGTCTCGGTTTGGAAAATTTTACGATATAACTGATGAAAAATAAATTTTAATAAGGAACATAGTTCTTCTCTGCTTCACTGTTTCAACGATCGTTGCAAAATTATCATCCTGCAATACCATGACACTGGATTCCCTTGCCACATCTGTTCCTTTAATACCCATTGCTATTCCGATATCCGCTTTTTTCAGGGCAGGAGCACCATTGACGCCATCACCTGTCATGGCAACGCTATGATGAATATTCTTTACGTTTCTTATAGTTTCTGCCATAGTTTTTCAGCCTCATGGGTATAATCACGCTCCCGGTAGCAGAAAACATAATCAAAGAAAGAGCAACTCATATAATGAAACGAGGTATGATAAGATAAAATGCAAGGAAGATTTTGGACGCTAATAAAGGCGCTGGTGATGATATTTCTTCTTATGCCCATAACAGCCCATGCCTTTGAACGATATAATAGAGTAGTAAAATATGACAAATACTTTTCGAAATATTCAAAGAGGTATTTTGGCGTAAATTTTGACTGGTATTATTTCAAAGCTCAGGCTGTAGCTGAATCAAGATTGCAGCCAGATGCCAAATCAAGAGTAGGAGCAGTGGGTGTTATGCAGATAATGCCAAGAACATTTGAAGAAATTGCAAGAAAAAATCCAGGCATTAAGGGCACAAGAAAACAGCCCCGCTGGAATATCGCAGCGGGTATTTATTACAACAGAATGATATGGAATTTATGGAAGGCGGAACGCTCATATATGGATCGGATAAATTTCATGTTTGGGTCTTACAATGCAGGCAAGGGAAATATTATTAAAGCGCAAAAAATAGCAGAAAACAAGGGGCTTAATCCCAACACATGGGAATCCATACAATTAACTTTGCCTGATGTTACAGGCAAAAACAGTAAAGAAACCATCGGTTACGTTAATAAAATCGATGAAATAAAGGGAGTGTTAAAATAATGGAAATCTCAATTACAATGCTGAACCTTGGTTACGCAATAGCCGGAGCTTTATTGACCCTGATGTTTATGATGATAGGTTATAAAATGTTTGACAGAATGACCCCGTTTAATACATCAAAACAGTTAGAAGAAAAAAACATTGCAGTGGGAATCGTAGTCGGTTCAATATTTATAGGTCTTGGAATTGCCGTTGGCCTGGTCATCGGCATGGCTCTAAACTAATCTTCCTCATTTATCACGTCTTGGCAATGAGCATTGGAGCAATCAGACCGCAAAATGATTAAACACAAAATTTGGCCTGATGCTGAAGCCAAACTGGGTAGCGGAGAAAAAAGAAATGGGTGAAAATTATTATTCTTTAAACGTAAAAGAAGTTTTAAAGTCATTAAAAACTTCTGGAAAAGGCTTAACTAAAAAAAAGGCTGAACAAAGATTAGATAAATATGGAATTAATGAGATAGAAAAGAGAAAAAAGATTACGCCACTTCAAATATTTGTCAGGCAATTCACTTCATTTATTGTTGTAATTCTTTTAGCAGCTATTGTTATTTCTTTGTTAATTGGAGAAAGATTAGATGCAATTGTTATTTCAATAATAGTAGTTCTTAATGGTGTGTTTGGTTTTGTTCAGGAATATAAAGCAGAAAAAGCTATTGAAGCATTAAGAAAATTAACTGCATTAAAAGCGAAAGTTATTCGGAATGGACAGGAAATAGAGATAAATTCTAAAGAATTGGTTCCCGGCGATATAATTCTATTAGAAACCGGAAGTAAAGTTCCTGCTGATGCAAGGTTAATTCAGATTGCCGTATTTCAAGTAGATGAAGCATCATTAACAGGCGAGTCTGTTCCATCAACAAAAGTTATTAACTCCCTTAAAGAAGGCATACAAGTAACAGATCAAGAGAATATGGTTTTTATGGGAACAATTATAACAAAAGGCCATGCAAGGGCTGTGATAACTAATACAGGTATGAATACGGAAATAGGCAAAATTGCTGAAATGGTTCAGGAGGTAAAGGAAAAACTCACCCCTTTGCAAAAAAAGTTAAAACAGTTTGGTAAATGGCTTGGAGTTGTTACAATTGGAATTTGCGCTGTTGTTTTTGGAGTTGGTGTTTTAAGGCAATATTTAACGATAGGTTTAATTGAAACTGCTTATGCAAGCGAAATGTTTCTGGCCGCTGTTGCTTTGGCTGTAGCGGCAATTCCAGAGGGTTTGCCTGCCGTTGTCACGATTTCTTTAGCCCTTGGAGTTAAGAGGATGGCCAAAAGAAATGCTTTGATCAGACAGCTTCCCGCAGTTGAAACCCTTGGTTGTACTAATTATATTTGCTCTGATAAGACAGGAACTTTAACAAAAAATGAAATGACTGTAAGGGAAATTTACGTCAACAATGCTCTGATTAAAGTTACCGGCGAAGGGTATGGCCCGGAAGGTAAGTTTATTCCAGCAGGCAGTGAAGTATTAGACACAAAAAATATTGAATTCTTATTAAGGATTGGTATTTTATGCAATGACTCCAGGTTGAATAATAATAACCGATGGAAAATATTTGGAGATCCAACTGAAGGAGCATTGCTTGTTTCAGCTATCAAGGCAGGTTTTAAAAAGAAAGAGTTAGAAAAACATTTTCCAAGGATAGATGAGATTCCATTTGATTCTGAAAGAAAATGCATGACAACAATTCATAAAATCAATAGAGAAAATGCTGCCTATGTTAAGGGAGCGCCGGATGTAATCCTGACTAAATGCGAATACATCGATATCAATGGCAAGGTAAAAAAATTAACTGAAGAAGACAAAAAAAGAATCCTGAACATTAATCAGGATATGGCTAATAAAGCCCTGAGAGTTTTAGGCTTTGCATATAAACCATTAACTGAAAAGTATAAGTCAACGCCGGAAGAAGTAGAGAAGGATTTAATTTTTGTTGGGTTACAGGCGATGATTGATCCTCCAAGAAAGGAAGTTAAAGAAGCGATTGTAAAATGTAGAACTGCCGGCATTGAGATTATTGTAATCACTGGAGATCATAAATTAACTGCAGTTGCAATAGCTAAAGAATTGGGCTTATTTAAAGAAGGTGACAAAGCATTAAGCGGAGATGAGTTAGATAAATTAAGTGACGAAAAGCTGGATAGAATAATAGAAGCCATAGTAATTTATGCAAGAGTGAGTCCGGAACATAAAGTGAGAATATTAAATGCTTTAAAAAAGAAAGGACATATTGTTGCTATGACTGGTGATGGTGTTAATGATGCCCCTGCTCTTAAAAAAGCTGATATTGGTATCGCGATGGGCATTACAGGAACAGATGTTGCCAAGGAAGCTTCCGATATGGTGCTAACAGACGATAATTTTGCCGCAATTGTAAACGCAGTTGAAGAAGGAAGAGGTATTTATAACAGCATTAAACAATTTGTCCAATATACTCTTTCTTCAAATTTAGGAGAAATACTTGTTGTTTTTTTAGCAATTCTTATTGGCTGGCCCCTCCCTTTAATAGCCATTCAGATACTATGGGTAAATTTATTAACAGACGGCTTGCCGGGCTTAGCATTAGGATTAGATCCCTTCAGCAAAGATATTATGAAAAATCCACCAAGAAAAAGAAAGGAAAATATAATCTCTAAAGAGGTTATTCAAAATATTTTGATAGTTGGCTTCGTAATGGGAATAGGAACACTTTTTATGTTTTATAGTTACGGGGTCGAGTCCGACAAGGCAAGATCAATCGCTTTTACAACTCTAATTATATTCCAATTATTCAACGTGTTAACATACCGAGCAAAAAATTTCAAAATTAATATCGAAACAAGCAGATTTCTAATCGGTTCGGTAATCATTTCAGTATTAATGCAGCTTGCTGTACTTTATACACCATTAAATGTTGCTTTTAAAATAGTTCCTCTTGGATTATTTGATTGGATTAAAATACTCTTAGTATCCTGCACATTATACATAATATTAGAATCAAGAAAAATGTTTATGAATTATCGGGGTAGCCGTTCACGGCTTGAAACTTGAAATTGGGGAGAACTTGCGCCCATAAATAAGTAAACAACTATCTTTTAAGCATAGGAAGGCTTGCGGTACATCGGTTTATTCCCTACTTTGTATCTATCCTTCAACGCATCAAAAAAACTCCTATTATAAAAAAAAATCCCCGCCAGAAAGCGGGGATTTTTTCAGAGTAAGAGAATCCTTTGTAATATGAAATCGAACTTAATAAGGAGCGGAACTCATCACTGTACTAAGTTCCTCAATCTTGTTGTTCTTCATCCGGTAGTTATAAATGTCTTCTATATCTTTGTAAACCTGGAACATCTGGAATGTACCGTGCCAGTGTGCATAGTCAGGTGCGTTCATTGCAGCACCCTGACGAGCCCGTCTTCCTGTATGATGCCATAAATAGTACATCATTTCCTGAAATCCGTCCTTCCAGGGATCTTTCTTTAACAGGCCCTTGTCTGCCAGCTCTTTCTTCATCTTAACCGCACCGGCCCACTGCTTGTTGTATAGTTCAACAATATTATCCAGGCTTTTTCTTTGGACATCTGTATGGGTCTTGCCGTGGCAGTTGGCACAGACCTTCCTCATCAATTTATCACCCTTTTCACCGTCACCACGCTCACCACTGCGAATTACACTTTTTTTGTGCATCAGGTCCCATTTCAACCGGTCATTGACACTGTGGGTGGTGGCCAGTTCACCGATACCGCTCATATGACATGTGGCGCAGGTTGGCGCAGTATAATCACCAGGTTCCCATGCGTCAGGAGGACTGTCCCATTTCCACTCATCGCTTTGGGCATGGAAGATCTGACCGTGTTTGCTTTCATAATATATCTCGATGTCAGGATGATCCGGCCCCAAGTGACAGGCACCGCAGGCCTCAGGTTTTCTGGCATCGGCAATGGAAAATTTATGCCTTGTATGACATACAGTACAGGTTCCTATAGAGCCATCAGGATACCGGGTGCCGATACCACCCGGCCAAGTTTCATTAATAGGTTTATTGTCAGGTCCCAGCTCCACCTGGGTGCCGTGACACATCTGGCAACCGGCTGCCCGAGAGGCACGAACGTAAGCAGGCTGTCCCTCAGGAGTCAATCCGGTAGAAAGGTCGAGCTTGCCTTTGTTCATAAATGCAGCTCCTTCATAATGATACATCAATTTTATGAGACCCGCCCTTTTCGGATCACAGACTGCTGAACTGGCAAGTTTGCCATGACCGCTTCTTAAAAATTGTTCGACTTCCTGGGGGTGACATCTTGAGCATGTTTTTGATGAGACCATGGGAGATATATAGGTATCGGTACCCTTGACGCCTTCACACTGGCTTGCCATTGGTGAGCTTTTCTCCACCTTATGGCAGTCTATACATGAAATCCCGGCATGGGCCATACGGCTTGTTCTCCAGCTTTCCATAGTGCCAGGCATCTTCTTGCCGTGGCATTCGATACAGCTTAAAGCCTCCTTGGTGAAACCCCTCTTGATTACTATTTCCTTTGCTGCAAGGTTGAGATTCTGTGATTGTGCCCATACACCGATTACCAGTCCGACCAGCAGCAGGGCTGAACAGATAATTCCTATCTTGCCAAACGACCGCCTCATAGGATCCTCCTTTCAACTAAAAAGTCTATCTATTTATGCTATAATTTAAATTGAGCGTTTTGGGGCTCGATCTGCACTGATCTCTTGCGCATAAGGATTCGCGAAAAATCGCTCAACTTAGCTATAAAATGAATTTGTTAGACATCTTTTTTGAAATATTGATTAGCAGCCTCAATCATATCTTTGTGCCCGACATGGGGATGGCACTCAGCGCATCTTTTGGTTGTTTCTCCCCTTAAGTACGCCCGATGTGCACGAAATCCGCCTCGTTTCATACCCGGTGGTGTTAACACATGATGGCAACGACGACAGGCGCTGTCAAAGGTAAACTTCAGCCGGTTTTTTTCTGTGGCGTCATCCCAGTCATAGGTATATGGATCGATATACAGGTTATGAATGACATCACTTGTACCGGTCTTGGCTTTGACCGTGAGAAACTGAAAGAAATCACCATGAGGGAGGTGACAGTCGACGCACTGGGCTGCAAACCCTTGAGGATTCTGTCCTCCGTGAACCGAATTCTGCCATGCTGTTCGAAAGGGTGTCATGACATGGCAGGAAACGCAAAAAGTATCGGTGTTGGTGGTTTCAATCATAAAACCGGATGCCAGCACCATTATGACAGTCAAGATAATGCCGATACCTGCTCCGAACCACCAGCTCTTTTTGCTACCGATTGGTTTTAACTTCGCCTTTGAGGTCATTGGAAACTCCTTTCGGCTGAATCTGTCGTATAATAAATTTGTACACTAACCAGACTTTATTGCAAGGGTTTTTTATAAAACTCCGTTTATCAGCCGGTCCACACCGAACTTTTTACTACCCGTTATCAACGGTCACAAAAAAGTCTACTTTGTTGAATATTCTTTACGTTTCTTCTGATTCCTGCCATAATTTTTTAGTTTTATGAGCAATTAAACACAAAATTTGACCTGATATTGAATGTCGCATCCTACCAGGAGGTAAAGTAAATGAGTAGTTGGATCGAAGTCGGCAAGACAGGTGAGCTTGTCAAAGGAGCCATGAAAGAAGTCCTAATCAAAAGACAAGAAATACTTCTAATCAGGGTCGGCGACAATTACTACGCTTCCGATAACCGCTGCCCACACATGGGAGGAAAGCTATCACGTGGCCGGCTTGATGGCGCCGTGGTGACATGCCCGCGACATGGCTCTCAATTTGATGTTACTGATGGAAACGTAGTCCAATGGCTAAAGGGAACAGGGTTTTTGACAACCCTGGGGAAAATGCTCAAATCGCCAAGGCCGGTTCGCACCTACCCTGTCAAGCTGGAAGACGACCGGATCATGGTGCAGATTCAGGAGAAAGCATAGAGAGTTACCGTGCCTTTTGGATAAAAATGCCTTTTATAAAGAAAACGTGGTGCTGAAGGCTGGCTAATGAACCGGCCAAAAAAAGTAAAAATCCCACTTATTATTCAACCCATCAAGCCCTTTCGCAGAATTCTTCGGAAGCATTGTAACTTCTCAATAAGTTCCGGTATCATCGGGCATCGGTCATTGCGCCTGCCTGTGCGTTTCCGCACGCAGACAGGAGCAAAGCGAAGCCCCGCCGTGGCGTGGCTTCGTTGCTGACGCTCCTCACAATGACGAAAAATCACAGTTTCCGGGAATTGCCCAAATTTATTGAGATGTTACACTATTCTCAAGCAGAGCTGTGAGGTTTTTGGAATGACATAATTCTTGCTTTTTCATTAAAAACAATGCGATATAGCATACAATTAAAATCAGGAAATAATCTACTAATATCAAATGGCACTGATTTATTTCTTAACATTTAATTTGTTGGACGTATAAGAGATCAGCATGAAGGATCAATATTTCGGAGATATCAACGACTATAGAAAGTATGGGCTTCTACGCTCTATAAGTCGTGCAGGTGACTTTCAACTGTTAGTGGCTTGGATGCTAACTGCTGATGATGGAAGTACAGATGGAAAGTTTACCTCCTATCTCAAAGAACCCCAAAAATGGTCAAAGTATGACCAAGCTCTATACTACAGCCTAAAAGAGATATTAGCGCATAACCAGAAAAGGCGAGTCAACCTCATTGAAGAAACAGAGCTTCTCAAAAATACCGAGTTTTTCTCGAATTATGTACCGGATGCAGCAAATGATCGTGCTACATGGTTCAGCTCACTTGCTGAACAAGCGCAAAGCAGTAACTTTGTGTTTATTGATCCTGATAATGGTCTGGAGGTAAAGTCCAAGCCTTATGGCCGAAAGTACTCATCAAAATACTTATACTGGCGTGAAGTCTCATCTCTTTGGCAATCTGGTAAGTCACTCTTGATCTATCAGCACTTTATCCGGGAGAAGAGAATCAAATTCATCCAACGTTTGCTGGGTTCCCTAAGTAAGGTTACGGCTGGCTCATATGTTGAGGCATTCTCAACGCCTCATGTAGTATTTCTTATGGCCTTGCAGCCAAAGCACCACGATTCACACAAACAAATTGTAAACACAGTTCAAGAAAACTGGGCGGGGCAAATTCACCATTGGGAATTAACCTACGGTCCTGTTCGGGACATTAGTTTATAAAAGTTACTGTTAAGCTTTTAACGAGTAATTGTGTGGGATAGTGATATGTTATTCGAATTGTATGCCTAAAAAATCACGAATCGATGCTCAGGGGAACTCTATATCATATCATTGTCAGAAAAGCCTTTAAAAAGAAAAATGTTTAAAACATATAACAGCTTTGAGGTCTATTAAAAAGGCAAAGGAGGGAAAATGAAGAAACTGCTAATGCTAAGCATTATAGTTCTACTTTTGGGCTGTGCAACCACACCAAGAAATGTTGCGCCGATCGAAGATATTCAAGCATTCCAAGCATCATTCAACCGGACATGGGGTGCCTTGGTAGCGAGTGTATCAGAAATGGGATTAGAAATCGCAACCATAGATAAAGATAGCGGGCTACTCAGCACTAAGCAACATGTTTTCATAGGCGTAGATGCCCCTGCTCAAGTTGACAAACCCCGAACCATCGATGAGTGGGTATATCCGCCATCCATAGCAGCTCAAGTGCTAGGAGGTGGTTGGCAGGCGGTTGGCTACAGGCTGAATATCTTTGCTACCTTGTTGGACGAAAATACCACAAAGATAAAGGTTACAGCTATTTTCGATGGCGCGACGACCTCTGGCATTCGACATAAGATGCCATCAAAGGGCGTTGTCGAAAAGAAACTTTTTAATTCAATTAGGGCAAAGTTATAGACCACAAACTTGATGGAGTAATCTGCAGGGATGGGCCTAACAAACATATACTCGTGCCCAGCAAGCCCGAATTGTTTGGATTCTACCGAAACGTAGCAACCCTGAACTCGACATGGAAAGTATTCAGGACACCTCCGGGGTCTGAGATCAGGGTATGTTCTCAAAGTGGTAGATCGGGGTTGGTACAGAAATCCTAAAAATAGAGGAGACACGGTTAAATGAATATTTTTGACGTGTTGAGCCAAGGTAAAGGCAGACTGAATGAGGAAAACTTAAGTGCTATGTTGGCCTTTCTACTATCACCAAACCAATCTCATGGATTAAGCGATATCTTTTTACGTCATTTCCTCGAGGCAATTGCCCGATCTTGTGGCGAAGAAAACAGATTCAGCAATATTATAAATGATGCTAAACCCATCCGAGCAGATATTTTATTAGAGTCCCCATATAGCTTGGGTAAAAAACGAAGAGTTGTTGATATCGAAATTAGGATTTTTAAGCCCACATTCAAACAACCAAATAACAAAGAAGAACTTACTGAAACCCATCGCATCGCAATTGAAAGTAAGATTAAAGCGCAATCAGCAAGTCCAAAACAATTTAAGGAAGAATTTGAAGCAATTCTGAAGGATATTGAAGTTGATGATCAAGTTGAAGTAACAATGGTTTTCTTGACTCCATCAAACAAACATAAGGGACTATCTGAAGAATACGAAATGCTGGATAAAAACACACTCGGCCCTCATAAAAAGTCTTGGTTATTCTGGTCTGATGAAACAGACATGGATAATACGGTTATTGGTTTGATCAGAGACATTTTGAAAAAAGAATCTGAAGCAGAAATCCCTCCAATGATGGAGTACCTTAGACATACTCTGAAAGGTTTTGTTTTGCATCTTCTTGAAAGCTCAAAAGGGCCAATTACGCAACCAGCAGAAGGGTATGGAATCGCTGAAGTTGCATTTCTGGAATTTTCCAAAGGCAAATACCGCATTGAGAGATATGAAAATTCGACCATCAGAGTGATTAATATAGAAACACAAAAATATGAGTCAGCAAAACCTTTATTGAAAAAAATTATTGAAGAAAAAAAGTTGGGTGTTGATCTTTCTTATCCAAGCGGAAGTGAAAAAAACACGCGAACTTTAGGCAAAGAAGTTATGGAAGAACTGATTAGGCTTACGTCCATAAATAAGTAAATAACTATCTTTTAAGCATGGAAAGGCTTGCGGTACATCGGTTTATAAGGGAGAAATATATAACGTAGTAAACTATTAAACCTGATTCTTGCATAGGGATATGTTATTCGAATTGCATGCCGAGAAAATCACAAATCGATGTTCTGAAAACCTTGTATCATATTAAAATATATTATTTTTGAGTTTGAAGCAGCCATTTCCACAGGGGGATGATATTGATTTTGTCCTGACCATGAGAAGAATCGACATAAACTGTCGTTTCTTCATCATCGGTAATTACAGTAAGTCGCCCTGCTTTTAATCCTTTACCTCTATCAGCGCCTGCATTTCTCTTTGTCTGGTCCTTTCACTTTCTAAAGAATAACAAACCTGTATAGCCTCTGTGATATTAAGGCCCTGTTTGACGATAAAATCAATTTCCCCGCCTTTTTTGGACTTCCAGTAATAAATCTCTTTATTCCTTCTCAGCAACTCCAAAAAAACTATATTTTCATAGCGGAAGGCTTATGATCAGCGCACCATTGGCACAAACCGAACGGGAATATCATCAACTTTTTCTATACGTCCTGATTTTTTGCGAAGGATAACCAGGCGTTGAATGTAGACACCGAGGGGCAAAATCATTCGCCCACCTTCTTTTAATTGATTTACCAAGGCTTGCGGGATATTTTCCGGCGCGCAGGTTACTATAATGGCATCAAAAGGACTATGTTCCGGCCAGCCTTTATAACCATCACCAGTCAGCACCTTGACCTGCTCATACCCCTCTGTGGTCAGAGCTTTACGAGCATGATTTGCCAGTTCGGGTATGATCTCAATGCTGTAAACCTTCGCGCCCAACTCGGCAAGAATGGCGGCTTGATATCCTGACCCGGTACCGATTTCAAGCACCTTTTCTCCGGTCTGAATATTCAGTTTTTCTGTCATATAAGCAACAATATAGGGTTGCGAGATCGTCTGATCATAACCGATGGGACAGGGGTGGTTCCCATAAGGTGGGGCAACACCGAGATATTCTTCAGGAATGAACTTGTGACGCCGAACAGTACTCATAGCTTTTAGCACCCGCTCATCCTTACTACCGTACGCGCGCAGTTGCTGTACCATTGCGACGCGTTTTTCCGCCCAATCGTAGTTTCCCCTTTTATCGATCATCTGATTTTCCGAACACGAAGCTGAAAGCAGTCCGCTTAGCAAGAACACGAAACCAAGGTACACCAGAACTCTTTTCATAACATCTCCCTTAGTTTGCAAAAGATGTGAAAGTTTAGTAAATGTAACCCATGAAATTCTGTTTCATTATAAACCCAAAATCAGGAAAAGAAAGGTTCAATCCGGTTCCGTGCCATTTAGTGTCCGGTTAGGAGGCAAGTATAAATAAGTTGTACAGATTGCGCCGTAATTTTGTTTGTTTTCAAGGCGCGTAAGGTGCGCATAACGAGTTATGTAAGCCTTGACGGAACACAGAAAACAAGCAAAAGGACAAGCAAGATGTATAAGTTATTTTTACTTGACGACTTAAGTCCCAAAAAAGAGGAACAATATGAATCCGGTCTACAGCAAATACTTGTTAGCAGCAGATCTAATCTTGTTGATACATTTCGTTTTTGTCGTTTTTGTTGTTCTTGGGTTCATATTTATCTGGATCGGATATTTTACAAAACAGGAATTCGCTAAAAATGCAAAATTTCGTATCTGTCACATCTTGGCGATGGGCATTGTTTTCTGCGAATCTTTGGTCGGCATGATTTGCCCTCTCACTGAATGGGAAAATTACTTGAGAGTAAGAGGGGGTCAGGATCAGGTATATGAAACAAGCTTTATGCAGGAATGGATTCACAAAATCATGTTTTTTGATTTTAGTGAACTAACATTTGTGATCGTGTATGCACTTTTTTTTGCAGTCATTCTGTTAACCTTCTGGGTGATTCCTCCGAATTTAAGAAAACCCTCGAAACGCCCAGAAATAAATAAGTAACTCATCCTGACACGTCTTCATTACCTAAAAATTTATTGATGCGGGCAATATAGGTTTGGGTTTCTTGAAGCAACCATTTCTACAGGGGAATATCCTGGTTAGCTTTCTACCTGCTTAAGAGAAGCCTTGATAAAATCTTTAAACAGAGGATGAGTGTTCATTGGGCGTGATTTAAATTCCGGGTGAAATTGACAG
Organism: Desulfobacteraceae bacterium; assembly: GCA_030593145.1. Lineage (GTDB taxonomy): Bacteria > Desulfobacterota > Desulfobacteria > Desulfobacterales > ETH-SRB1 > ETH-SRB1. Next base: position 15,604 of record JAUVHU010000058.1, read on the forward strand.
CCAAGAAACCATGGGTGGTCTTTGATTTCCACAATTTCAACCAGTTCTCCATTCGGCGATGTGCCGCTTATTACCAGCCCCTTTTCCTCAAGCTTGTCTTTATAAGCATTGTTGAATTCATACCTGTGACGG
>JAUVHU010000025.1 GCA_030593145.1 Desulfobacteraceae bacterium
CTTATACATCTTGCTTGTCCTTTTGCTTGTTTTCTGTGTTCCGTCAAGGCTTACATAACTCGTTATGCGCGCCTTAACGCGCCTTGAAAACAAACAAAATTACGGCGCAATCTGTACAACTTATTTATACTTGCCTCCTAAAAAAAACAGCATACAAAAATATAAGAAAACCATCTTTGTAAATTGAAATTAATACATCATACCAAAGATGTCTTATGATCGGCTGTTTTTTCTTAAGGCTCACTAATGCGTTCAAACAGTCAGCCCTTTTCAAATTTAATTGCCTGTCTGCTCCGTAGTGAAAAATAAGTTTATAAATTTTTATTTTCACATAGTTTTACCATAAAGTCCACGAACCATCTGCAGTTGTAAAAAAAATTACCACAGAGATCGCAGAGCACACAGAGTAAATTCTCTGTGGTTAATAAAACCTATAATTTCTTTCGTCGGTTTGCAAAATACAGGGCAATGCCGGCCAAGCCGAATATATACCCTATGCCGCCGAATATTTCCGTTATGCCGGGGCTGCGATCCTGCAAATCCGCCAGCATATTGATAACCGGCGCAAGCTTTTTGTCCAGACTTGCTTCAATTAAATCTTTGATTTCCTGCTTTGTAAGGCCTGAAGAAGTGGAGACAAGCAGCTCTCCGGCTGTATTGACATCTGTTAAACCTGATATGGTTTCGGGCCTGGTTTTTACATCAGATGAAGGAGCGCTGCTTTTTAATGCAGGCACAATTTCTTCTACTGGTATTATCCATTCGGCAGCATGCCCCATAGCTGCGTGCAGAACAACTTTAAGCCCGCTCTTTTTGGGTATTTTAAAGGAAAACTCACCATTTTTATCGGTTTTTCCTTCGATAAGCTTGTTTCCTTCTGTATCGAAAACAGTCACAGGGGCGCCTTTGGCTTTTTTCCCCCCGCTGAACTTGCTCTGAGTATGCACTGTATCCCCTTCAACCCACGCAAATATAGTAACTTTGTGCGCTAGAGCAGGCGTAACGGAAAATGTTGTTAGTAGAATAAACAGGAACAGATACAAAAATGGGATTGTTTTGTGTTTATGGTTTTTTTTAAACATCATTTTCCTCGTAATTATACCTGGAGCGATTATGTTTGCTCCAAAATTTCAGGTCTTACTTTTCTGAGAAAAAGGGCGCAGGCGGTCGTAAAAAATCCTTCAATGATCATCACAGGTAAATGGGCGACAACTATCAGTTTTGCCACGGGCAAAAAAGCCTCTCCAGTCAGATAAAGGGAAAGTCCCACAAGCAGTCCGGATAAAAGAACAGCGGAAAAGCCTGCTGCAAAAACCGCAAGAATGAAAACGGTCTGTTTTACGCTTTTTTTTACACACCATCCAAAAAGATAATAGCATATTACAGCGGGCAGAGCCATGTTCAGTGTATTTACACCAAGGGTAGTAATGCCTCCAAACTGGAAAAGGAATGCCTGGAGAGCAAGGGCTACCATTATAACAGGGAAAACCTTCCAGCCGAGTATGAGGCCCAGCAGGCCGTTTAAGATCAGGTGAGCTGACGCAGGGCCTACAGGAACATGGACAAGAGAGGCTACAAAAAAAGCAGCGGAAAGGATTCCCATTGACGGGATTTTTTCATGATCAAGCCCTTTAAGGCCAATAGAAACCCCTGCCGCCGCAATAGCCGCGCCGCCTATAAGAATGGCCGGCGATAATACTCCTTCAGAAATATGCATAGGTGTTAAGTGTTAGGTTAATAAAAGAAGTTATAAGTGCCTAAAGTTAAGGTATGCGCCTTTGGCACAGGCAATTTTATATAAAAAATGGAGTGTAGCGACTCATTAACTTTAGCGCACTCGTAACTTCTAACTTTTTTTTGTTTTATTTCATATTATGAAATTCAACCCATATAACCGCTCCGATTTCAATATCCTTGTCTTCGCCGTTATGTTTTATTTTTTTATCCGAGGTGTTCAGCGCTGCAAAACCCCACCAACCGGCTTTTGGAGCTGCATAAGTAAAGACGCCGTTTTGATCCGCTTTTATGGTCTGTGTTACCATGTAATCTGTGGGAGCTTTAAGCTTTCCGCTCTGATTGTAATATTCGACTTCAACTTCAGCGTATGGAACAGCTTTGCCGTCCAGTTTGACAATTCCCTGGAAAACATTTCCGGCATAAAGCCCGAATGGTTTTGAAAGCGGCACTATTTCTGTTTTCAGGCCGATTTCTTCGTCCCAGCCTTCATCATCACCAAAAGCGGTGACAACAGTCTTTGTGTAATGAACTATGAAACAGTCTTCCGCAGGTTCCCAGTAAGGTTTGGGTTCCATGTAAAACATGTAAATGCCGGGTCTTTTTATCCTGTAGTCGGCCTTCCATGCAGCGTGATCCATGATCTTGGTTTTTGTGAGATTGCCAAGGAGGTTGTTTTTTTTGCCGTTGGCTATAACTCCGAAAGTTTCCGGTTTTACAAGCTCCATACCGATCCCTTCAAAAGGATGGGAAAAGGATAGTGTTACATTTACGGTTTTGTTGTCTTCCTGCATTACCATGGAATCCGAGGGAATAACCATTCCAAAATGGGCTGATGCCGGGCCTGCCAAAATGCAGGACAATGTAAATAACAGCGCTAACATAATTCCTTTTTTCATAATTTCCTCCATTATTGCAAAAAAAAACCACGAGCTAAAGACAGTATCTTCTTGATACTAACTTACCTTCGTGGCTTAACTTGCTGAATTTTTCTAGTTTTTTAAATACGCAACAGGCTTCAGCCTGTAATTATTGTAAACATATAAATCAGGCAATAAAGTAAGTCAATATTAAATTGAGCTTCAGGCAAAGCTTCTTGACTTGGGAATGAAAAATCTTTATGAATTAAAAGATATTGTCTGAAAAAAAGGTTAACACGAAAGTGCGAAAAGAAATGTGTGTTGCACTACGAAGAACACGAATAGATTGGAATTTATAGCAATAATGAAGCAGAAGATAAAAGATTTGATACTTAACGCATCGTTAGATGCGTATAAAAAAGGTGATCTGCCGTCATCTGAATTTCCTGATATCGAGGTTGAAGTTCCAAGGATAGAGTCCCATGGTGATTTTTCAACAAATATCGCAATGGTTTCGGCGTCGGTCCAGAAGATGTCTCCGAAAAAGATCGCAGAGTTTGTCATTAAACATATAAATGATTCTGACGGGATTGTTGCGAAAGCAGAAATAGCAGGGCCGGGTTTTATAAATATTTTCGTAAATAACCTGTCCTGGCATACTGTTTTGCGCAGGATTCATGAGGAGGATGCCGGGTACGGCGCTTCAGATGTCGGACGCGGCAGGAAAATCCAGGTGGAATTTGTAAGTTCCAACCCTACCGGGCCTCTGCATGTAGGGCATGGCCGCGGCGCTGCTGTGGGAGATGCTGTGGCAAATATCCTTTTGTTTTGCGGATATGATGTTCAAAAGGAATACTATATAAATGATTCCGGCAGGCAGATAAGGACACTTGGGCTTTCCGTTTTTCTTCGGTACAGGGAAAGCTTTGGAGAGGATATACAGTTTTCTGATGACTGTTATCAGGGGGATTATATCCGTGATCTATCCATACAGATTAAGGAGCATAAAGGAAACGATCTTCTCGGTCAGGATGAAGAGGAGGCGATACTCTATTGCGCGCGTTTTGCGGCGGAAAAGATTATTGCAGGCATTCGGGAGGATCTTAAATTCTTTGGCGTGGAGTTTGACAACTGGTTCAGCGAGCAGAGTCTTTATGATTCCGGGAAGGTTGACAAGGTTTTAAATGGTTTTCGCAGCCAGGATATTATATATGAAAAGGACGGGGCGCACTGGTTTAAGACAACCGACTTTGGAGATGAAAAGGATCGCGTGGTTGTCCGCAACAACGGACAGACAACATATTTTGCTTCAGATATAGCATATCACAAAGACAAGTTTGAGCGCGGGTTTGAGCGTGTAATAGATATATGGGGGGCTGATCACCACGGATATATTCCTCGCATAAAAGCCTCAATAGAGGCGGCTGGATACAGCAAAGACAGGTTTAGCGTAATTCTGATTCAGCTTGTCAATCTTTTGCGCGGAGGAGAGCCCGTAGCCATGTCAACAAGGTCAGGTCAATTTGTTACTTTAAAAGATGTAATAGATGAGGTTGGAGCTGATGCGGCAAGGTTTATTTTTTTGACACGTCATCATGAAAGTCCCCTTGATTTTGATCTTGAGACAGCGAAAAAAAAGACAAACGACAATCCGGTTTTTTATGTTCAATATGTTCATGCCAGGATATCGAGCATAGTTAGAAAGGGGCGTGAAGCAGGAATAGAAAAAATAGAGTGGGATGACAGGGCAATGGACATGCTTAAGGAGCCTGAAGAGATCAATCTGATTAAAACCATGACCGCTTATCCTGAAACAGTAAAATGCAGCGCAGAGTCTATGGAACCCCATCGCGTAACATTTTATTTGATGAACCTTGCGTCATCTTTTCATGCCTATTATAATAAACACAGGGTCTTGACGGATGATCCGGTATTAACGGCCGGCCGTCTTTATCTAATCATTGCCGTTAAAAAGATCATACGAAACGGGCTTGCGCTTTTGGGTGTGTCTGCGCCTGAAAAGATGTAGGCTTATAAGTGCCTAAAGTTAAGGAATGCGCCTTTGGCGCAGCCAATTTCATATAAAAAGATGGAACGCAGCGACTCAAACTTTTTTTGGAAATTAGGGGAAATAAAGTGAAGAAAAAGAAAAAAAAACTTTTGGGGTTGATGGATAACGGCACAGCTGTATGGATCGGTATAATATCCTTTGTTTCTATATGGATGTTTGTTCTGGGGATCTTTGTGGGAAGGGGGACAACTCCTGTAAAATTTGATATAGAAAAGCTTCAAAAAGAGCTGGTTGCATTAAAAGAGGCTGTTTTAAAGAAGGAAAAAAAGCGGTTAAAGGTTGATCCGGATACGGGAACAGGCAGGATTGATCTGAGTTTTTACGAGGCGCTGAAAGATACAAAGAAGAATGTCAGGTCATCCGATACGCCTCCCCCAAAAAAGAAACAGCCTGAAAAAAAAGTTGATGTACGGCCGTCGCCGCGGCAGATAAAGACAGCTTCAACCGGTCAGGCCAAAACCGGAGACGGTTTTACAATCCAGGTGGCTTCATTAAAAGATCTGAAAGCCGCGGGTAAGATGGTTAATCAGCTTAAGGCAAAAGGATATCCTGCATATACAACCACGGCTAAAATCCCTGAAAAGGGGATATGGTACAGGGTGAGAATAGGCAAATTCAAAGACAGGTTCGAAGCCAGGGATATGTTAAGCAGGTTAAAAAAGAATAAGTTTAAGCCTATAGTTGTTCGAAAATGATTTACCACAGAGCTCGCAGATGTGTTCTCTGCGGTAAATTTATTAAGGATATAACATCATGAAAATTACCAAAGACGAGGTTGTGCATGTGGCAAAGCTTGCGCGGCTTGATCTGGATGAAAAATCCATAGACAGGCTCGCGGGTCAGACAGGAAAGATACTGGAATATGTTGACACGCTTAATAGTGTTGACACAAAGGGAGTGCTCCCGACTTCCCATGCAATTTTTTTAAACAATGCTTTCCGGGAAGACAATGTGAAAGAATCGCTTGACAGGGACAAAGCTCTCGCAAATGCTCCTGAAAAAGAGAACGGAAATTTTATAGTTCCAAAGGTGATAAACTCGTAAAGTGCCAGAGGTTATCAGGGGTCGGGGATCAGGGGATAAGGGTTAATTTTTAATTCAAAATTTAACATTCAACGTTTAAAATTGAAGCGTAGCGACTTAGGCAAATATGAATTTATATGAACTTACAATACATGAGGCTTCCGATCTTTTAAGGAAAGGGAAGATATCTTCAAAGGAGCTTACCAGGTCTGTTCTTGACCGCATAGATTCTGTTGAGAAAGAGGTGGGCGCATATATTACAGTTGCCGCGGAATCGGCAATGGAGCAGGCCGATGATGCTGACAGCGAAATATCAAAGGGGAATATTACTCCACTTACAGGGATTCCTCTTGGTATAAAGGATCTTATCTGCACAAAGGGGCTTCGTACAACCTGCGCATCAAGGGTTTTAGATAATTTTGTGCCGCCTTACGATGCTTTTGTTATAAAAAAACTGAAAAAAGCCGGGGCTGTGATTGTCGGAAAGACCAACATGGACGAATTTGCCATGGGTTCATCCACGGAAAACTCGGGCATGAAGGTTACGCATAATCCCTGGGATTTAAGTTGCATTCCCGGCGGCTCCAGCGGGGGATCAGCAGCGGCGGTTGCCGCAGACATGTGTTTGGGCTCTCTTGGTTCGGATACAGGCGGGTCCATACGCCAGCCTGCTTCCCACTGCGGCGTTGTTGGGATGAAGCCCACGTATGGAAGGGTTTCCAGGTTCGGCCTTGTGGCTTTTGCTTCATCTCTTGACCAGATAGGGCCGGTAACAAAGGATGTTATGGATTGCGGTATATTGATGAACGCTGTTTCAGGTTATGATCCTGAAGATTCCACATCAGTGCCTGAAGATGTTCCTGATTATACTTCGTTTTGCAGGGAGGGTTTAAGCGGTGTTACTGTGGGCATACCTGTGGAATATCATAAAGCCGAAGGGTTAGATAAGGATGTTTTCGCTGCCGTGAAAAATGGGATAAGTGTGCTTGAAGATCTCGGAGCTGTTTGTGTTGAAGTGTCGCTTCCCCGCACAAAATATGCTGTTGCGACCTATTATGTGATTGCTCCTTCCGAGGCCAGTTCCAATCTTGCGAGGTATGACGGCGTAAAATACGGTTTCAGGGACAAAGAAAAAAAAGAACTCATAGATATGTACCAGAGTACAAGGTCAAAAGGGTTTGGCCCGGAAGTGCAAAGGCGCATCATTCTGGGTACATACTCACTTTCAGCCGGCTATTATGACGCATATTACAAGAAGGCGACCCAGGTGCGCACATTGATCATGGAAGATTTCAAGAATGCGTTTAAAACCTGCGACGTGATTCTTTCGCCGGTTGCTCCAACCCCTGCCTTTAAGACAGGTGAAAAAACCCAGGACCCTCTTACCATGTATCTGTCGGATATTTTTACAATCCCGGCAAATCTGGCAGGCATCACGGGCATGTCGGTTCCCTGCGGATTTTCAGCGGCCGGCCTTCCAATAGGGATGCAGTTAATGGGAAGCCATTTTAACGAGGGAATTCTTTTGAAAACAGCTTATAATTTTGAACAGGCCACAGATTTTCATAAGCGAAAAGCCGAAATATAAAAGCATATTGCACCACGAAGCTCACGAAGAACACGAAGGGATAAAAGATAAAAAGATTAACACGAAAGCACGAAGGTACGAAAGCACGAAAAGAAATTTGTATTTACCACGAAGGGCAAAGGATTTTTCTTTATCTTCGTGTCCTTCGTGCCCTTCGTGGTAACATATTATTGTTCTCTGTGGTAAAACCCATAACAAAAGGAATTTAGGCTATGACTGTTCAGCCAAAAGGGGAAAATTTGAGGAAAGCGGTAAAGTGGGTTTTAGACAAGCGGAAATATGAGCAGGAGAAAAATGTAAAGAAGCTTATAGAAGCCGCGTGTTTAAAATTCAACCTGTCGCCAAAGGATGCGGAATTTTTAGCCCACAAATTATTTGCCACGGAAGAGTAAAAAAGAAAAGATTAACACGAAAGCACGAAAGTACGAAAACACGAAAAAAAGCATGGTAAAAAGTTTGCTGAACTCGTAAAATGTCATTCCTAGACCAGCATCAAGTCCTGACCACTCGTAGGGAGTGTAACGCCCTGAAACAACATCACCTTCGTGTTCTTCGTGGTGCAACACACATTTCTTTTCGTGTTTTCGTACTTTCGTACTTTCGTGCTTTCGTGATTATATTTTAATAATATCATGTCTAAAATAAGAATACTTCCTGAAAACCTGTCAAACAGGATAGCTGCGGGCGAGGTCGTGGAGAGGCCGGCTTCTGTTGTAAAGGAGCTTGTCGAAAACGCGCTCGATGCGGGCAGCAGCCGGATCGCAATCGAGATTGAAAGCGGGGGCCGGTCCCTTATCCGTGTTTCAGACAACGGAATCGGCATGAACAAAGATGACGCGCTTCTTGCTATAGAGAGGTATGCGACCAGCAAAATTTACAGGGATGAAGACCTGTTTTCCATAAAGAGTCTCGGCTTCAGGGGCGAGGCGCTTCCAAGCATTGCCTCGATATCAAAATTTTCTCTTGTTACCAGGGATAAGGCTTCTGATGCAGGCGTTGAGATAATAGTCCATGGAGGAAAGATTAAAAAGGTTTCTCAAATCGGAGCGCCTACCGGCAGCATGGTTACAGTAAAGCAGATTTTTTTTAATGTGCCCGCAAGGAGAAAGTTTTTAAAGAGCGTCAATACGGAGTTTGGGCATATCGCAGATATTATTTCAAGTATTGGGCTGGGCAGGTCTGATGTGAAATTTTTGCTAAATCACAATGGAAGGGTTGTCAAAGGCTGGTCTGTTGCATCTGATCCTTTTGACAGGGTCGTGGATGTTCTTGGCAGCGGTTTAAAAGGAGATTTGCGCAGGATAGAGTTTGATGGCAACAATATCTCTGTGGCCGGCTGGATATCGTCATCCGGTGTTGACCGGACCACATCTCGGGGAATCTATGTATATGTGAACGGCAGGTTTGTGCGGGACAGGGTTGTTCAGCATGCCCTGTTTGAAGGATATGAACAAAGATTGATGAAGGGCAGATTTCCTGTGGCGGTTCTTTTTATTAATCTGCCGCATGACCGGGTGGATGTAAATGTTCATCCGGCAAAGCAGGAGGTCAGGTTTGCTGAGCAAAACACGGTTCATGAAGCTGTAAAGGAGGCTGTGAAAAGGGGATTGGAAATCGTTGAAAGGGCGGGATGGAGCGACAGACCATTGCCCATGCAGGAAAAGCTTTCTGTTTCCGAGCCTGTTGCCGGTTATCGCAGCTTTCCAGCTTCTTTTTCCGATTCCTTTTCCGACTTCCGACCCCGCCAGACTGACGGCGGGCAAGCTCCGACTTCCGATCTCCGACCTCCTGCTATCGAACAGGCGCAAATCTGGGATAAAAAAGCTTTTGGCGATTTGAATGTAATTGGCCGGTTTCATGATACATACATAGTCTGCGAGTCGGATAAGGAGCTTGTGATTATTGACCAGCATGCAGCCCATGAGAGGATTGTGTATGAGCAGCTAAAGAGCAGTTCAATTGCCGCAAAAGGAGAATCCCAGAGACTGCTTGTTCCTGAAACAGTTGACCTGGGATATAAAGAGGCGGCCATACTTGAAAAGCTGATTCCTGATTTAAAGGAGACCGGCCTTGAAATAGAACCCTTTGGTTCAGGCGTCTTTGTGGTAAAGGCTGTGCCGGCCGTTCTTGTCGGCATGGAGATCAGACCGCTTGTTATCGAGATTACGGAAAAAATCGCAGAAACAGGTTTTGGGTCTGGCATTGAAAAAGCCATTGACAAATGCCTGATTCTTATGGCTTGCCACGGTGCAATCAGGGCAAACCAGGCACTTTCCGATAAAGAGATAAAAGGTCTTCTCGACCAGCTTGATAAATGCAAAAATCCCTCCCATTGTCCGCATGGCCGGCCTACATGGATAAGGTGGAGTAAAGGAGAGGTTGAGAAAATGTTTGGAAGAGTAGTTTAGTAGCTAAAGTGTTTCTATGACAAAAAATATTTACCACAAAGAACACGAAGAAAAGGCATTTACCACAGAGTATGAGATTTTCAATGTTCGTTCGTTGGTAGTAGCATAGAAATATAGGTTGTTCGTGGTTCAAAATATTTGCTTTATTCCTGCCCTCCGACTCCCTGCCTCCTCACACTTCCTGAAAATGGTTCTGGATTTTTTAGTTCAATTACGTTATTCTTGCTTCCATAATATAACCATCAGGAAATTCTGGTAATGATAAGTAATGAGACGCAAAAATCCCCTTTTTTTACCCTGCGCCGCGAAGGCGTGGTCTGCCTGTTTCTTGTCATAGCTATACTTGCTGTTTACTGGCAGGTCGGGAATCATAAATTTGTTAATTACGATGACAAAGATTATATCACAGAGAATCAATATGTGCAGGCAGGGCTGACTTTAAAGAGCATTGCCTGGGCTTTTACATCTACAGATGTCGGCAACTGGCATCCACTGACATGGCTGTCTCATATGCTGGATTGTCAGATTTACGGTTTAAACCCTGGTGGTCATCATTTCACAAGTGTATTTTTTCATATCTTAAATTCCATCCTGCTTTTTCTAATTTTTAAAAGAATGACAGGGGCTTTTTGGGAAAGCGCCTTTGTCGCGGCGTTTTTTGCTCTTCATCCCCTTCATGTGGAGTCTGTTGCGTGGGCGGCGGAACGCAAGGATGTTTTGAGCACATTTTTCTGGATGCTGACCATGGGCGCTTATATCCTCTATGTTGAAAATCCAGGCATAAAAAAACACCTGCTCACTGTTTTATTGTTTGCTCTGGGCCTTATGGCCAAGCCCATGCTGATAACCCTGCCTTTTGTACTGCTTCTTTTGGACTACTGGCCTCTTGGCCGTTTTGAGATTAAAAATTTGGATACTACTCAAGGTTCAGAAGAAAACCTGCTGAAAAACACTAAAAGCAAAAAAAGAAAGTCCCGAAAACGCCTTGCAAGAAACGTAGCGCAAGCGAAGAAGACCACAGGATTTAATTATCAGTGGTCACTTGCGCTCCCGCTTGTTTGGGAGAAAATTCCCTTGTTTGTTCTTGCAGCAGTATCAAGCATTGTAACCTTTTTCGTTCAGCAAAGCGGAGGGGCAGTAAGCTCTTTAGATGTATTGCCGCTTTTTATCAGGATTTCCAATGCCCTTGTTTCATATATAAGCTACATCGTAAAAATGATTTTACCATATAATCTGGCGGTTCTTTATCCCCATCCAAAAGATTTTTCAATGTGGCAGGTTGCGGGAGCCTGCTTACTGCTTGCATTCATATCTTTTATGGCAGTTAAAACTTTTAAAAGACGTCCTTATTTTTTGGTGGGATGGCTGTGGTATTTAGGGACTCTTGTGCTTGTAATCGGGCTGGTGCAGGTAGGAGCGCAGTCTATGGCTGACCGGTACACATATATACCGCTCACAGGCATTTTTATTATTATCGCGTGGGGTGTTTCAGATCTTATAGCAGGGTGGCGGTATAAAAAGGAGGGGCTTGCCGCAGTGTCGGGAATTATCATTTCAACTTTAATGGTAATAACATGGTTTCAGTTAAGGCACTGGACTAACGGTATTACACTTTTTAGTCATGCAATTAATGTTACCGAGAACAATTCGATAGCGCACAATAACCTTGGGAATGCTCTCAAAAACCAGGGCAAGATATCTGAAGCCATTAAACACTATACCGAGGCTTTGCGGATCAAGCCAAGGCGTGCGAAGGTACACAGTAATCTTGGGAACGCTCTTGCAGATCAAGGCAAAACATCTGAAGCCATCAGGCATTATTATGAGGCGTTGCGGATCAAGCCAAACTATGTGCTCGCACACAACAATCTTGGAAATGTTTTCGCAAGCCAGAGCAAACTATCTGAAGCCATTAAACATTATATTGAGGCGCTGCGGATCAAACCTGATTTTGCGAAGGCACACAATAACCTTGGGAATGCTCTCGCAGGTCAGAACAGGATATCTGAGGCTATTAAACATTATATCGAGGCGTTACGGATAGAGCCTGATAATGCTGAAACCCAAAGCAATCTTAAAAAGGTATCAGCATTGTTAAAGGAAATAGATGAGGCTGTTAAAAGACTACAGGAATTACTTGAAGTTAATCCAGAAGATCCTGAGCTGCATTATGATTTAGGGACTTTGTATTATAAGAAAGGGGAATTTGATAAAGCCATTTATCAATACCGGAAATCGTTGTCAATTCAACCGGACAATCCCGGCACTTATTATAATCTTGCCTGTATGTACTCAATACAAAACAGGGTGGAAAAATCGATTGATTTTCTTAAGAAAGCTATCGAGAAGGGTTATGACAACTGGGAGCATATAAGAAATGACAGGGATCTGGAGAATGTAAGGGGTTCGTCGGGATACAAAAAACTTCTGAGTAGTCACTGAGTAAGATCTTTGCAAAAACATAGAAAAACCCCCAACCGTTTCCGGCCAGGGGTTTTTTGTTTAACTACTAAAAAACCTATTGTTTATCAACAAACCTTAGAAGGACAGTTGAAGTTGATGAAACAGTGCATAGGTGTCGTCAAAGTGCGCGTCGTCACTAACATACTCTTTGTAAAGATCTCCGGCATCAAGATATGCTGCGATTGCAGTATAGGTCAGGTTGTCATAGATCTTCCAGTTCAGAGTGAGGTCATATTCTGTTCCATACTCGTCTTTTGTTTTGCCGGACTGAACTTTATCAGCCTTTGCATAACCAACTACAAGACCAAGGTTCAGGTTGTCAAGCGGTGAAAAGTTTGCGCCACCGTAAATGATCTTGGCTCCTTCGTTTTGGTCTTCTGAAAGGTTTCCAATGCTGCCGAGATTCGTATCCAGATCAGTAATTTCACTGGTTGTCAGGATAAACAGCTTTTCCCAGTCGTCGCCGACATTGCCAAAGGCAGAGTCTTCAGTAGCATCGTCATTATCACCGCTGACAAATGCATAACCTGCCATTACGCTGCCTGGACCAAAATTGTAAGATGCTTCTACGTTATAAGCAAGTTCTTTGATGTCAACGTCGACTACAGTGCCATCATTGTCTGTATCGCCCCAGTTGTATTGTAATTCACCCTGAATTGTGAGAGGGCCGAACTTAGATACAAAGTAAGGAGCTGCTGAATACTTTCTTGTGGTCGCGGTTTCAGTTGCTTTATTATTGGTAAAAGCAAGCAGAAGACCTGCTGTAGTATCTTCTAATTTGTATTTAGTAAGAAGATAGTAGGTTTCTGAATCCTCGTCACTGGCTAAAGTACCAGTAGTAGTATAATCGTTTTCCTCATTTTTCTGATAAACAAGATACAGAGTCATGTCGTCCATTGTCTTGGTGAACTTGATTCTGTCCTTTTCAGTTTCACTGTCGATAAAACTGGTTCCCCATGCTCCGCCTGACATACGGCCGAGATCAAACTTGCCGAAGTCGGTTTTGATGGTCATGTAGGCACGGTCAAAGTTTATATTGCCTTCATTTCCACCTACGTCTTTAGGGGTAGCTGCAGTAGAACCAAACATATAATTGTCCAGTGCATCAAACCTTGTGGTAACAGACAGATTGTCTGAAGCCTTAAACACTGTCTGGAGCCTGAAACGCATGTCCATGAAGTCATGTGATTCTGATGTGTCTTTCAGGTTATAGTGTTCCACGTAAGACCCTCTCACCCTGAAGTCGCCGCTGAAATCTGCGTCAACAGCCATAACCGGGGCAGCCATAACAACTGCCAGGCACAAGGCAAGAGCTATTATAGTTAATTTTTTCATCTGTTTTTTCTCCTTAAAATTGTTTAGTCCAAATAATTTTTACCCAAATATTTCAAATCTTTTTAATTTAATCACGGGATGTCAACCCTTAAGCTGCCTGAATCGGACGGATATCACCTCCCTTAAAAAAAGTGTTAAGTGTTAAGAAAAAAACCTTTAATTTCTGTTTGTTTTTGAAGGTACATATTTAAAATTCAAGCTAATTATAGCTAATTATGTGTATTATCCTGTATTGTCAAGCTTTTTTTATAAAATAAGTGTTAAGTGTTAGGTGTCAGGTGTTAAGCGCCAAGTGACAGATATTAAGTAGCTGATATTCTTAGCAATTTATTTTTGATCCCCTGGGTTCGCAAAGAAATTTATTTTTTAAAAGTGGGTATTAAGCGCAATAGCTATATTTTTAACCGCAGAATGTCGAAGTAAAAAACTTCATAATTCAAAAATTCTTGTCCCGCCGTGCTTGCGCCCGTCGCGGCAGGTCGACATTCAATATTCAAATCCCTCTAATCCATCTAATCCCCGACCCTCCGACCTCTGACCTCCGACCTCTGATTCCTATTCTCCCATCAACGGACTCAGATCATATGTTATGACCGTGCTTTTTGCCTTTTGCCCGATTACATCGCGTTTGCTTACAATCGCGGCTACAAGATCGAGTTTTCCGTCATTATTTATATCTCCTATGGCATAGTCGCAGATATAACCGGATATCTTGCGGGTATGCCAGTTTTCAGCAAGTCCCAGGCCATCCCAGGACAGGGAGTTAAACGTGGCTCCGCTGTAATGGCGAAATTTCCTGAACAGATGACCGGAGGTCGATTTATTTTTTACTGTAATCAGTTCTGTTTTGCCGTCTTTGTTCAGATCGACGATATAAAGCCTGTGCGGTAGATAGGCACGGCTTTCATAATCTCCTTCCTTGTCCTTAAAATCGATGTCAATATAGTTTTCACTGCCTCCGAATCTGTCTTCGCTTTTCCATTCCTGATCACCGCCTGTTGAATATATACGAAGTCGCTCTTCTTCATCAAATGCAGCCACAACCTCATCATTGTTGTTTAAGATATCCCCTATGGTAAACCCGAAAACCGTAATATTTTCAGGCAGGCCCATAGCGACTTTGCCCTGTGGCTTATAGTCGCTGCCTGTCCAGACAAGCTCATATACGCCTGGCCTGAAAAGATCTGATATTCCCATTTTCTGCCCAATGAGCATAGACCCAAGCACAGGACGGGAAATAACCCTGAAATACCAGTTTTCATTATCTGCAATAGTCTTAAAATCGCTGCCATCCCATTCCAGGACAAAGGAATCAAGCGACTTGTCGGATTTATTAAGGCATGTAATAAATATTTCAGCATTTCCGTCTTTATTAATATCAGCAACATCAACGGAAAGATATTTATAATATTTTTTGCCGGCAATCTCCTTTATCTTGGCAAAACGCCCGTTTTCAGACCTGTAAATATGCACTGCCTGTTTTGTAATCATTACCGTCTCTGTTTTGCCATCCCCGTCAACATCTCCAAGTGCCAGGCCTTTTATCTGAAATTGAAAGTTTTTGCTTTTCCAGAATCCCGGGGTGGCGTCGCTGCGGCCGGTCATGACAAAGGAAGACCTGCCTCCTCCGGCTTCTTCCGACTCAAGGAATTCTCCTGTAAACATGCGCTCAGGATGCATATATTGGGATGGCGGCGTTTGTGCGGGAGCTTTTTGCGCAAGCTGTCTAATTTCACTGACTGCAATTTTTCTGCCAAATACCTTTTCGCTGATCTCTTCTGCAAACAGGTTTATCCTTGGGATTACCTCGCCCATGCCCTGGCTCTGGTTGTAAAATGAAAGAGGGGGTCTGGTGCCGGAAATATCAACAATCTTTGAATCAATGCTTACGCTGTTTCCAAAAACAGTCAGGCTGCCGTATAGTACGTAATCAACATTCAGTCTGGAGCCGATTTTCCGCGCAAGTTCTTCGTTAAGCGGCCCGGAAATATTTTTAAGCGCTTTTCCCGTTTCCTCCCTGCCGATCACAGCAACCTTGCCTTCCCACGAAAGCCGTGACGTTAGCATGGAATGGATCCCTTCCCTTAAAAAGGTAAGATCCTTTTCAGCATTCATCGTAAAAGGCACAATTGCGATCCGACTTTGTTTTGCGGATGCCTCGGCAGAAATGCCGATAATTATTGTCAGGGCAAGGCTAAAAAGTGCCAGCCTGCCGATTTTATTAAATGATGTTTTCAAAAAATCCTCCATTAATCTTTTATTTTTCTTTAAGTTTTTTCCCCAGAATTTCATTTACGATTTTCGGATTAGCCTTGCCTTTTGTTTCTTTCATAACCTGGCCTACAAAGAAACCCATAAGCTTTGTTTTGCCGTTTTTGTAAGCTTCCACTTCTTTGGGGTTGTTTAAAAGAACCTTTGATACTACCTCTTCAATGGCAGATACGTCCGTGACCTGTACAAGCTGTTTTTTCTTTACGATTTCTTCAGGGGTTTGGCCTGTTTTAGCCATTTCTCCAAATACTGTTTTTGCGATTTTGCCGCTTATGACTTCTTTGTCGATCAGTTTTAGCAAACCGGCAAGATTACCTGGCGAAATAGGGGATTCATTTATAGTTTTTTCTTTTGTGTTCAAGAGTCCGAGAAGTTCCACTGTGACCCAGTTGCAAACCTGCTTTGGATTCGGGAATTCTTTTACGCTTTCTTCAAAATATTCTGCAAGCTCCCGGCTGGATGTTAATGCTTCGGCATCATTGGAAGAAAGGGAAAATTCCTTTATGAAACGCTTTGTTTTTGCATTTGGCAGCTCAGGCAGGTTTTCTTTTACATCATTAATCCATATGTCATCAATTACAAGGGGCAAAAGGTCAGGATCAGGAAAGTATCTGTAGTCGTGAGCTTCCTCCTTGCCGCGCATGGATGTTGTTCTGTTTTTATCAGGGTCCCAAAGCCTTGTTTCCTGAATTACAGTGCCGCTGTCTGATAAAATTTCCTTTTGCCGGTCTATCTCATAATAAAGCGCTTTTTCAACATGCTTAAAGGAGTTTAAATTTTTAAGCTCCGCGCGTGTTCCAAGGACAGACTCGCCTTTTGGTCTGATTGATATGTTTGCATCGCACCTGAAGCTTCCTTCTTCCATGTTGCCGTCGCATATACCGAGATAACGTACAATCGACCTGAGATGTCTTAAGTATGCCCCGGCTTCTTCAGGGGATCTTAGATCCGGCTCGCTGACGATTTCAATGAGCGGTGTTCCTGTTCTGTTAAGATCCACCATGCTGAAAGGGAGATTAGGGCTGTGGGTTAATTTGCCTGCATCCTCTTCCATGTGAATTCTTGTAATCCCGATCCTTTTTTTATGGCCGTTGATTTCAATATTAACATACCCGTTTTCCGCAATCGGCAGTTCATACTGGGATATCTGGTATCCTTTCGGGAGGTCAGGATAAAAGTAGTTTTTTCTGGCAAACCTGCTTTCCCTGTTGATTTCGCAATTTGTCGCAAAGGCCATGCGCAGGCTGTATTCAACAACCATTTTGTTGAGTACCGGCAGGACTCCTGGCATGCCGAGACAAACAGGGCAGGTATGGGTGTTTGGAGGGGCTCCAAATTTTGTTGAACATCCGCAGAATATTTTTGTTTTTGTCTTTAACTGGGCATGTATTTCAAGCCCTATAACAGGTTCAAAGTTCATAATTATATTTTGTTTACCACAGAGATCACGGAGGAAAAAATTAAAAAACAATCACGTCTCTTTTCAAGGCGTACGCCGCAAAACACGAAACAGAAAAAGTTTAACTTCTGATATCAGAAGTTAGTAACCCTGAAACATGACAATTTATATCCTATTATAGGGCATAGTCAAGCCATTTTGTTTTGACAAAATAGGGCGTATAAGTTTATAAAATAAAACTTTGACGGTGTCGTAAAAAGCTATATTATGCTGCTTTGCGGCACTGCAACTCAAAACAACTTGTCAATCATATCAAAAGGTTATGATTCGGTTATTTGGAAATCGAAAATCGAGTCATTCCTGCGAAAGCAGGGTACGTAGTGACACGAAGTGCATTTTTTCAAGCCGTAAGGCGCAACTGTCAGCGCTAACCGTTAGCGCTATCCAGAATTACCAATAATTATCTCTACGTTCTCTGTGGTAAAATATAAGATCTAAAAGGAATATATATGGAATTTTTTCTGTGCGTACTTGGGATGGTAATGATTATTGAGGGGCTACCGTATTTTGCATTTCCGGAAAAGATGAAACTATGGGTACAAAAGGTCCTTGAAATGCCGGACAGCTCTCTCCGCTGGTTCGGTTTTGTGCTTATGTTTACAGGGTTAGCGATGATATATTTAGGGAAAGGATAGAGCCAGAGGTCGGAAGTCGGAGATCAGAAGTCAGAGAACAAGCAACCAGCAACGAGTAACCCAGAACCGTGAACTGTAAACCAAATTATTATGTATTCACTTATTGATTATAACTATGATCTTCCGGAAGAGTTTATTGCTCAAGAGCCGGTTGAAAAGAGAGATGCTTCGAAGCTTCTCTTTTTGCATCGTGAAACAGGGCACATGTCCCATCATTTGTTTTATGAAATTTGCGATCTTTTGCGGCCGTCTGACGTGCTGGTTATAAATAACACGGAGGTTATTCCTGGACGTCTTTTTGGAAACAAAGTAACGGGCGGAAAGGTGGAACTCCTTATCCTTGACTATGCCGGAGGCACTGTAAAAAGGGCGGATAGCGGCGAATTTGTATGCGAATGCCTTATAAAGGCCTCAAAACGTCCGAAATCCGGAACGCTGCTTATTTTTGATCAGGAATTAAAAGCCGAAGTGCTTGAAGTTCGAAACGGATATTTTAATATAAGGTTTTTATATGACGGAGATTTTGAAACCCTGCTTTACCGGATAGGGAATGTGCCGCTTCCACCCTATATTAAAAGGAACGGCAAAGATTCCATTTGCGATGACAAGAGGTCGTACCAGACTGTATATGCCCGGGAAAAAGGGGCGATTGCCGCGCCTACGGCAGGTCTCCATTTTTCTAAAAGGCTTATTGAGAAAATAAAGGCTGTGGGTGTTAAGACAGCAGAAATCACACTCCATGTAGGATACGGCACCTTTTTGCCCGTCAGGGAGACCGATATCAGGGATCACATAATCCATTCCGAGCAGTTTTATATCCCTGAAAAAAGCGCAGAGTTAATCAACACAGCAAAAGAGCAGGGAGGCCGCATAGTTGCTGTGGGGACAACATGCGTGAGAACCCTTGAGTATGCGTCGGATAAAAACGGACATGTTGTTTCCGGTGGTGGAAACTGCGATCTTTTTATATATCCAGGCTACAGGTTTAAAGTCATAGACGCGATGATTACAAATTTTCATCTTCCTGAATCAACCCTGCTGATGCTTGTATCGGCTTTTGCAGGCCGCAAACATATCTTGAATGCGTATAAAGAAGCGATAAAAAGAAGATACAGGTTTTACAGTTATGGGGATGCGATGGTGATAATGTAGGATTAAGGGATTGAGGGGTTAGAAAGTGAAAAGGGATGAACGTCGAACACCCGCCGTGCTCGCGCACTGTCGCGGCAGGTCGAACGTTCAACATCGAATGATGAATGTTGTTGTCGCTTCGCTCCTCAATTCTAATTTTTAATTCATGATAAGTAACGAGCAAAAGAAACAGAGGTCGGAAGTTAGAGAACCGTGAATATATATTTAAACAATGTTTAATTTTAAGATAACAGCAAAATCTAAAGAGACACGAGCAAGGGCTGGAATTATAAACACGGCTCACGGCTCTATTGAAACACCTGTGTTTATGCCGGTGGGCACTCTTGCAAGCGTGAAGTCGGTGTCTTCGGAAGAGCTTGTCAGCGCCGGCGCCGGTATAATTTTGGGGAATACATACCATTTGTATTTAAGGCCGGGCTGTGATGTGATAAATCTTTTTTCCGGTCTGCACGGATTTATGAACTGGGACAGGCCGATTCTGACAGACAGCGGCGGATTCCAGATATTTTCTCTTGCAAAGCTGGCAAAAATATCCCAAGAGGGGGTTTCTTTTCAATCTCATATTGATGGATCGAGCCATTTGCTGACACCTGAAAAAGCGGTTGAAATACAAAACTGCCTCGGCTCTGATATAATGATGTGCCTCGATAATTGCATTGCGTATCCGTCAAGTAGAGATGAAGCAATGGATGCTCTTAAACTTACCACAAGCTGGGCTGAAAGATGTAAAAAGGCCTGGGATAATGGTTCAAAAGCCGCTCTTTTCGGAATTGTTCAGGGGGGGATGTTCAAGGATTTGCGGGAAATGTCCGTTAAAGCTCTCGTTGACATCGGTTTCAGCGGTTATGCAATCGGGGGGTTGAGCGTGGGCGAACCAAAGGATATAATGCTTGATATTGCGGATTTTACGCTGCCTGAGCTGCCTGATAATAAGCCGAAATATATCATGGGTGTGGGAAAGCCCGAAGATATTGTCGATCTTGTTGCTCTTGGCGCAGACATGTTTGATTGTGTTATTCCAACCAGAAATGCCAGGAACGGGCAGTTGTTTACAAACTGCGGCACGATAAACATATCCAATTCACGGTTCAAGTACGATAAAAAACCGGTGGAGCATGGATGCGAATGTTATACGTGCAGGAATTATTCCAGGGCTTACCTGCGCCACCTTTATATGTCAAAAGAACTGCTTGCCTATCGTTTAAATACAATTCATAATATAACCTATTATATCGGTCTGATGAAGAGTATGCGGGAAGCGATAATAGAGAATGAATTTGAGGTGTTCAGAGAGAAATTTTATAACAGTTTAGTTACTAAAAAGAAGGATTAACCACAGAGATCACGGAGACCATAGAGGAGTAAAATATAAAAAAACAAAAAGAAAATTCTTTGTGCACTCTGTGGTAAAAAAATTAAGGAGGGATTAGATTGTGAAGGAAAAAATCCAGGAAAAAATCAACAAAATCAGGCCTATGCTTCAGGCGGACGGAGGCGATGTGGAGCTGGTTGATTATAAAGATGGAGTGGTTACGGTGCGTTTGAAGGGCGCATGCGCGGGATGTCCTATGTCGCAAATGACCCTTAAAAACGGCATAGAGAGATTCTTGAAACAGGAGATACCGGAAATTAAATCTGTGGAATCGGTGTAAAGGATTGTTGATTGTCGATTGATGATTGTTGATTGAAAAGACAGAGCGAAGCGATTCCATCAATCAACAGTCAACAATCATAAATCATCAATCCAAAGAGGTCGGAGAGCCGTGAATCATGAATTGTTACAAATAATTCACTCGACCATTCGACCAATTTCTATGGAGGTTTAACATGACTATATCGAAAAAAATTGAAACAATGATGACCAGGTCATCCTGGATACGAAAGATGTTTGAAGAGGGTGCGCGGCTTAAGGCAGAGCATGGGGCGGATAATGTTTTTGACTTCAGTCTGGGCAATCCGAACTTGAAACCTCCGGAAGAGTTCAGGAAAGCTCTTATAGAGGTTGCAAACGCATCCGGCGGCAGAGACCATGCTTATATGCCGAATACCGGCTATCCGTATGTCCGCAAGTTTGTGGCGGATTATCTTTCCGCAGAGCAGGATGCGCGGATTTCTGAAAATGAAATTATCATGACCTGCGGAGCGGCAGGCGGCCTTAATATTATCCTGAAGGCTATACTTGATCCTGGAGATGAGATTATAACCCCAGCTCCATATTTTGTTGAATACAATTTTTATGCGGATAATCATGGTGGTGTATTAAAAACTGTTTCCACAAACTCCGATTTTTCTCTGAATATTGAGGCTATTTCTTCCGCGATTACTGAAAAGACCAAGGCTGTCTTGATAAACTCACCGAATAATCCTACAGGCCAGGTGTATTCAAAAGAGAGCATCAACGAACTTGGCGCTCTTTTAAAAGACAGAAGTAACAGCCTTGGTAGGACAATCTATATGATTTCAGATGAGCCGTACCGCAAGATAGTCTATGACGGACTTAAGGTGCCAAGTATATTTTCTTGCTATAATGAAAGCATAATTGCTACTTCATATTCCAAAGATATTTCGATTCCAGGCGAGCGCATAGGATTTGTTGCGGTTAATCCGAAGGCTTCCTTTAAAGAGGATGTTTTAGGGGGCATGGCCCTTGCCAACAGGATTCTCGGGTTTGTAAATGCCCCTGCCCTTATGCAGCGGGTTGTGGCATCCGTACAGGGGATGAGCGTAGATGTTTCCGAGTATGCCAGGAAAAGGGATCTTTTATGCGACGGGCTTGCAGACAGCGGGTATGAGTTTCTCAGGCCCCCTGGAGCTTTTTATCTTTTTCCCAAAACTCCTGTTCCTGATGATGTTGAATTTGTAAAGACGCTTCAGGAAGAATTGATACTTGTCGTGCCGGGGAGTGGTTTTGGCGGGCCCGGACATTTTAGAATCGCTTTTTGTGTGGATGATAAAACAATTATTAATTCAATGCCGGGGTTTAAGAAGGCAATGGACAGGATTAAGGATTGATGATTGTCGATTGATGATTGTTGATTGAAAAGACAGGGCGACCCGCCGTGCTCGCGCCCGTCGCGGCAGGAGCGATTCTATCAATCATCAGTCAAGAATCCAAAGGAGATTTCATGAAAGTAATAAAAATTGATCATATCGGAATTGCTGTAACGAGCTTAAATAAAGGAAAAAAATTCTGGGGAGACATTTTAGGGCTTTGACTTGAAGACTCCGAAATAATGGCGGACAAGAAGCTTATTACCGCTTTTTTTCCGATTGGAGAAAGTGAGCTAAAGTTAATGAGTCGCATTCCTTAACTTTAGTTACTTGTAACTTGTTTAATAAAAGGAAATAAATGATGCGTATTGTTGAAGATGGAATAAAGGATTTGAAAAAGCGGGAAAAGAAAATTCTGCAGATGGGCGGCGAAAAGATGGTTGCAAAGCAGCATGAAAAAGGAAAGCTGACCGCGAGGGAAAGATTAAATTATTTATTCGATCCTGATACATTCCGGGAAATTGATATGTTCGTTGAGCACAGGTGTGTAAATTTCGGCATGGAAAAGGTTGAGATTCCATCTGACGGCGTTATAACAGGTCATGGTCTTGTTGATGGAAGGCATGTTTTTGCCTTTTCACAGGATTTTACATCCAGAGCAGGCAGCCTTGGTGAAATGCATGCTAAAAAGATCTGCAAGGTTATGGATTTAGCCCTTAAGGCGGGCGTGCCTTTTGTCGGGATTAACGATTCCGGAGGGGCCAGGATACAAGAAGGGATTGACGCTCTTTCAGGATACGGTGAGATCTTTTTTAGAAATTCAGCCTGTTCAGGTGTTATTCCCCAAATATCGGCGATAATGGGGCCTACTGCCGGCGGAGCTGTTTATTCTCCGGCCATGACGGATTATGTTTTTATGGTAAAAAACAGCAGCTATATGTTTATTACCGGTCCTGAGGTTATAAAGTCTGTTACAGGAGAAGAAATTACATTTGAGGATCTTGGCGGGGCCATGACGCACAACGAAAAAAGCGGAGTTGCTCATTTTGCGGGTGAAAACGATGAAGACACTATAAATAAAATAAAAAAACTGCTTTCATATCTACCGTCAAACAACATGGAGGATCCGCCGGTTAAAGATACAGGGGATGCTCGTGGGCGGACAGATTCTGTTCTTAATTCAATTATTCCTGATAATCCGAACCAGCCATACGACATGACTGGTGTGATAAGATCGATAGTTGACAATGGAGAATTTTTTGAGCCGCATGAGCATTATGCCAGGAATATAATCGTTTGTTTTGCCAGGCTGAACGGTAGAACCATCGGCATTATCGCAAATCAGCCCATGTTTCTTTCAGGATGCCTTGATATTGATGCTTCAGACAAAGCTACCAGGTTTATACGTTTTTGCGATTCCTTTAATATTCCGATACTGACTATAGCCGATGTACCGGGCTATCTCCCGGGAAGTGATCAGGAATGGGGAGGAATTATACGGCACGGCGCAAAGCTGCTCTGGTGTTATTCAGAGGCAACGGTTCCGAAAATGCTTCTCATTACCCGCAAGGATTACGGAGGTGCTTATATTGCAATGTGTTCAAAACATCTTGGCGCTGATATGGCATTTGCGTGGCCAAACGCCGAGATTGCGGTAATGGGCGCCGGCGGGGCGGCTAATGTCATCCATCGTAGAGTGATTAAGGCAGCCGAAGATCCTGACTTGATGCGCAAAGAAAAAATTGAAGAATATGAGGATCTTTTTTCAAATCCATATTGTGCGGCAAGAAGGGGATATATTGATGCTGTAATTGTTCCAGAAGAAACAAGACCCCGTTTAATCGATGCCCTTGAGATAATGTGCAGCAAGCGGGAGACAAGACCTGCCAAGAAGCATGGGAATATTCCCGTATGATTGGTCAAGTGGTCGAGTGGGAAAGTAGTCGACTAATTACGGAGCAAAGCTAATGGAAAACAAAAAGAAAATGGCAGCCGCAATATCTGCGGTTATGAATTATATCAGGACAGAGGAAGAGATTGTTTGTATGCAGCCTGCCAATGCGCTTGGGCAGGTTCCGTATTCATCGGCTTCGATTCAGTTGAATCTGTGGGGTATAAGCGGCAGGCAGATGCAGATGCAGATGCGTAATTTGATGCAGATGAAGAGTTTTCATGGAGTAAGGAGAAATATAAGATGAGCGATCATAATAAGGTGAAAATTACAAAAATGGATTACAGTAAGGACAGGGCCAAGGCAAAGAATCCTCTTAAGATAATGGATTTATCTTTGCGTGACGGTCATCAGTCTTTGTTTGCGACAAAGGGGCGTACTGAAGACATGATTCCTGTCGCAGAGATGATGGATGAGGTCGGATTCTGGGCTGTGGAAACATGGGGAGGCGCCACATTTGATACAATGCACCGCTTTTTGAATGAGGACCCATGGGAAAGGATTAGAACTTTAAAAAAATATTTTAAAAAGACCCCTTTTACCATGCTTCTAAGGGCGCAAAACCTTGTTGGATACAGAAATTATGCCGATGACGTTGCCCGCGCCTTTGTCGATAGAGCTGCCGCAAACGGCATTGATGTGTTCAGGACATTTGACGCGCTGAATGACTTTCGTAATTTCGAGACAGTTGTACCTGTTATAAAGGAATGTGGAAAACATTTTCAGGGCTGTATCTGTTATTCAATGACCGAGCCTCGAATGGGCGGAGATGTTTACAACCTTGACTATTATATAAATAAAGCAAAAGAGCTCGAGAAAATAGGAGCCGACAGTGTTTGCATAAAGGATATGGCAGGTCTGATTGCTCCTTATGACGCATATGCCATTGTCAAAGCATTAAAGGCCGCAGTATCGGTTCCTGTACATCTGCACAGCCATTTTACTTCCGGGATGGCTGACATGGCTCTTTTAAAGGCGATTGAGGCAGGCGTTGATATTATTGACACCTGTTTGTCTCCTTATGCGTACCGCACGTCACATCCTGCGGTTGAACCGTTTGTCATGGCGCTTCTTGGAACAAACAGGGATACCGGATTTGATATCAAGCTCCTCGGAGCCATAAGCGAGATTCTTGAAAGGGATGTGCTTCCAAAGTACAAGCATCTGCTGAATGACAAGAAAATGTCAATAATTGATATCAACGTGCTTCTTCACCAGACTTCAGGGGGAATGCTTTCCAACCTGGTTAACCAGTTGCGTGAAATGGATGCATTAGACAGAATAAATGAAGTATACGCAGAGCTACCGAAAGTAAGAAAAGATCTTGGACAGGTTCCTCTCGTAACGCCCGCAAGCCAGATTATAGGAGTTCAGACAGTTAACAATGTTGTCTTTGATGATGAAAATGAACAATACAGGATGATTACAGACCAGGTAAAAGATCTGTGTTACGGGCTGTATGGGAAAACCACTGTTCCCATTAAACCGGAAGTCATGGAAAAAGTCCTGAAAGGCTATTCAAGAGGGGAAAAACCGATTACATGCAGACCTGCCGAAGTTTTGGAGCCTGAGCTGGAAAAGGCTAAAGAAGATGTGAAGGGTCTTGCTGTGGATATGGATGATGTTCTTATATATGCTCTTTATCCTGTTACGGGAAAGAGGTTTTTGAAATGGAAATACGGCAAGGAGGAGCCTCCTCTGGAAGTAAAACCAAAGACCCTGGAAGATGTTAAAACTGAGCAGGATCTGATTGAAAAGGCTCTTGCAGGCGAACTCGTTAAAAAGTCGGAGAAAAAGGCTCCTCCCAAAGGGGAAAACCTGCGTACGTTTAACGTATTTGTAGATGATGAATACTTTGAAATTGGCGTGGAAGAACCGGGAGGATCGCCAGTTGTAAGCTATGTTCAGCAAATGCCTGCATCAGCATCTGTTCCGGTTATTCCGTCTGCAGCTCCTGCACCGCCGAGACCAGCGGCTGCTTCCGTTTCTCCACCGATTAAGAAATCTGCGCCTGCGGTTAGAAAAAAAAGTGATACTGACGGCACTCCGCTGACAGCTCCTATGCCCGGCATGATTATAAGTTATGAAAAAAAGATAGGTGATTCCGTCAAAAAAGGGGAGCCTGTTGTGATTCTGGAAGCAATGAAGATGGAAAATGCCTTGCCGTCTCCGGCAGCCGGAACAATTAAAGCGATTAATTTCAGCGCCGGAGATTCTGTCGCAAAAGGCGATGTGCTTTGCGTTATTGAGTAAAATAAACCGGGATTTTCTATATCGAGGTTTAATATATGCATGAGATGGGCATTGCAATGGAGATAATCGATATCGCAATAGCTTCAATACCCGATGATATTAAAAATGCGAGGGTTGAAAGGGTTCATTTGAAGGTAGGCAAGATGTCTGCTATCGTCCCTGAAAGTCTTCGTTTTTGTTTTGAAATAGTGGCCAAGGACACACTTCTTGCAGGAGCAAATCTCAATATCGAAGAGATCCCTGTTGTTGCGAGATGCAGGGAATGTGATTTTGAGTGGACGGTAAATAAGCCTGTTTTTACATGCAGGGAGTGTAAAAGCGGATTGATTGATATTGTTTCCGGAAGGGAACTTGATATAACCTCTATAGAGATTGTGGATGAACAGGGAGAGTAAAAATGACATTTAGCTTTTTGGAAATATTACTGCTTCAGGTGTGATTAAATTTAATTATACCTGAAGCCGGCCTGAAATCGATTTGTTTTAACGAGCTAAATTAATATGGATTTTCGTGTTTTCAGAAATTTACAAACTCAAAAAAGTGTGTTTTATAATTCCATTACTCCGCAGACAGGCAATTAAATTTGAAAAAGTCTGAAACTCACACAACAAGTGACCCTAAAGAAAAAACAGCATACAAAAACATAAGAAAACTGCTTTTGTCAGTTGAAATTAATAAATAATACCAAAGATGTCTTATAATCGGCTGTTTTTTCTTAAGGCTCACTAATGCGTTCAAACAGTCAGCCATTTTCAAATTTAATTGCCTGTCCGCTCCGTAGTAAAAATGAGTTTGTAAATTTCTGGTTTTCGTACTTTCGTGTTTTCGTGATTAATTTTAAAGCAAAAGGATATCAACATGGAAATAAAAGTAGTTCGCAAGGTTTTGGATGTTAACGAAAAAATGGCGGAGCAAAATAGAAAATTTTTTGCGGAAAAGGGAGTTTTTGTGCTTAATGTCATGAGTTCTCCAGGATCAGGCAAGACAGCAACCCTTGAAAAAACCCTGTCTTATATCATGCCCGAGATTAAGAGCGCTGTTATTGTGGGAGACATCTGTACTTCAAATGACGCTGACAGACTTGCCGGGACAGGCGCTCCTGTTGTTCAGGTTAATACAGATGAGTTTGGCGGCGACTGTCATCTTGCCGCCCATGTAATTGAAAAAGCGGCAGGCAACATTGATCTGAATGACATTGAGCTTTTAATTGTGGAAAATATCGGGAACCTGGTATGCCCTGCTGAATTTGACATTGGTGAAGACGCGCGCGTGGTTGTTCTTAGCGTCACAGAAGGGGAAGATAAGCCTGTAAAGTATCCTTTGATGTTTCGCGAATGTGACGCAGCGATATTAAATAAAATAGATTTACTTCCGTATCTCGATTATGACATTAAAGAAACAATTAAGAACATTAAGCAGATACATCCTGACATGCCTGTCTTTGAAATTTCGGCGACAAAGAATATGGGTCTTGAACCCTGGATCGAGTGGCTAAAGAGTAAAGTGCGTGGTAAGCGAAAGAGGATTTAAGGGATTAGGGGATTAGAGGTCGGAGCAAGGATTGATGATTGTTGATTGAGAAGACAGAGCGACCCGCCGTGCTCGCGCCCGTCGCGGCAGAAGCGATTCCATCAATCGACAATCAACAATCATAAATCATCAATCCAAAGGGGGTGATGATAATGAATAGTAGAAAAGCGATTTTTGCCGGAAGCTGGTATCCTGACAGCGCAAAAGAATGTGAAAAGGAGATTAACTGTTTTCTTAAAGAAATAAAGGTTAAGGATACCTTAAAAGGAAACTCGATCGGAGGTATTGTGCCTCATGCAGGGTGGTACTTTTCAGGCAGTATTGCCTGCAACGTAATCCGCCGCCTAAAGGATGAAAAACATACGGATGTGATAATTCTTTTTGGAATGCACCTTCATCAGGGTTCTGACTGTTATATTATAAAAGAGGGATCGTGGGAAACCCCGTTTGGTGAAATTCCAATCGAAAAGGAACTCGCAGAGGAGCTTGCCGGGAAATTTACATTTAATATTGAATCTTCTGACTACTTTATGCAGGACAACACAATAGAACTTCAACTTCCTTTTATAAAATATTTTTTTAAAGATGTAAGAATTGTTCCAATCGGCGTTCCTCCTGATAAAAGCTCTCTTGAAATAGGAAAAGCAGCAGCAGAGATCGCAACAAAGCTTGGCCTTCGGGCAAAGGTTGTCGGGTCCACAGACCTTACACATTATGGCACAAACTACGGATTTCTGCCCAAGGGGACCGGTGCTGAATCAATTGATTGGGTACGCAATGAAAATGATCGCAGGATTATTGAAATTATGCTCAAAATGGATCCTGAAGCTGTTATAACCGAAGCTATGGCCCACCAGAACGCTTGCTGTGCCGGCGCTGCCGCAACAGCTATAGCGGCTTCAAAACAACTTGGAGCAAAACACGCAGAATCGATTGCCTATGCTACCAGCTACGATAAAAATCCTGGCGACAGCTTTGTTGGATATACGGGGATAGTTTTTAGGGATTAAGGGATTAAATGAATGGCATTGTTATAAGATGGTTGACCTTGACAGGGGCCATCATACTTACATCATATCTGCTGGACGGGATACAGGTCAGCGGTTTCTTTTCCGCATTGTTTGCCGCAGCTATTCTTGGCATACTGAATGCTTTTTTTCGCCCCATAGCACTTTTTTTAACCCTTCCCATAAACATTATGACCCTTGGTTTTTTTACCTTTTTGATAAACGCATTTATGCTTAAAATGGCTTCCGGCGTGATTCCGGGCTTTGATGTTTACGGATTCTGGTCGGCTGTATTCGGTTCGCTGATTATCAGTCTTATAAGCTGGCTTCTGAATTCATTTATTAATGAACAGGGGAAGGTGACATATATTGATCTCAAACATAGAGGCGGAGACAGGTGGGAGTAAATCAAGTGATTTCATGTTTTGCCAGATTCATGAAACGATGCGCCAGGAATGTATCCATGATCATCTGGGTCAGATGGTAGCTGATAGGCGGGATCATTGCCATAGGAAAATCAGAAGCAAAATATCCTGCCCATACGATATATGAAACAATCAGTGTTTTTTGAGACGTGTGGATGGTAAAAGCGGATGTTGAGGCTCTGTTTAGGCGTATGATTTTAGATATTCCGAAATTCATCAAAAGAATAACCGTATGCAGGAGTATCATAAACAGAAAAATAAAGATTATTTTATGCCCTGTATCAGCTATTTTTGATGTTGAACTGGATATTGCATTAAAAATTATGAGAAGAACTATTAGCTGGGAAAAAATTGAAAACAGCTTTTTATATGGTATAATATAAGTTTTGATACTGGTGCGTAATAACCGACCCAGTATTGTCGGGATCAAAACAATTATAATCAGGCTTTTGATCATGGCAAGTACCGGCAAATCCATATTCTGGTTAAACTGTAAAAGAAAATTCAGAGAAAAGGGTATGGTAAATATTGCCGTAAAATTGCTGGAAATGCATATAAACAGGCTAAGGGGGATATTACCTCTTGCAAGGCCTGTTAAAACAGTGCCTGATATAACTGTTACCGGCGCTACAGCGATAATACAGGCGCCGACAATAAAATCGGTTGAATTTTCCAACAAAAGATTAGCCAGAAAAAATGTAATCAGAGGAAATAATATCAGGGAGGAAATAAGTGATGCGGACAATGCCTTGATATTTTTTATTTCATCGACGATTGTTCTGGTATCGAGTTGAAGGCCGGTGATAAAAAATGCGATAAAAATAGCGATTTTCAGCAGGTTCCATTCCTTGAATATTGCGCCGATAACCGGGAAATTAAAAGCCGCAAACACAACGATTACAATGCCGATAAAGAACCAGTATTTTAATAAGCTTTTTTTTAACATTTGTGTAAATGCTTGATCTTCATAATTCTTAAGCATTGAGCGCTTCCGCTTCACTTCGTGCTACTCGAATCCTTTTACCTTGTTCCCTCATATTCTTCTAAGAAACGTTTAAAGAAAGCTTTCATAAAAGAATGACGCTCTTTTGCGATTTTCCGGCCTTCCCCTGTAAGTATTTTATTCTGGATCTTGTTGAGTTTTACCTTAAATTCTCTGTATCCTGTGTCGTCTTTAGAATAGGATTTTGCTTCTTCAACATTAATTTCAGGGCTGTGAAGCCGCGCGCCAAGCTCGCCGGCAAACAGATATGCTCTCGCCACACCGATAGCGCCAATGGCATCCAGCTTGTCTGCGTCAAATAATACTTTTGCTTCAACCGATTTTGGGGCATGATTTCCCCGAAACCTGTGCGTTATAATACAATGGACAATATTTTCTTTTTGTTTTTTTGAAAAAGGAAGATCTTTTATGATAGGCTGTGCCATCAGGGCGCCCTTTTCAGCGTGGCAAACCGCGCCATTTGAAGCATCCTGGCAGCTTCTTCCGATATCATGCAGATAGGCCGCAATAAGGAGTACGTTCATATCAGCGCCTTCAACATGCCCGATACGCTCGCACAACCTGCTGACACGAAGTGTATGGTCCCAGTCGTGACTTCCGCTTGCATTGATGAACAGCTTTTCAGCACGCGCTTTAACAATGGCTACATTATCTTTCATCAATGGGTATGTATTTTGTTTTTGTTGGTCCAATGTAAACTTGACGGGGCCGGCTGAGCCTCCATTTGGGATCATCCGCGCTTTCTTTCCATTGCGCGATCCATCCGGGAAGCCTGCCGATGGCGAACATGACTGTAAACATATTTGTAGGTATTCTCATTGCGCGCAGTAAAATGCCGCTGTAAAAATCGACATTCGGATAAAGATTATGGTCGATAAAATAATTGTCATTTAAAGCGATCTCTTCCAGTTCCTTTGCGATGTTAAGTAACGGATCGTTTGTTTTGAGCTTTTTTAAAACCTTAGCGCAGGTTTTTTTCATAATTTTAGCTCTGGGATCATAAGTTTTGTAAACTCTGTGCCCAAAACCCATCAATCTGAAAGAATCATTTTTATCTTTAGCTCTTTTAATGACACTGTTGATATTGCCGCCGTTTTTTGCAATATCGGACAGCATTTCAATAACAGCCTGATTCGCGCCTCCATGCAGAGGTCCCCAGAGAGCTGCTATTCCAGCGGAAATCGCTGCATAAAGATTAACCCTTCCGCTTCCAACAACCCTTACTGCTGATGTGGAACAGTTTTGTTCATGATCAGCATGAAGAATCCAGAAAACATTTAATGCTTTTGCCAGCTCTTTGTCTATACGATAAGGTTTTACCGGACTGTCAAACATCATGTTTAGAAAGTTCGCGCAATAAGACAGATCCGGGCGGGGGTATATAACTTTATGCCCTCTGGATATTTTATATGACATGGCTGCCAGAGTTCTCATTTTTGAGAGAAGACGTGTGACCGTTTTGTTAATTTCTTCTACGGTTTCAAGCCCCGGATAAAAACTTCTTAACGCATTTACCATTGAAGATAAAATGCCCATTGGATGAGAAGCCCTTGGAAAGTTCTGATAAAAAATCTGCATATCTTCATGTACAAGTGAATTGTCGTTCAACAAAACTGAGAACTGGTTGAGCTCCTTTCTGGTCGGCAAAACACCGTTTATCAGAAGATATGCCGTTTCAGTAAAGGTGGAATGCCTGGCAAGCTCCTCAACCGGTATGCCGCGATAACGAAGGATTCCCTTTTCACCGCTCATGAATGTTATGGTGCTTATGCAGCTACCGGTATTGTCAAATCCCGGATCAAGCGTGATTAATCCGGTTTTTTGGCGCAGTGTGGATATATCGATAGCTTTTTCCCCTTCGGAACCTGTAATCACAGGGAATTCATATGTTTTTTTGTTAAATGTAATTTTTACAAAGTTATCCATTTTTTATCCCATTCGAGCTAATTTCAAAACGTCCCCTTTTGCCCAATATCTGCGTCAGGCTCAAATTTTGCACGGAGTGACACGAAGTGAAGCGTCAGTGCTAACCTTTAGCGCTATCCTCGAAATACTCAATGTATTCCTGTGGTTAAACCTGATTTAAAATTTGGTCGTCTTCCTTGATCTTGAACAAAATTGAACATTTTGAAACAGCCTCCATATTTTATGAAGTTATTTTGTCTGAACTTTTGACCTCTGATCCTCGATGAATTCAACTTTTTACA
>JAUVHU010000023.1 GCA_030593145.1 Desulfobacteraceae bacterium
GGCGGCAAGGAAAAGAGGAAGGTCAAACGCTATGCAAAAGAGGTGGGCGACGATGTTTATCGTTATCTGATCGTATTTCTTAATCCTGCTGATATCAGGGGGACAGCTCTCCTTACATGGGAACAAAAAGAACGAGAGAATGATCAATGGTTGTATCTTCCGGCACAGAAAAAGATGCAGCGTATCGCAAAGGGAAGCAAGAAAAATTACTTCATGGGCACAGACTTTACATATGAAGACATGGAACCGGAAGATATTGATAGCTTTAACTACACGATTTTGCGTTCTGAAAAGCTGAATCAGGATAAGAAGAACTTTGACTGTTATGTAATCGAGGCGGTTCCGGCCAACAAAGAAAAAAAGAGGGAAAGCGGCTATTCTAAACGGATTATGTGGATAGAAAAGGAATATCTATATACCGTTAAGGTGGAGTTCTACGATCGCAGAGGCAGATTACAGAAGAGGCAAACTAATCATGGGCTGGAAAATGTTTCCGGAACAATATGGCGTGCGAAAAAAACTCTGATGAATCATCTGATGAAAAAACATAAAACCCTTACGGGTACTACGTCGAGAAAGATCAATACATCTATAAAGGATTCTGTCTTCACAGAACGCTTTATACTTTCCGGCAAACACACACAGTAAGGGAAAGTCAGGGATTAGTTGTCAGGGGTCAGGTGTCCAGAGATTATTGATCGCTAAGATTGATGGCTAAGTAAAAAGTTTCATATACAAGGCGTAGTGATTTTTCAGGATCGAAGGCATACGTATAGTATGTTGAGAGTCTGAAAAAACACTGCAACGCAGTAGATGGGACTTTTTACGACGCCATCAAGATTGATGTGAAAGGTTATACTTATGCGTAAATTTATGCTGTGGAGTCAGGATCACCCGTGGATTGCGATACTTATAGTTGCTATCGTCACAATTTTTGCCTCATACAGCGCTCGCAACATAAGGATCGACGCCGGAACTGGAGGTATGATGATCCAGGGAGATCCTGCCCAGGGCTATTATCAGGAAACCCTGAAAAAGTTTGGAACAGACAATATTACTGTCATCTTTATCAATGACAAAAACCTCTTTACCCCTGAAAAATTAAAACTATTAGATGAGCTGGTTTTCAAGTTCGAGGAATTACACGGAGTCAGCAAGGTTGAAAGTCTTTATTCCGTAACCAACTTTAAAGGGGTTGATGGATTTCTTGAAACCAACCCCCTGATGGATTGGCCGCCTGAAACTCAAGAAGAGGCCGAACAGATAAAAGCGGATGCCCTCCGGAATCCCGTCTTTCTAAACAATCTGATTTCAAAAGATGGCTCTGTTACAGCGATAAATCTTTTTGTAGAAGTAAATCCTGATGAGCCTGGGTTTAATGTTAAGTTTTCCAAACAGGTAGATGAAATTATAAAACCGTTCCAAAACCGGTTTGATGGCATATTCCAGATCGGTCTTTCCTACACCCGTCGTTTGATAAGTGATAATATTATAGGAGACACTGTTAAGCTGGTGCCGATGGCGATTTTTGTTCTCCTGTTAACTTTGATTGTATTCATGCGTTCAGCCAGTGGAGCTGTATTGCCCATGCTTACAGCCGGCACAAGTATTGTCTGGACAGCCGGTTTTATGGCCTACGTGGATATTCCTCTTAATGTGCTTACTGTTATCGTGCCTTCCCTTATCGTTGTTATCGGCTCGACAGAAGACATACATATTCTTTCCGAATATTTGGAAAGTATGGAAGAAACGGGTGGCAACAGAACTGAGGCTATTAAAATCATGTCGGGAAAAGTCAGCACGGCAATACTCCTCACCTCGCTGACCACTTTTATCGGGTTCCTTTCCGTTACATTAAACCAGATAATTCTGCTCAAACAATTCGGTATTGTAGCTGCATTTGGTTTGTTTGTTAATCCTATTATCACATGTTTTCTCGCCCCGGTTTATCTCCGTTTTTTTGGTTCTACAAAAGGCAAAATATCCGGAGAACACAAGGCAAGTTTTGCAGACCGCTTTTTTGGAATGCTTGCAGATAATATAATAAAACTTATTTACAGCAATAAATGGCTGGTTCTTACTTTTTTTCTCGGCATAGCTGCTATCATCGGACTTTTTACATTCCAGGTCAAGGTAGATAATGATCTTCTCGGCTATTTTAAAAAGAATTCGGCAATATGCTGCCGCAGTCAGATACTTCATGAGAACTTAGCGGGCGCTCAAACCTTTTTCATCCGCATAAACAGCGGTTTTCCAGGTACTTTTAAGCAGCCTGAAAACCTTGCTTACATTGCTCAAATACAAAAATACATGTCCGAAAAAGGGTGGTTTGATAAAACAAAGTCTCTTGCAGACGATATATCCATCATACACAGAGAAATGAACAACGGCGATGAAAAATACTTCAAGTTGCCTGATTCAACTGATCTTATTGCTCAGTACCTCCTTTTTTTACGCAGGGATGAAATTTCCCGTTATGTGACTGCAGACTTCAGTGAAGCAAATATTATAGTGAGACATAATATCAGTTCCTCCTACGAACTTGCCGATGCACTTCAAGACCTTGAGCAATACATTAAAAAAACTTTGAATCCTCATTTCTTGTGGAAGTTTACTGGCGAGAATATCCTTGTTAATGCGGCAGCAGACAGTATGGCTGAGGGCCAGGCAAAATCACTTTCCATAGTCCTTGTCCTCATCTTTATCATTATGTCGGTCCTGTTTGTCAATGTTAAGGCCGGTGTTTTATCACTTATTCCGAATCTGTTCCCAATTGTTCTTAACTTTGGCATTATGGGTATTTTCGGCATTCCCTTAAATACCGGAACCGCCATGGTGGCGGCGATCGCCATCGGAATTGCCGTGGATGATACCATACATCTCATGAGCCGTTATAATGCTGAGATGCGTGTACTGCAAAGCCAGGACAAGGCCATTAATGTGTGTATACACGCTGAAATAAGACCGGTCATTTCAACGTCTATAGCTCTGTCCCTGGGTTTTGCCGTGTTGGGTTTTTCTAATTTTGTTCCAGTCATCTGTTTTGGCCTGCTTTCATCAATGGTCATGATATTTGCCATTATAGGCGATTTGTTTATAACGCCGATTCTGCTCTCATCTACTCAGTTAATGACTCTCTGGGATATGATAGGCCTCAAGCTGCAAGGGGCGGTTATAAAGGATGCCGAGTTGTTCCGCGATCTCAGGCCCTGGCAGATAAAAAGAGTCGTTTTGCTGGGCAAGGTTCTTACCAGCGAAGCCGGAGGATTGGCCGTGTTACAGGGAGAAGAGGGATCAAGCATGTATCTTCTTCTTGAAGGCAGGGCCGAAGTGGTAACAAAGGACAAAAAAACCGGCAGGGACATCATCCTTACCAAACTTAATCCTGGTGATGTTTTCGGTGAAATAGCTCTTGTGGAACCCGGCCCGCGATCTGCTGACGTGCGTGCTTTAGAACCGATCAATTATCTTGAAATTGACTGGAATGGCCTTAAAAGAATTCAAAGAATTTATCCCCGCATTGCCGGTCGTTTGTTTCTCAACCTTTCGCGAATTCTTGGTGAGCGCTTGGTACATACGAATAAACTTCTTTTTGAAACAAAACGGATTTAACCTAATCAGTGCAGATCGAGCCCAAAATCGTTTAATTTAGGTTTAATAAGGAGATATGCTTATGAACCAAATAAAATATTTCATCATCTTTTTCTTGGTTTTTTTTCTGGTCTTCAGTTCTCAGCAGTTTGTGAGTGCTGATGATCTTGATTTGTTAAACGATCTGGATCAGGAAATGTCACCAACAGAAGAGAAAGCTGGCGATGATCTTGACCTTTTCGACGAATTAGAAGAATCGCCGGCTGAGAAAAAGGATGACCGATTTAAGCTCTTTACCCAAATCGGCAAGAACCTTGAGGGAAGTCTTCAATTGCGCGGTCATGTTTTCTACAGGGAACCGGAAGACAGGGAAGGTCTTGATAAAAAGAATCCCGTTGGAGAGGCTCTCCTGAGGTTTAACACATGGACCGGCAATGATATGCTGCGCCTGGATTTTTCCGGCTGGCTGGAAGCGGGAAGTCAAAAAGATACCTATGAAGGTGTTTTTCGGTGGCCACAGGATAAAGACCGTCAACGGCATTATCTGGAATTGAATGAACTTTATCTTACTCTTTTTCAGGACGACTATGACGTAATGCTGGGTAAAAAGATTTTTAAGAACGGGATTTCGACACTTTACTCTCCTGCTGACAGGTACCGTTTCGCGGATTTGAATGATCCACTGGACCCTAAAGATTTTGGCATATGGCAAACGAAGATGGATTATTACATTAAAGAGGTTACCATTACGGCAGCAATATTTCCCATATTCAATGCCGGCAAGCCCCCCAGTGGGCATTCCCGCTGGTCAGGCTCTACGGGAGATTATGATATTTATGAAGAAGATGTAGATACATCTGATGATGACAACGAAGTCGAAGATGATTTTCCCAATATTTCAATTAATAACGTCAGTTATTTTGCCAGGGCCAAAACGACCTTCCGCGGCTGGGATTTGTTTACCTCTGTTTATCACGGTCTCAATCCCTATTATGTTCTGAGGGAGGAAACCCGTGGGGCTAAAACAGTGACCATCAAGGAGAATGTAAAGGTAGGCAACTATGCTGCCGGTTTTTCGACGGATTACAAAAAGTGGGAGTTTCACGGAGAAGGCCTGTTCAGCTTTAGCTATGATGGAAAGGACGATAATTATATCAATCTCGTTGGCGGCTTTACATACACTATCGATGAATTGGCTAAAAAACTCCTTCTGGAAAAAATTGATGTAACTATCGAATATGCGGGAGAAACAGTAACGAAAAAACAATACGCCGATAATTATACGAGAAGTTCACAGAAAAGTAGATTAGGGCAGAACAATATATTCACACGCATTAATTTTAAATATGATGAAGATTTAAGTTTTCAGTACATTTCGGATTTTGAATTCGATCCATCAGGCAGATACAATAGAATCCAATCCAAGTATAAAATCCGTCAGGGGCTTGAATTGACGATTGCCGCTGGATTCTTCAACGGCAAGAGTGACAGCTACTATGGCAGATGGGAACGGAATGATCGGCTTGTAACTACCTTGAAATATAGCTTCTGAGAATTATGATGGTTTCGTAAAAAGTCACGAATTTAACTATAGATAGTTAAGTAAAAAGGTAACTACTTAGGTTGTCAGGTTCACGGTTGGACGTATTCAGGGTGACATAGGGTTCACCATGGACTTCCGTGCAAGACAGCCTACAGTATCACAAGAACCAGATGAACTCAGCTTTCATCTTGGATAGAACTTCTATTTCATCTATTTAACCCTGAACCGCGGAACTTTGAACCAGAGTAGTTATATATATTTTTGTTTTACTTTCAGTATTCTTTCTACGGATTCCATTCCTTTTGCCATAATCTTTTGAGAGTCTTTCAGGCTGTTTAATATTTCATAAAATGCTTCTTCAATATCAGGTCCTTTGTGGCAGATAAGAGCTATATCGATATCTGCCGAAAGTATTTGCTGAATTATTGTTTTAATATTATAGTTTTTTTTAATGGCTCCCATATCCAGATCATCAGTCATAATTAGCCCGTTAAACCTCATCTGTTTACGCAAAAGATCTTTTGCAATCAGGATTGACAGGCTTGCGGGCCAGATTGAATCAATCTTTTCATAAAATATATGGGACAGCATTATTCCTGCCACATTATGCTTTATTGCTTCCTTAAAAGGCAAAAGATCAACAGCTTCCAAATCTGTAATATCGGCATTTAACAGCGGCATATCAAGGTGTGAATCAACTGTTGTGCGGCCTATGCCGGGGAAGTGTTTTGCCACAGACATAATTTTATTTTGTTGAAGATGCTCAATTACTTTTACACCAAGCTTTGAAACCCATATAGGATCATTTCCAAAGACTCTTTCAGCCATTATGCTTTGAATGCCTTTGGGCGCTACATCAAGGACAGGGGCCATATTCATGTTGATTCCAACCTCTGTTAGTTCCTTTGCGGTTATTTTAGCAAAATTGACAGCATCTTCTTCTCCCCGCATTTTTGAGTTGCCTGGAAACTGAGTAAAGGGGGCCTTTAGCCTGGCTACCTGTCCGCCTTCTTGATCAATGGATATAAACAAGGGGGGCTGGTCCTGTTCCAGAGCATATTCCTGAGCCGAAAAACACAGGTCTTTTATTTGTTGCGGAGAAGATAAATTTCCAGCAAAAAGAATTATTCCTCCAACGTTAATTGTATCGATAAGAAACTTAAGGTCATCATTTAGTCCGGTTCCATTAAATCCGACCATCAGCCGCTGTCCGGCTATTTGTTCATTTGTAAGCGCTTTAATTTCCATATTGATCCTGCCGTTAAATTTTTTGCGTTCCTTGACCTTGAACAAACTGAAACATTTTGAAACTGGCTTAATAGTATATCAATATATTGACATATTTATAGTAAAATTATAATGTTTTTCGCAATAGAAAATCAATTATGCGCATTATAATACTTTGTTCTTATACCTTAAGTGGTAGATGGATCCTATAATATTTTATATGGTGATAAGATGAAAAAAATATTTGATGGTAAAAAAACAGCAAAATTAGGCTCTGAAAAGAATCCAGCTGTTGTTAATCTTCAAACAAAAAAAAGATTGAAAGAAGTAGTATCCATATTTGAAAAAAACGGTTGGAAATATACAATTGAATTGGAACCAGATAAACCGGAGGATATTACCGATTTAGAGATATTATTGAATCCATCTAAAACTATGATAGCTGAAAAGAAAGTTGGGCGCAACGAGCCATGTTCATGTGGAAGCGGGAAGAAGTATAAAAAATGCTGTGGTAAATAAGATGGCGTCGTAAAAAGTCCATTTTATTCACTTCATGACCATTTTGGGCGCAATTAAGATGTTTATCTAAAATGCAAGAACTCGGCCTAACGGCCTCAAACAGCTTGCATTTCTTAACGATGAACATCTTAATTGCTTTTTCCCCAAAATGCTCAAAGTCGTTCACAAAAGACTTTTTACGAAGCCATCAAATAAGGCTATTTTATATTCTAAAAGACTGTAACTATAAGAAGTCTTTTTGCCGAACATTATATAAAGAATCCTGGTCCAAAGGATCGGGCTTTAGTTCACTTCAAACTCTTGCAGCGTTTCTTCAGGCAGAGCCGAAGAACTCTGACCTGGCCTTGAGGACCAGGTTTTGAAGGGTAAAATAAAAAGTCTTAAAGTGGTGGTGATTGACATAGGCATCCGGCCCGCTGGTTATTCGCCACGATTCATTCTTAAGCGAGGAGGAATAGATATGGGTGATAAAGGGAAAAAAGATAAAGGAAGAAAGGAAGAACTGAAGAAGGCCAAGCTTAATCTAAAGGAAAAACGAAAAATGAAAAAAGAAAAGAAGAGATAGATGCCCAATGTTGTTTAGTTTTAAATCAAAGCAGGACAATTCAAAGAGGCTAACGATTACGTTTCAGATATAACTTGTTGCTATTAAAAACATGAGGAGAACGTAACATGGAAAAAAATGACAACATTTTCAAAGATCAAGAGGGAGCTATCCAACAATTCACCGAAGAACAACAGTCAATCCTGAAAACAATGGACAAGTGGATTTTGGCTGTCACCACTACTGATCCCGACACTGTGGTGAAGTTATATGCTAAAGATGCCGTTTTCTGGGGCACTGTATCACCCTTTCTGCGAACAACTCCTGAAGGAACAAAGGATTATTTTGAACATTTCATGCGGTTTGAACATTTAAATGCAATCTACTACAAACCCATGGTAAGAGTTTATGGCGATATTGCTATAAACTCCGGTTATTACACATTTTTTTATGAGAAGGATGGAAAAATGATGAGCATACCCGCTCGTTACACTTTTGTTTATCGTAAGAACGGGGATGGTGAGTGGGAAATCATCGACCATCATTCTTCCGCTGTGCCTCAAAATGGATAGCATCATCATTTTTTAGCGGGAAACATTTTTCAAAAATTTGGAAGTGCCGAGGGACAGAATCGAACTGCCGACACGCGGATTTTCAGTCCACTGCTCTACCGACTGAGCTACCTCGGCATTGAAAAAATGCTATATTAATTAGAAATCAGGATTTTTGTCAAGAAATATTTAGCCCCAGGTCCCCAAAAAGATATTGTATTAGAGCAGATGCGGCAATTGTAGCTGTTTCAGCTTTCAGTACGCGTGGGCCAAGAGCGGAAATAAGGAAACCGCAGTTTCTGGCGCTTTCAATCTCCTTGGATGTAAAGCCTCCCTCGGGGCCAATCATTATGCAAATTGTACTAATATGTTTGTCATGTTTTGTAAGTATCGAGTTAATAGATTTTGTTTCATTTTCATAAAAAACTATTTTCAGATTACAATTCTTTACTGCTTTTAACATATCTTCAAAGGATACTGTTGTTCCGATTTCTGTAATTCGGCTTCGCTTGCATTGTTTCGGAGCTTCAATCGCGATTTTTTTCCATCTTTCCATACGAGCGGCAAGCCGTTTTTTGTCTGGTCTGGGTATAGATCGCCTTGCAATAAAAGGTATCCATTTTGTTATTCCAAGCTCCGATAATTGTCTGACAAGTGTGTCCATTTTCCTTTCTTTTAAAAATGCCTGGGCTACGATAATTTGAACAGGTGATTCTGTTTTTGATTGGAAACGGCGAGTTATCAATACTTCAACACTATTGGCAGATAAATGTACTATTTTAGCTTCGTATTCAAGGCCAAGGCCGTCAAAAAGCCCTATCATATCTCCAGACTTCAGTCGCAACACCTTTTTTATATGTTTTGCATCAGTGCCGGTGATGATCGATGTTGAGCCGATAATATCTGATTGATTAATATAAAAATATCTCATAATGTTTTATTATAATTTAAACTTGCATTCCGCAAATCATTTTTTTTGGTGGAATCGTAACAATTAAAAAAGCGAACAATTCAGCCACAAAGGCACTAAGACACCAAGATTATAGTATAATTCTTAATGTACAGTATATGCCGTATACGCAACTTTTTTCTTCTCTTTTAGATAATTACAATTAAAGTCCTTTTGTGTCTTTGTGGCTGAACTTTTACAAAAAAGCAAATATCTTGACACATACATATACTGTATGATAATTTCCTAATTTATAATAGGCTGTTAATATTAAATAATGGTGCATAATATTTTAGCAATCTGGGGTTATTATGATAGATAATAATGAGACCGGTAAAGCAAATGAAGCGGAAAAACTTCTGGAAGATGAAGATATTATAGAACTAACCGACGAGGCTGTTAATGCATCTGAAGAGGAAACAATAGAACTGACGGATGTTGTTGAGCAACCTCCTTTAACGGATGATGACTCGGAAACCGGTCTTGTGCTCGATGAAGTATTTGATGAAGAGCGTAGTAAAGAACAGATCATAGAGGATGATTTTATCGGTTCGATAGGGATGGAGTTAGAACCTGAAGACACGCAAGAAAAAGATCTTGTTTCTGAGACTCTTTCTTTGTCTCCTGAACAGATAGATAAGGCTTTAGAGCGTATTATAAAGAAAATGTATTCCGAAAAGATAGAGAGTATGATTGCTGAGATGATTGAAAAAGCGGTTACCAAGGCGATAGAAATGATGAAAGGGACACTGATAGATGGTGCGGAGGGAGTAGGTAAGGATTAGGGGATTAAGTGGTAGGGATTAACGGATTAAAATGTTTATGATAAGAGAATATTGAACGGCAGAGTAAAGCGTTCATAGCCTTTTAGAACAAAATTCTATCTCTAAGGGTATGTGGGTAACAAAAAACTAAATTTTTCGAGGTCTGTAATTAATACAACTGTTGGGGATTATTTGATAATCCCCTTTTTCAATTTTTTAAATAGTTTTTTAAGGTGAATTGTATATGAGTTCAAATTTACTTGAAAAGGGTTATGAGCCACAAGACGTTGAAAAACGCTGGTATGATTTTTGGGAAAAAGAACAACTGTTTGCCGCTGATGAAGAGGGCGCTCAGAAAAGTTATTCCATTGTGATCCCACCGCCTAATGTTACCGGTGTGCTTCACATGGGGCATGCATTAAATATTACATTGCAGGATATTCTTTGCCGCTACAGGAGGCTGCGAGGAGATAATGTTTTATGGATGCCGGGAACAGATCACGCGGGTATTGCGACCCAGAATGTTGTGGAAAGAAAACTTGCTGCTGAAGGGTTGAATCGCCACACGCTTGGCAGGGATAAATTTATCGAGGCTGTATGGGAGTGGCGCAAAGAGTATGGAAGCGCAATAATTAATCAGCTTAAAGCTCTTGGGGCTTCATGTGACTGGAAACGTGAACGCTTTACAATGGATGATGGGTTGTCACGTTCAGTGCGGAAGGTTTTTGTAACTCTATTTAATGAAGGTCTTATCTATCGCGGCAATTATATGATTAACTGGTGCCCGCGCTGCAACACAGCTCTTGCCGATCTTGAGGTCGAACATGATGATCATAACGGCCATCTTTATTATATCCGCTATCCTTTTGCAAAAGGTTCAGGCAGTATAATTATTGCCACTACCAGACCTGAAACCATGCTGGGTGATACAGCGCTGGCTGTAAATCCTGATGATGAGCGGTATCAAAACATTGATTCCGACCATGTAATTCTTCCACTTGTAAACAAGGAAATTCCCATAATCAAAGACTCTTATGTTGACATGTCATTCGGAACAGGCGGGCTTAAGGTTACACCTGCTCATGATCCTAACGACTTTGAGATAGGGTTGCGCCATAATCTTCAAACCGTAAAGGTTATTGGAGATGACGGGTTTATGACGTCAGAAGCCGGTAGATTTGAAGGGCTTGATCGGTTTAAATGCAGGGATGCTGTTATTAAAGCGCTTAAAAAGGAAGGATACCTGGAAAAAATCGAGCAGTACAACCACAGTGTCGGGCATTGTTACAGATGCAAGACAGTTGTTGAGCCGAACCTTTCGGAACAGTGGTTTATTAAAACAAAGCCGCTTGCTGAAAAAGCTATAAAAGCGGTTGAAAAAGGCGAGACAAAGATTATTCCTTCAGTCTGGAATAAAACATATTTTGACTGGATGCATAACATAAAAGACTGGTGCATCTCGCGACAGATATGGTGGGGACATCAGATTCCCGCGTGGACATGTGAAAATTGCGGTGAGCTGGTGGTTGCGATAGATACACCTGAATCATGCCCGGCCTGCGGTGGGCATGATCTTGCGCAGGATGATGATGTTCTGGACACCTGGTTCAGTTCTGCGCTATGGCCTTTTTCCACCATGGGATGGCCGGACAAGACAATACTTTTAGATAAGTTTTATCCAACATCAGTACTGATTACAGGTTTTGACATCCTCTTTTTCTGGATAGCGAGGATGATGATGATGGGTATCCACTTTCTGGGAGAGGCGCCGTTTAAAGATGTTTATGTGCATGCTCTGGTGCGTGACGAAGACGGTAAAAAGATGAGCAAGTCAAAGGGGAATGTTATTGACCCGCTGAGTGTTATAAACAGGTATGGAACAGATGCCTTCCGTTTTACTTTAGCGGCTTTTGCGGCACAGGGACGGGATATAAAGATGTCTGAAAAGCGGGTAGAAGGATACCGCAATTTTATAAATAAGCTATGGAATGCCGCCAGGTTTGCCCTGATGCATATAACTGAAGAGAATTCAAAACCTTTCAGTCTTCAGCCTTCAGCTTCCAGCCTTTCTCTTACGGATCGATGGATTCTATCAAGGCTGAATAGTGTTACTAAGACTGTTTCCGATGATCTTGACAACTACAGGTTTAATGATGCAGCCGGCACT
Source organism: Desulfobacteraceae bacterium (assembly GCA_030593145.1). GTDB lineage: Bacteria > Desulfobacterota > Desulfobacteria > Desulfobacterales > ETH-SRB1 > ETH-SRB1. The sequence goes on from JAUVHU010000023.1 coordinate 11,856, forward strand.
CTTTACAAATTTGTATGGCATGAATTCTGCGACTGGTACCTGGAATCTATAAAGCCATGCCTGTATGGCAAGGAAGAAGAGGGCAGACGTCAATCAACAACTGGTGTGCTGTGGTTTGTCCTGCGGAATACACTAATTTTGCTTCATCCATTTATACCTTTTGTAACAGAAGAAATCTGGCATAAACTTCCGGGAACAAAGGGTTCTATTATGAAGGCGGTATTTCCTTTGGATAGTCCGGATGATGCGTGTTATTTTCATGATCAGGAAGCTGAATCAACAATGGAATTAATTACAGAAATAATTTCCGGGATTAGAAATGTCAGGGGTGAAATGAATATTCCGCCGTCATCATTACTTGATGTTTCTGTACAGTCACAGAATACAACCACAAGGGAAATAATAAAAAAGCACCAGGATATTGTTATAAACCTTGCCGGACTGAAAAACCTTGCGGTTGAACAAACCGGTGAAAAGCCGAAGGCATCGGCTACAGCTATTGTTGGTAATGCTGCTATTTTTGTTTCACTTGAAGGAATAATCGATTTTGCAAAAGAGGCAAAGCGGCTTGAAAAGGAGGTCGGGAAACTATCAGTGGAGCTTTCTGCGCTGTCAAAGAAATTGAACAATGAGGATTTTCTTCAAAAGGCGCCGGAATCGGTGGTTGAAAAGGTTAAGGAAAAGCACAGAGTCATTCTTGAAAAGCAGCAGAAATTAGAGGCAAACCTGGATAAGATTAAGGGATTGAGGGATTGAGGGATTGAGGGATTAAATTCAACAGGATACCTTTAATTCCTAAATTCCCTAATTCCTTAATCTCTAAATTTAATGAGGATTTGCATGAATTCAATAGAGCAATTAATTGAAATAGCGCTGCAAGAGGATATCGGTTCAGGAGATATTACCACAGACAATCTTGTTAAACCTGATATTAAGGGGCATGGCAAAATAATAGCTAAAGAACAACTCGTTATTGCGGGGCTCGATATTGCCTGCCGTGTTTTTGAACGTCTTGACCCTCAGATTGTTTATAAACCGTTATTTATAGATGGTGACAGAGTAGAAAACGGTGAAGTTGTTGTAGAGATTGAGGGTAAACTTTGCGGTCTGCTTGTAGGCGAACGGACTGCTTTGAATTTTCTGCAGCGCCTTTCAGGTATTGCAACATATGTGAGGTCGTATGTGGATATGCTTGGAGATAGAGACGTGCGTCTTGTTGATACAAGAAAAACCGTTCCCGGATGGCGCGTTTTAGAAAAATATGCTGTTCGTGTCGGCGGGGCATACAACCACCGGATGGGGCTGTATGACGGTGTGCTGATAAAGGATAATCATATTTCCGTATGTGGAGGCATTAATAAAGCTGTAGATAATATCCGAAACAGTGTGTCTCATTTTATGAAGATAGAGGTTGAGGTTTCAGATCTTGATGGTGTGAGAGAAGCCATAGATTCCGGCGTTGATATTATCATGTTAGACAACATGGATATAAAACAGATAAAAGAGGCGGTTGAGTTTATAAATGGAAAGGCCTTGGTTGAAGTGTCCGGCGGGATAACAATTGACAACCTGAATCATCTGGCAGATGTCGGTGTTGATATAATATCGTCAGGGGCTTTAACCCACCATGCACAATCTGTTGATTTGAGTATGCGGATAGATGTTTAACCTCAGAGGTTGGATGTCAGAGGTCAGAGGCTAAAAGATAAGTCAAGTGGGAGCGGCTTTCAGTCACGAAATTAGGTGCCAGAGGTCGGAAGCTAATGATTTAAGCGCCTGATGATGAAGATTTGTCGGCAAACAGGGAGCAAACTCTGTTCCGGCCCTTTTGCTTTGCAGCGTACATTGCCATATCAGCTCGGTGGACAAGTGTGGATATTTTTTCGTTGGAATTATATTCGGTAACACCTATGCTTATGGTTACATGGACAATTTTCTCAGGTTTTGGCGTAAACTCTTCAGATTCCATTGCGATTCTTATTCTTGGGGCAACAATTTCAGCCTCCTTGCAGGTAGTTTCAGGTAGGATAATCGTAAATTCCTCGCCACCATATCTATATGCGGAATCCATTGTTCTAAGGCACGACTTGATTATCCAGCTGAGTCTGACCAGAACCTTGTCACCCTCCACATGGCCATAAGTATCATTATATTTTTTGAAATGATCAATATCTATAAAAAAAAGTGAAAACGGACGATGATATCGTTTAAACCTGTCAACCTCGAGATCAAGCTGCTTATAAAAATGTCTTGAATTATAAAGTTTTGTAAGACCATCAGTTATCGCAAGTTTTTGCGATTCTTCAAGCATTTTGACACGTTCAATTGTGATCTCCCGCTCTTTTAATACTCTTTTTAACCTGAGCAGCAGCTCTTCAAGTCGTATTGGTTTAAAGATAATATCGCTGGCGCCTATGGTAATTGCGTCTTCATGAGAGTAGTCTTCCCTGTAACCGGTAATAACAATAACATCTGTATCGTATTTTTCTTTGATTAAACCGGTAAGTTCCAGACCATCCATTCCAGGCATAACAATATCTGTTATTACGACATCCTGATTGTTTGTTTTTAATAAATCAAGGGCTTCATCTGCGCTGGAGGCTGTGGATGAGATATATCCTGCATTCTCAATAAATTCGTGCAATGATTCTCTTGTAGATTTATCATTATCAACAATTAATATTTTAGATTTCATTTTTGTTTGTATGATAAATAGTTGTTGATTATAATCTTTATTTCGTAAATATTGATGGCGTTGTAAAAAGTCGAAAAGCTACTTTTTACGAACCGTAATAGTTTCGTAAAAAATTAGATTTATTGTTTTTAACCATAAAGACGGATTCTGTCAATCGTCTTTTTTTTGAGTCCATAAGGTTTGATTTTTATAGATGGGAAATATTAGAAACTTCAGCATAATTGCTCATATTGATCACGGCAAATCCACTTTGTCTGACCGTCTTATCCAGGCCACTGATATAGTGTCTGACCGGGATTTTCAGGATCAGATTCTTGACACCATGGATATAGAACGGGAGCGCGGTATCACGATAAAAAGCCAGAGCGTCTGCCTTCCATATACTGCAAAGGACGGACGAACATATACTTTGAACTTGATAGACACTCCTGGCCACGTGGACTTTACTTATGAAGTTTCACGAGCTCTTGCTTCCTGTGAAGGGGCTCTTCTTTTGATAGACGCAAGCCAGGGCGTTGAGGCACAGACTCTGGCCAATCTTTATCTCGCCATGGAACACGATCTTGTAATTATTCCTGTTATCAATAAAATAGATTTGCCGTCTGCTGATATTGAAAGGGTGAAAGGGCAGATAGAAAAGGATCTTGGGCTTGATCCTGAAGAAGCGATTCTTATATCAGCCAAGGAAGGAATCGGTATAGAAGGTGTACTCGAAGGTGTTGTACAAAAACTTCCGCCTCCCTCAGGAGACTCAAGCGCGCCCTTTAAGGCTTTGATTTTTGATTCACATTACGATTCTTTCCGTGGCACTATTATTCATTTCCGGGTATTTGAGGGTAAAATAAAGCCGGGCGATCTTATTTCCTTTATGACAAATAAGGCTGTGTACAAAATAGAGGAGTTAGGAATATTTCAGATAAACCGGGTGCCGCAGAAAGAGCTTTCAGCAGGTCAGGTGGGGTATATTATCGCGGGGATTAAAACAGTAAGTGATATAAAATGCGGCGATACAATTACATTAAAGAACATGCCCTGTAAAACTCCGATATTGGGATTTAAGGAGGCAAAGCCGGTTGTCTTTTCTTCAATTTATCCTGTTGCTGCCGACGATTATGAAGAACTTATTGTTGCGATGGAAAAACTCAAGCTGAATGATGCCTCTCTGATTTATGAAAAAGATAGTTCCGCGGCTTTAGGTTTTGGCTTTCGCTGCGGCTTTCTGGGCCTTCTACATCTCGAGGTTGTACAGGAAAGGCTTGAGCGTGAATATAATCTTTCCCTTATATTAACAGCGCCGTCTGTTCGGTACAAACTGATTATGCAGGACGGTTCAATGCTCATAATTGATAACCCCGCCTTATATCCTGATCCAACTATTATCGAACATACTGAGGAGCCGTTTATTCGTGCCTCAATTATAATACCGGATCATTACATGGGTGCGGTTATGAAACTGTGTCTTGATCGTCGGGGAATAAATCGAAATTATCAGTACCTTACAAATGATCGCCTTGAAATGATTTTTGAATTGCCACTTGCAGAGATAGTTTATGATTTTTATGACAGACTCAAATCCATTACCCAGGGCTATGGATCGTTTGATTACGATATGCTTGATTACAGAAATACCGATCTTGTAAAGCTTGATATGTTAATTAATGGAGATCGTGTTGACGCGCTTTCTCAGCTTGTTCACAGGGACAGAGCTGTTGAAAGGGCAAGGCGTGCCTGTGAAAAGCTGCGAGGTGAAATTCCAAAGCAGATGTTTAAAATAGCCATACAGGGAGCTATTGGCGGGAAAATAATAGCTCGGAAGACTGTTTCCGCTTTTAGAAAGGATGTTACGGCAAAATGTTATGGCGGGGATATTTCCAGAAAACGCAAGCTTCTTGAAAAGCAGAAAAAAGGGAAGAAAAGAATGAAGATGATAGGCAAGGTAATGATTCCTCAGTCTGCATTTTTGTCGGTTTTGAAAACAGATGGGGATTAGGGGATTGAGGAATTTAGGAATTTGGGGATTAAGGGATTAAATTCAATAGGATACCTTCAACTCCTAAATTCAATAGGAATTAAGGGATTATGAATTACAAGAGGTTTGAGGAATTACCATGCTGGCAAAAGTCGAGGGAGCTATGCAAGATCATTTTTGATTTGATCAATCAAGGGGGATGTTCAAGGGATTTTAGCTTGAGGAATCAAATTTGGAGCGCTGCCGGTTCGGTGATGGACAATATAGCGGAAGGCTTTGACGATGGTTCAACTCGTGAATTTATCCGGTTCTTAGGGTATTCTCAAAGATCGTGCAGTGAAGTGCAATACCAATTATATAGGGCATTAGACTGTAAATATATTAACCAGAGTCAGTTTGAAAAAGCTTATGAGATTGCCTCAGAATGTCGTAAGCAAACCAAGGGATTTAGAAAGTATTTGCGGGATTATGATTTCAAGAAATAGCAGTAAACCAGAAATTCCTTAATTCCTAAATCCCTTAATTCCTAAATTAGATATTGGAGGATTTATGGGCAAAACCATTGCTGAAAAAATATTTGATTCTCACTTTGTAGACAACCCGTTTGGGGATATCCATGTGATAAGGCTGGATGCTGTATTCTGTCATGAGATTACAACACCAGGCGCGATTAATGATTTAATCGACAGGGGTAAGGATAGGGTTTTTGATTCAGCCAGGATCAAGGCTGTGATTGACCATGTGACTCCGGCAAAGGACACAAAAACAGCTATGCAGGGTAAAGTGCTCAGAGAGTGGGCATTGCGTCATAATATCCACGATTTTTTTGACATTGGAAGAAACGGTGTGTGTCATGCAATTTTTCCGGAAAAGGGGTTTGTACTGCCCGGCTACACATTAATCATGGGCGATTCCCATACCTGTACTCATGGCGCATTCGGCGCATTTGCGGCAGGTGTCGGCACAACAGACCTTGAGGTGGGAATCCTGAAAGGTGTATGCGCGTTTCATTATCCTGTAACCATGAAATTGAACATAACAGGCAGGATGCCTGAAGGGGTTTGCGCAAAGGATGTGATCCTCTCTATCATAGGCAGACTTGGCGTAAACGGCGCAACCAATAAAGTCATTGAATTCGCAGGTCCGGTTGTAGACAAGATGAGCATGGAAGCCAGGATGACCTGCTGCAATATGGCTGTAGAAGCAGGAGGAACCTGTGGTATATGCTGTCCGGATATGACGACCGTGGAATATCTCTGGGAGTTTATCAAGGGTGAATATGCAACAAAAGAGGAGGCGCTTGAAGAATTTAACAGATTTTCTCCTGACCCGGATGCAGTGTATGAAGATGTTATAGACCATGATATCAGCGAGCTGGAACCGCAGGTTACATTTGGGTACAAGCCTGACCAGGTAAAACCTGTAAAAGAGATGGAGGGAATTAAGGTTGATCAGGTTTATATCGGATCATGCACAAACGGAAGGATAGAAGATCTTCGTGTTGCCGCCGAGGTATTAAATGGGGAGAAGATCAGCGATTCAGTCCGGGGCATTGTATCACCTGCCACTCCAAAGGTTTTCAGCCAGGCAATGGAGGAGGGGATACTGAAGATATTCATGGATGCCGGATTCTGTGTCACTAATCCGACCTGCGGAGCCTGCCTGGGCATGAGTAACGGCGTGCTTGCGGAAGGTGAAGTATGCGCTTCAACAACAAACCGGAATTTCAACGGCCGGATGGGTAAAGGCGGCATGGTGCATCTCATGAGCCCTGCAACAGCAGCAGCAACAGCCATAGCAGGGCATATTACGAATTCAAGGCTTTATAAAGAGGATTAAGGGATTGGGAGATTGAGGAATTGGAGAGAATAATGAAAAATTTCAGTGGCAAAGCGTTGTTTCTTGATAGATCGGATATAAACACAGATGAAATAATCCCGGCAAAATACCTTACGGAAATTTCCAGGAAAGCGTTAAAACCTTATCTCCTGGAAGATATAAAATTAGACGGATTTGACAAAAAGGATGTTGAAGGGAAAAGCGTTATTATCACAAGGGCAAATTTCGGATGCGGATCTTCAAGGGAACATGCTCCCTGGGCGCTCGAGGGAAATGGGATCAACCTGGTAATTGCCGAGAGTTTTGCCAGAATTTTCAGACAGAACATGTATAATTGCGGCATGATGGCTGTGGAACTGTCCGCCCAGGCTATTGAACATCTTTTTAATGATTTTGCAGGCAAAGAAACATTTGTTGAAACCGATCTCGAGAAAAACAGATTTATTTTGCAGGATGATGAACATAAACAGGAGATACCCTTTGAGATTTTCGAGTTTGACAGGGCTCTTGTTGAAGCCGGCGGATGGGTGGAATATGCTGATTTGAGATATTGATGGCGTTATAAAGAGTAAATTAATCACGTCTCTTTTCAAGGCGTACGCCGCAAAACACGAAAGAAAACACAAAATAAGATATGGAAATCAGTTTAACCGTAAACGGTTAACACCTGTTCAATTGTCTCCTTTATTTTATCTGTCTGTTCCTTTGAGTCTACTTTTTGACCTTCAAAATCCCTGACATAGAAGACATCAACTACCTGATCGATCTTGGTGGCTATTTTGGCAATCCGGATGTCGAGATCGCACCTGAATAGAGCGTCAGTAATTTTAAAAAGAAGCCCTGGAAAATCATAGGTAAAAACCTCAATAATCGTAAAGAAACTTGAGCTTTTATTGTCCACTACGATTCGATGTGGTCTTTCAAGCGTATACGGTTTTGCGGTTTGATAAACAGATATCTTTTTATCAAGAGCTTTTGTAAGATTCAGTTTGCCTGACAGGGCGGATTTAAGATCCTTTTTTGTTTTGTCCCACTTTTCTTCTTCAAATATCCGGTCCAGCGGTGGATTAACCTTAAATATGTCAAGGGCGATATTGTTACGCCATGTATATACCTGCGTATCGAGAATGTCGAGGCTGTGCAGTGTAAATATTCCTGCGATTTTTGAAATAAGACCTGGACGGTCTTTTGCGCAGATAGTAACAGTCCTCGTGTTTGAATCGGAAACTTTGGTAATTTTCCAGACAAAATCGGCATTTTCCAGGCTTTTATACAGACTGATGTGTTCCAGAATATCCTGGGTGGTGGTGTAAAGAAGGTATCGTGGAGACATAAAATTAAAAAGTGTTTCTGTGGTCTGTCTGTCATTTGACGAAGATATTAAGCTTAAAACCTCCTCTTTTTTCTTTTCAACCACATTTACAGCCTCTTTAGTCGCAAATTCACCTTTCTCAAGAATATGCAAGACCTTAAGAAATAAATCTTTTAAAAGGGTTGAAGTCCAGACCGACCATGCCTTTGGCCCGGTAGCCATGGAGTCGGCAATGGTCAGAAGATACAGCATCTTGAGACGTTCTTTATCTTTAACTTTCCTGGCAAAGGAAATTGCGGTTTCTTCATCATTAATATCCCTTCTTGTGGCGGTTTTAATCAAGGATAGATGTTCTTTAATCAAAAAAGATACTGTTTCAATCTCCTCAGATTTATAACCACGGCTGACTAATATGGAGCGAGCAATTTCAGCGCCTTTTTCCGAATGATTTTTTGCAGGGTCTTTTTTACCAATGTCATGAAGAAGGGCAGCCCAGAGCAATATTTTTCTGTTTGTGTTTGTAAGTTTATTATATAGATCGCCGTATAACCGGTCTTTTGATGTATCTTCAGATGCCCCGAAATTTTTTATTATCTGTACTGTGCGTAATAGATGCTTATCCACAGGATATATATGATACTCATTGTACTGTATCCTGTTCATAATTGCTTTTAATTCAGGTATAAAATGCAATAGAAAGCCGGTGTTGAACATTTCATTGAGTACGTTAAATGTCGGAGCGAGAGTAATTAAGATCTTTTCAAACGATTTTACAGCAGAAGGGGAGGCTCTGTATTTGTCATCAACAAGATACGCGAATTCTTTAACAAACCTTTTTGCCTCATGGCCCAAGGGTACTTTTAAAACAGCGCTTTCTTCAAATATTTTTATCAAAAGATCAGGAGATTGCAAGATTTTCTCAGGAGAACTAAAGCTGAGTCTGTCTTTGATAATTTCAAAGCCGTCAATTCCGGCATGTTTTATTTGTTTTGTTTTGGGTTGATATCTATTTGTGTATTCATGTTCATAAAGAAACATCGTATGCAGCTGTTTGATAAATTCCATATTTGAATGGAGATCGCCCAGGAATCTTTCAACCGGCTGTTGACCGTTTTTTGCACTATACTTTAAGGCGTAGGCCAGATCTGTTTGATACTCAAAATAGAGTTGGTCGCATTTTCTTCCGGTCAAGTTATGCAAACGGTTTCTTACATTCCATATAAACGAAAGAGATTTTTCCAGAGTATGAAACTCTTCGTGGGAAAGGTATCCGTAAAATTCAAGATCTCTTGGCCGGCTTATGTTGGATATTATCCGGGCAATCCATAGCATAGTGTGGTAATCTCTTAATCCGCCACGGCCTACTTTCAGGTTTGGTTCTAATAAATATGTGGAGTCTCCAAAACGTTTGTGACGGTTCACGTTGTTTTCAAAAATAGATCTGATTATTTTATCAGATTCTTTGAGAATGACCTTTTTCCGAAACTGTTCTATTAAATCTAAGAATAAATCGGAATTGCCGCAAATAAAGCGTGCGTCCAGAATGGATGTCAGCGCTTCAATATCCTTGCCCGCGATATATAGAGATTCTTTAATCGATCTTGTAGCATAACCAACATCAAGACCGATATCCCATAGCGGGTAGACGATTTCCCTGACAAGATCATCCGCTTCTTTAGAAACCTTTTTCCCGAAAAGTATGAGAAGATCAACATCAGAATGAATACACTGTTCTTTCCTTCCGTAACCCCCGACAGCAATGATTGCGCATGATTTGTTGTTGACCGGACACATCGGACTTTTTCTAAAAATGTCAATAAAATAGTTGTTCAGAATTTGGGCATGTTGGTTTAAAAAATCCGGTTCTTTTCCTTTCAGGAAGCTTGAGATCAGCTCATTCCTGTTTTGCCGCAGAATCAATAATGGATGTTTATCGGTTTTTTTCATGTTTCGATAATTTCTCTTGAATTTAGGAATTTGGGGATTAAGGAATTTAGGCATTGAAGGTATTCTATTGAATTTAATCCCTCAATTCCTCAATTCCCTAATCCCTCAATCCATCAATTTCTTCCAGATCTTTCTTATTTGTTTCCGCAGATCATGAAATTGATTTTCAGGCACTATGGCGGGTTTTTCCTGAAGGCTCAGGCTGTGAACCGCTTTTCTGTAGTTCAGGTATGCATCCTTGAGAAGATGAGCTGTATGTTTGTCAATAACCCCTGTTTCCGCCAGGGTTTGAAGAAGACGCACATTGTCGGTCCATTTTAATAGTTCGTTATGTTTATAAGAGTTTAAAAGCACGAGGTACTGTACCAGAAATTCAATATCAACGATTCCGCCTGCATCCTGTTTAATGTCAAACGATTTTGGCTTATGTCTTAAGTATTCTTTACGCATGCGTTCGCGCATGTCACGAACCTCTTCTTTAAGTTTGGCCTGTGTTCTCGGGCGAGCAATTGTATCTTTCCTTATCTGCTCAAAATAGTTTGATAGATAAATGTTTCCACTTATTGCTCTTGCCCTCACAAGAGCCTGATGTTCCCATGTCCATGCCTTGTTTATCTGGTAATCTCTAAATGCTTCAATATGAGTAACCAGAATACCCGAACTTCCGCTGGGGCGCAGTCTTGTATCGGTTTCATATAGCGCCCCTGCAGGTGTATGAGCTGTCAGTATATGTACAATTCTCTGTCCAAGACGCGCGAAAAACTGCGAGTTGTCAATAGGGCTTATGCCGCCATGGGTTTGCCCTCTGGTTCCAGCGTGGAGAAAAACCAGATCAAGGTCACTTCTATATCCAAGTTCAATTCCTCCAAGCTTTCCGTATGCAATGACAACGAATCCTTTCTCGATTTTTTTCCCATCTATTTCGCAAACAGGCGTTCCGTATTTTTTAATTAGATGATTCCAGGCTAATTCAAGGACTTTATCTACTATTGTTTCGGCAAGTTCGGTAAGATGATCGCTGGTTATCATTAGCTTTATGGAGCCGGTGACATCCGCGGCCCCCACACGCAGCATGTTAATCTGTTTGAAAATACACAATTCCTGTATCTGATATTCAAGATCTTCAGGCTGGACTACTTCAAGTTTTTTGCGTATTTCCTTTTCAAGCTCATTCCTGTCAGGCGGAGAATAAAGAGTGCGTGAATCAAGCAGTTCATCTAAAAGCACAGGGTGGTGAGACAGGAAAGACACGATCCATGGACTGGCGCTTGATAAATTTACGAGATGTGTAAGAGCGGTTGGATTTTCAAGAAGAAGGGCTATATAGCAGGTTCGCCTTTCAATGGTTTTTATTAAATCGATTATACGGATTAGGACAGTGTGAGGGTGCTCAGACTTGCCGACCTCTTTTAAAACAAGCGGCATAAGCTTGTCCAGGCGTTTTCTGCCTTCTATACTCAGCTTCTGTGTGTGCGGATCATTGCGAAGATTATTAAGCAGGCTGAGTGCTTTGTCAGCTATCTCAAATCCGGCAGCAAAAAGGATTTGTCCGGCTTTTTCTTTTTCCACAAGATTTAGCCAGACGCTCTGTAATCCGGTAAGTTCTTTATCTGCTGAATCTGCCTGGATTTCTACATTACTTGTGGCCAGCAATGTGTTGAAATGATAATTAACAGCATCCATGTGATTTTTAAGATTTTTTGCAAAAGACTCCCAGTTTTCAAAACCCATTGATACGGCAAGCCGTATTTTTCCAGACTGGTCTGAGGGAAGCTGATGGGTCTGCTGGTCTGAAAATTCTTGCAGGCGGTGTTCGGTGTTTCGTAAAAACCTGTACGCTGTTATAAGTTCATTACAAACATCTTCAGGGATATGTTTTTCCTGCGAGAGAACGGTTAGCGCCTTTTGAATACTCCGCTCTTGAAGAGCAGGTATCACACCGCCCCGGATTAACTGGAACATCTGGCCGAAGAATTCTATTTCACGAATTCCTCCAGGGCCAAGTTTAATGTTGTTTTTCAGCCCCTTACGATGCGCTTCAAGATGGATCTTTTGTTTCATATTTCTCAATGAATCAAAGACCCCAAAATCCAGGTATCTACGATAAACAAAGGGCTTCAAAATTTCCAAAAGTCGGCTGCCGGCGTTATTGTCATCGGCAATGATTCTTGCTTTTATCCAGGCATAACGCTCCCATTCACGTCCCTGGCTCTGGTAATATGATTCAATGTTATCGAAATTCATAACCAAAGGCCCGCTTTCGCCATAGGGCCTAAGGCGCATGTCCATTCTGAACACAAGACCGTCTGAAGTTGTTGCTCCGATCATACTTAAAAGGTTCCGGCAAAGACGCATAAAAAAATCTTCATTACTTATAGATTTTGATTTCCCTTTTGTTTTTCCTGGTTCCGGAAAGGCAAAAATCAGATCAATATCAGAAGAAAAATTAAGTTCATATGCTCCAAGCTTTCCCATTCCTATAACCACAAGATATTGAGGAGTACCGTTGGTTCCGGTGGGGATTCCGTATTCCTGAGATAGTTTTCCGTGAAGAAGCAAAAGCGTATGTTTTATACATGAATCGGCAAAGGCTGAAAGCTCTGCCATGGTTTCATCGAGGTCAGCCCAGCCTGAAAGATCACGCCAGGCAATTCGAACCATTTCACGAAGACGGAACGTGCGAAGTATATGCTGCATCTCAGGCAGAGTATACACAGAGCCGCTGGAAGGAAGCAGTTTCTTCAGCCTGTTGTTATAATCATCCGGAATATATCTTTGCTGGAGATCGCCGCTTTTGATTAGATTATCAAGAATATGCGGATGATGGATGCAGGTTCTTGCTACAAAATCGCTAAAGGCAAAGACCTGCTTTAATGCGGCAAGCATTTCAGTATTATATGAAGGGGTTATTTTTGAGTTTTTTGCCGATAAACAGAAGTCCTTCCATCTGTTATTAAAATCGCCGGATAGTTGTTCAGGAAGGTTATTGGATTGTTGATTTATGATTGTTGATTTATGATTGATGGAATCGCTCCTGCCCGCCATAGCGAGCCCTATCGTCTTTTTGTTGGCTCGACCGCCCGCCTCGCCTGAGCGGACGTCTTGAGCGGCGCTGACTATCTCCCTTAAAATATTCTTTCTTGAAAATCAATGCTTTTAACATGAAAGCCGCTTTATTTGATGAACTCATAAAAAGCCACAAATTTAACTGACAGGGTTTACAAGCGGTATGTCTTGTTATATTTAAAAGTATATGATAATTATTAAATTTTAAAGGCTTGGAGGAATTGTGAAATTTCCAGCAAAAAACAGTTATTATAAGTTCAAGTTTGATTTTGAAGTAGGATATCTGAAAAAAAGTCCGTGCAAAGAATGCAATTTGAGAAACAGCTACCCTAAGTGTGCGGATAATTGCAAAATGTTGGATAAAATTCAGACAATTCTTTCTGAAGCAATATCATGTTCAAGAAGATATTGATCGGCCGATTTATATGAAAAAACCTGAGCAATTATCATCCCCCCTGTATGATATCTCCGAAAAAGAAAATGGCGAGATAACAATTCATCTAAAAGAAAGAATCGATATTTACAAATCAGCTTCCATCCTCAAGAACCTGACTTTACTGATCAAGACAAAGTCTCCTTTTTCTATGACAATAGATCTTGCCGGAGTAACCTATCTTGATGATTATGGAGCCCTGCTGTTATTTAAATTAAAAAATTTAATCACAGCCAAAAAGGGAGGCTTCAACATAATAAATGCCGACACCAGGGCAAATAAAACACTTTCCATGGTTGACCCTGACTCCTATAGACGGCCTGTTGCTGATAAAGGAAAAAACCCGGCAAATATTTTTGTTCATCTCGGTAAATCAACAATAGAAACCGCTTCAAATCTTAGATTTTTGATATCTTTTTTTGGCTCAGTGGTTATTTCCATGGTTCATGTATTGTTTCATCCAAAGTCATTACGGATTGATGACACTCTCTTATGCATGAAAAAAACCGGAGTTGATGCGCTTCCCATTGTCGGGCTCATCAGTTTTCTGCTCGGGCTGATAATGGCCTTTGTGTCGTCGATTCAGCTTCAAGATTTCGGCGCGAACATTTATGTTGCTTCGCTTGTGGCTCTGGTGATGGTCTTCGAACTCGGGCCTATAATGACCGCCATTATTGTGTCCGGAAGGTCAGGTTCCGCTTTTGCGGCAGAAATAGGCAGCATGAAAATTTCAGAAGAGATTGACGCTCTTTTTACAATGGGATTCAACCCCACTTTGTTTCTGGCAGTTCCAAAAATTGTGGCATTGATTATCGTTGTGCCGATCTTAACTTTTTTTTCAGACATTTTTGCGATTGCAGGGGGGCTTGTGGTAGGTGTATTAATGCTTGATTTGACCCCAACCTCCTATATGAGCCAGACTCTTGAAACACTTACACTTTTTGATGTTTTATGGGGAATGTTTAAAAGTTCAATCTTTGCGGTTCTTATCGCCAGTGTCGGGTGTTTAAGAGGATTTCAGGCACACGGTGACGCTGCTTCTGTTGGGAATGCGGCGACATCAGCGGTTGTGAGCGGTATATTTCTTATTATTCTCTTTGATTCAATTTTTGCTGTAATTCGCTGTTACTGGTAATTATGGAAAAAGAAGCCATTATTCAGGTAAAAGACCTTACTTCAGAACATGGGGATAATCTGATTCTTGACAATGTGAGTTTTGACGTTTTCAGGAAAGAAATTCTTGTAATAGCGGGTTCAAGCGGATGCGGAAAAAGTACTTTGCTGAGACATATGGTGGGGTTAGACATACCTGTGTCTGGAAAGATACTGATAAACGGCATCGATATTACTTCCTGTGATGAGGCTGCTTTTCTGAGTGTTTTAAAAAAAATCGGCATTTTGTTCCAGAGCAGCGCTCTTTTAGGTTCTATGACTATTGCGGATAATGTAGCTCTTCCTATTTTAGAATACTCTGGCCTGCCTGAAAGTTTTATACAGGATATTGTCAGGATGAAGCTTTGCATGGTCGATCTGGCAGGTTATGAAGATTATTTTCCTTCTGAATTAAGCGGAGGGATGAAAAAAAGAGCGGGTCTTGCAAGGGCACTGGCGCTTAATCCTGAAATACTGTTTCTTGATGAACCGTCCGCGGGACTTGATCCGATTGTTTCGGCAGAAATAGATGAATTGATTTTACATATAAATAAGAGTATTGGTACAACAATAATTATTGTTACCCATGAACTTGAAAGCATTTTTCATGTTGCCCAGCGGGTTGTGATGCTTGATAAAAAAACAAAGGGCATAATCGCCGAAGGAACGCCGGAACACCTGAAAAACCATAGTGGTATTCCGTTTGTCAGGCAGTTTTTTAACAGGACGAAATAAGATGGCGTCGTAAAAAGTCCCATCTATAGTTAAATCCGTGACTTTTTACTAAACCATCAAATAAGGTATGGTTTGTTGATTTAATAAACAAATGACTTCAATTAAAACAAAATTTACAGTGGGTCTCTTTGTTATAGTCGGTTTTACAATGGTTATAATCGCCGTTATATGGCTTGGAATGTCCCATTATTTTGAAAAGGGTAATTATTATATTGCCTGCTTTGATGAGTCTGTACAAGGGCTGGACAAAGATTCACCTGTCAAATATATGGGCGTATGCATCGGCCGTGTTGACAGTATTGGTGTTGCTCCTGACGCAAAACTGATTCAGGTCGTATTGAAAATTGAAACAGATTTGAAACTTGATAACAATATTGTGGCTCAATTAAAATCCGTAGGCATCACCGGAATAATGTATGTTGAAATCGAAAGAAAAGGAATCAATGAACCGGATCTTTCACCGCAAATTGATTTTCCGGCTAAATATCCTGTAATTCCCACAAAACCATCAGGGATAAAGAGGTTTAGAGAAGGGATAGCCGATGTTCTGGCCCAGATCAAGGATATGGATGCTAAGGGAATAGCGGAAACGCTGAAAACAACGATTAAAGAATTATCTTCGGATGCAAGATTGTCACTTGCCCGTACCAGGCAGATTATGGATTCCCTTGAAAAGACAAGCAGCTCCATCAATACGTTAGCCGTTAACGCGGATAACGCTGTTTCCCGTTTCAATAAAACTACCGCCAGGATTGACAGGATAGTATTGGAAAATGAAAAAGGATTTACAGAAGCTGTTTCAGATTTCAAGAGTTCTATGAAAAATGCCAATGTTATGCTGCAAAACGGGACAGATCTGATAAAGGGATCAGAAGACAGGCTCAGCAACCTGCAGCGCCATTTTCTTGTAACATTGCAGCATCTTGAAAAGGCAAGCGATAATTTAAACAGGTTTGTTGAGCTTGTTGCCGACCAGCCATCTCAGTTGATACTTGGGGAGCCTCTGCCGGCAAGGGAAGATAGGAGATAAACCCAATGAATTGTACCCGTAAAATATTATATGTCTTTATGTCTCTTATTTTGTTTGCCCCAGGCTGTTTAAGTCTTAAAAAACCGGTTGTAAAGATAGACTATTATACACTTGAATATGATTCACCAGACGTTGCTTTTCAAACGCGGCTTCCTTTTGTTGTCCGGATAAAACGGTTCCAGGCAGCGCCTGTATATAACTCGAATAGAATTGTTTACAGTGAACAAAAGTTTAAAAGGGCCGCGTATAATTACCACAGATGGCGGTCAAGCCCGGGCGACCTCGTGACCTACTTTCTGGCACGGGATATGCGTAAGTCAAACTTGTTTAAGGCTGTATTAACTTACGATACAGGATTTTCATCTTCCCATGCCATAGAAGGTATTGTCGATGAATTTTATGAGCGGGACGAAAAGGACTTATGGAAGGCGGTTCTTTCCGTAAGCATCACCCTTGTCAGGGAAGGCGAACCCGACGTTAGCAAGAGGGTTCTTTTCCAGAAAAAGTACACTGCAAAGGAAACATGTGAACAAAAAACACCAATAGCCCTGGCCAAAGCAATGAGCAGCGCGATGGCAAAGATATCTGAAATAATAATAACCGATATATATAACTGTCTTAATTAAACCTAAATTGAGCGATAATGTTGTTAACATAAAACTTTACAGGAGAACTCAGTGAACCGCCAGAAACTTCATGATATTCCGGCATGGAAAAAGCTCATAAAGCATGCCCGTTTTATGACTTTTCCTGAAAAGCATTTAAAACATCTTGTTAAAGAAAAAAACAGACTTGAAAAATTTTCTTTGCAAGGCGCTGAAATTTTTTATGATTTTTCCCGCCAGAGAGTAGATAAAAAAGCCATGGACCTTTTGTTTGAGCTGGCCGACGCAAGAAAATTAAAGGAAAGCTTTAACTTGATGGCAAGCGGGGAAAAGGTAAATACAACGGAAAACAGGGCAGTACTTCATACAGCATCAAGAAATTTTTCAAACAATTCTGTTCTTGTTGATAATAAGGATGTAATGCCTGAAATAAGTAAAGTCAGGGATGATATCAAAGGGTTTGTTTCAAAAGTTCATAATGGAGAGATAACAGGAACCACAGGAAAGCCGTTTAAACACATTATAGTTATAGGGATTGGCGGGTCATACCTTGGCACGGAATTTGTTTCCAGTGCGTTGCATGCTTATGCTGATAAAGATATTAAAATTGATTATCTGTCAAATGTAGATACCCATAATTTTGGGAGGATAATATCATATATTGATCCTGAAACCACCCTCTGGATCGTTATTTCAAAGAGTTATACAACCGCGGAGACAATGGCAAACGTAAAGCTTGCCTACGCCTTTATGGAAGAAAAAGGGCTTGACCCTGCAAAACATTTTGTAACTGTTACAAGCAAGGGCAGTCCGGGTGATGATAAAAAAACACCTGTTATACGCTCATTCCATATGTTTGACTTCATAGGCGGAAGATACAGCGTAACCTCTGCGGTCGGCGGGGTGCCGCTTAGTTTGTATCTTGGATATGACCGGTTTGAACGTTTTCTAAAAGGCGCTGAAGAGATGGATAATCACGCAAGGTCTGCGCCTGTTCATCAAAACCTCCCGCTTATCGCAGCCATTATCGGAGTGTGGAACAATAATTTTCTTGGATACCAGGAGCAGGCTATTATTCCGTATGCCGCGCCGTTGCATAAGCTGGCGCCTCATATCCAGCAGTTAGTTATGGAAAGTAATGGAAAATCTGTTACAAGAGAAGGGGATATTCTAAATGAATCCACCGGTGTAATAGTATTTGGAGAGCCCGGCACAAACGCGCAGCATTCATTTTTTCAACTGGCTCATCAGGGCCGTCCGTTTCCCATTGATTTTATCGGGGTGATCAAACCACAGTATGAACAGTTTCAATGCAGATCAAAAGGGGTCACAAACCATCAGGAACTATGGGCGAACCTTATTGCCCAGCCCATGGCGCTGGCTGTTGGAAAGGATGACAAGGACAAAGCAAGATATTTCCCCGGCAACAGGCCATCCTCAACAATTATTTTAAATGATCTTTTGCCTGAAAACATTGGACGTCTTCTATCCTTTTATGAAGCTAAAACTGTTTTTGAAGCCTTTATCTGGGACATTAATCCATTTGATCAGTTTGGCGTCGAGCTTGGCAAAACCATGGCTTCCGGCATTAGAAATGAGATCGCGACAAAAAATGATAAAAGCGACCATACTTTTGAAGGAATGGATCATATAACCAAATCATATCTTGATATGCTTTTTAAAAAGTAAGAAAAGATGAACGTCGAACATCGAACGTCCAACATCGAA
The DNA here is from genome assembly GCA_030593145.1 of Desulfobacteraceae bacterium. GTDB lineage: Bacteria > Desulfobacterota > Desulfobacteria > Desulfobacterales > ETH-SRB1 > ETH-SRB1. The sequence continues at coordinate 30,367 of JAUVHU010000023.1, forward strand.
TTTTGAATAAGGAATTCTGCCAATTTATAAATCGGCAGAGCGAAGCGATTTCATCATTCGATGTTCAAAGTTCGATGTTCGATGTTCGACGTTCAAAAGAACTTTTACTCTGCCGTTCAATATTCTCTTATCCCACGCTCCTGCGTGGCAACAAGAAACCGACAACCGTGAACCGTGAACCTCTGAACCTGCCTTATTCCGCATACCCCGCATAATATATCCTGATAAATTTTTTATGACTTTCAAATGCTATTTCCGGAAGTTCATCAGGATGAAAATAGGCCAGATCAGATGCGTCATCACCTGCTTTATGATGACCGGAATAATTTTTAATTAGATAGCCGACCATGAGAACCGTATCATACTGAGAGCTATTGTTCGACGTAACGCCAAGAAGCATTTCAATTTGTCCTGAAAGTCCTGTTTCCTCCTTAAGCTCCCTTAAAGCGGCCTGTTCAGGGGTTTCGCCAAGCTCCATGAATCCGCCCGGAAGACACCAGAAACCTTTTTTTGGCTCAGCGCTCCGTTTTACAAGAAGCACCTTTTCCGTGTCATCAATGACAATTAGACATGACGCAGGTATCGGATTTTCGTAAATCGGTTCTTTGCACTGCTCACAGAAAAGGCGGGTATTACCATTAATTTTTTTTTCAATAAGCTGTTTTCCGCAAAAATGGCAAAATTCTTTTTTTTTCATAATTGATGAACTTGTAAAGAATTACGCATAGTTAATGTCTATCCATAAATGGTAGATTTTGGTTCCTGGCAAGACTCGAGCGTTTTTGCAACCGCAGGCATAGTGTGCCTATTCCGAGGATTGCGAAAAAGCGAAATCGCCGCCAGGGGCCGAAAGATGCCATTTGTGGATGGACACGAGTTAATCGTCAAAATCTCCCTCAATACCCTTGTCGGATGATATTGATGCTGCCCGTTTAATTATTTTTTCAGAAGTCCATTCATCAGGGTCTTCAATCCTTTCTGTTTTTGGTCCAGGATTATATGAGCCTGTTTCGAGAATAGCCTCAACAACAAGCGGCGCGGTATCCTTTGCATTAAATACATTTACAAGGATGTTGTAGATAAATTTTTCAACCCTTTCGGTCATTCTTGCCTTAATATCTTTTGGTTGCCCGAGAAGCTTGTTTTCAAAGGGAAGATTGAGTTTTTTATAGTTTCCGCCTTTTATTTCTTTTGATTCGGCATAGGCCGTCATTTCCGCCCACATCAATTCTGTTACACCTTCATCTTTTACCTTGATAAAGTTGCCATTATCATCAAGCATGGCATTCCCGTAGTCGTTAACCTCAAGACCCCACGAGATCATCTGAAGCGCTGTTGCGACATTGGCCTTGGTAGTTCTTGTTTTAGAGGCAATTTCTATCAATCGGTCGGAACTGTTTCCTGATGTGCCATGCTGAGCGCCTGAAACTTTGTATTTTGCCAGGGCTTCATGAATTTCAGATGTTAAAGGTATCTGTATTCCCTGGGAGCTTTCCTCTATGCCATGTGTAGTGCCGTTATTTAATGCTATCCAGTCAGGAAAGATATTATGAGCATTCAGACCCTGAATGAGAAACATAGCCTCTTCTACGGTGGAAAGCCCTGACTTGCCTTTAATCTCACCAACTTCGGTTTCAAGACCCGCCCAATCAGGAACAAAAGGATTCAAGGCCAGGTTGGCAAGCAAATTCTTGTCATCCGGCATATGTGACGCGTCTATGGCAATTGATGTCATGCCTGCCTCAAACAGGGTTGGAATCTCTATCTTTGCCCCGTCAATATCCTCTTCTTTTTTGATGCCATAATGATCTGCATGTATTACAACCGGAATTGTAATACCCATTTCATTGCATAACCCATCAACTATCCTGGCAATATTCCAGTAATTTACAGCGCAATAGGCGCTGGCGCCGCCTTCCGATCTTGCTATTTCAATCATAATAGCTGCATTTGCCTTTTGGGCAGCCCGCAACGCTCCGCGTATTATGAATATATTTCTGCCATTAGCCGCGATAGTCATGGCATTACCTTTTGCAATCATTGCCCTGTCAATAAATTTTCCACTGACTATCAATGCTTTTGAATTTGGAAACAGCTTTACAACGTTTGGTGGACGGCCTATATCAAGAGCCTTTTCAAAGTCTGATGAATTTATGACTCTATTATCTAACATAACCTGACCTCCTTTTTATTCTGTTTAAGCAAAATTTGATCCTATCCATACCCCAACATAATGTGTTAAAATTATAACCACAACAGCAATAAGAAGATGTTCAACAATTACTTTCCAAGTCTTTGTATGCTGATCTTTTGCAATGAAAAAACTGAAAACACAAAGAATGCTCAGTCCCCAGACAAGACAAAAAACAATTGCCTGTGACAGAGGGAGTAACAGTATGGGTACTAAGAAAGTTATGGCGAAAAGGAATTTAAATACAAGGGTTGAAATAGTAGCTTCCCATATTTCTCTATGTGTGTGTTTGTTTTCGGATTCTTCGGCAATATGAATGCCAAGAGCATCGGAAAAAGAATCTGCAATTGCTATCGTCAATATTCCGCCAATAATGACTTTGCTTGAATGTGTGCCTGAGTGCAGTCCGACAATCAAGCCAAGAGTAGTAATAATCCCTGATGTTAGTCCAAAGCTGAATCCTGTTTTGATTGAGTGATTAAAAGCCATTCATGTCTCTATTGTTTTACCCTTAAAAACTTGGTCCTTTGGGCCAAGTCTTAACTCTAATAAAAAGCACACCACCGCTATGTAGTCAAGAGTTTAACAAGAAGTTTGATATTTGAAACCGATTTGACTATATATATTTTTTAAGGCATAAGAAAATGACGGTTCACAGTTCACGGTTGGCTGCAAGAGTTTGAAGTGAACTAAAGTTTGAAGTGCGCTAAAGTTAAGGAATTCTGTCAATCATATAAAATCAGCGGAGCGGAGCGACTCCATCCCGCCGTGCTCGCGCTCGTCGCGGCAGGAACTTTAGGCACTTTAGCTCACTTTAGGCACTTCAAACTTGTACAATTTTAAGTAAAACAGCTTCTTTAAGGGCGGCTGCAACGGACTTTACGGTTTGGATTTAAGGAGTTATGATATTTTGAAAACAATAGGACTATTTATAAAAGCAGATGCGAATGCGAATAAAAAAGCAGATGAACTTCAAAACTGGCTGCAAGCAAAAGGGATAG
>JAUVHU010000003.1 GCA_030593145.1 Desulfobacteraceae bacterium
AACGCTTCCGGCACTTTTTTTCTGGTCCCCCTGACTATATTAAAACCTCCGGAGCCAAGGTTTTCGTCACCGGAACTTTCCTTTTCTGCAAGCAGTTTGCCTTTTGTATCAAATACAGTAAGATTAATTAAATATTCCAGACGAACGTTGCTATATGTATCGCTTTTCCATTGTTTTATCTGGAAATAAATCAGTTTTTCTGCTCCGGTAGCAACCAGTTTTTTTCGTACCTGCTCTATAGGTTCTGTGGCTGCAACTACCACGGAAATTGTTTTAAATCCTTTTTTCTTCAGTGCACCGATAATGACACCACCCATTTCATCGGCTAATGGACGTCCGCTGCTTGTAGTCATGTATAATGGATTTCCAAAAGCGCCTCTAATGACACCAACCAGCTGAGGTTTATTCCTCCCGGAGATAACATAGCTGCGCTTATCCTGGGACGCCACTGCGACTGAGCAATTACCTGCAGGATACAATTCCGGTGTTACATTTGCAAGGTTGTAAGTATATTTTATGCAACCACTTGCTATAAACATAACGGCCAGTACAAATGCAAATTTTATCCTATTTTTCATTTTATCCCCCCTTTTTTGTTGGTTGAAAATAGATTAAAAACCCGCACCAATAGCTTCACATGGTTAGGTAAACAATTCTTATTCACTATTCAGCTTTGACACAAATCCCTTTTCAGATTTCACTCAGACTTTTGTATTATCCTCTTGTCAAATGTCTGTATTTGATCCTATGGGGCTGTTCAGCAGCCTTTCCAAGCCTTTTTTTTCTGTCCGCTGCATAATTTGAATAATTGCCTTCAAACCACATGACAGTACTGTTTCCTTCAAAAGCAAGAATATGGGTGGCGATGCGATCGAGAAACCAGCGATCATGAGTGATAATAACCGCGCAGCCTCCAAAATGTTCCAACGCTTCTTCAAGGGCACGCATTGTATTCACATCAAGATCATTTGTAGGTTCGTCTAAAAGCAACACATTGGCGCCCTCTTTGAGTATACACGCAAGATGGACTCTATTACGCTCGCCGCCTGAAATCATGTTTGTTTTTTTCTGCTGGTCTGATCCTGAGAAATTAAAACGGGAAACATAGGCCCTTGAGTTTACTTCTATTTTCCCAAGCTCAACCATATCCCTACCACCGGAAATCACTTCCCATATTGTTTTGTCGGGTTCAAGAATATCGCGTTCCTGATCAACGCAAGCGAGTTTAACAGTCTCCCCGATGTTAATGATTCCGGAATCAGGTTTTTCCAAACCGGTTATAATTTTAAAGAGTGTTGTTTTGCCTGCACCGTTAGGACCGACAACACCGACAATACCTCCCGCAGGTAAAGCAAATGTCATTCCCTCAAAGAGAAGACGATCGCCATATGCTTTGCTCAGATTTTCTGCTTGAATAACTACCTTTCCAAGACGTGGTCCTGGTGGAATAAATATTTCAAGCTCGTTGGCCCCTTTTTCATAATTCTGGCTTAAGAGTGTTTCATAAGCATTAATGCGTGCCTTTCCCTTTGCCTGGCGACCTTTTGGTGACATGTTGATCCATTCCAATTCCCGCTGCAAGGTCCTCTGCCGTTTTGATTCTGATTTTTCTTCCTGCTTAAGATGTAATTGTTTCTGTTCAAGCCATGAAGAGTAGTTGCCTTTCCACGGGATGCCGTGTCCTCGATCGAGCTCTAAAATCCAACCCGCTACGTTATCCAAAAAATAACGATCATGCGTGACGGCAATCACCGTACCTTTATACTGCTGAAGATGATGTTCGAGCCAGGCGATAGTTTCGGCATCAAGATGATTTGTCGGTTCATCCAATAGCAGGATATCCGGCTTCTGCAATAAAAGTCTGCATAGCGCCACACGTCTTTTTTCACCACCGGAAATAACACTAATTGGAGTATCTCCCGGAGGGCAGCGCAGCGCATCCATTGCCATTTCTAAACGCGCGTCAATATCCCAGGCATCAAGATGATCGATTTTTTCCTGCAATTCGCCCTGGCGCTCAATAAGTTGATTCATTTCATCATCAGACATGGGCTCAGCAAATTTTTCACTGATTTTATTGTATTCCTCAACAAGATTTACAACCTCCAGCAGGCCTTCTTCAACCACAGCTTTTACGGTTTTATCCGAATCAAGCAAAGGTTCCTGCTCAAGAAACCCTAAAGTGTATCCCGGGGAAAGTGCGGCTTTTCCGTCATATTCCTGATCAACACCTGCCATAATACGTAAAAGAGAACTTTTCCCTGAAGCATTTAATCCTAAAACGCCAATTTTGGCGCCAAGAAAATAGGAAAGGGATATGTCTTTCAGCACAGGTTTGTTCTGGTATGCCTTGCTGACTCTCGTCATTGTATAAATAATTTTTTCCGGTTCGTTACTCATTGTAATCCTCTTTCAATTTGTGAAACTAATTCTTTTTATTTTATCCTTAAAAACCTGGCCATCATGACCAGATCAGAGTTCTTCGACACAGTCAATTTTATATAAAAAACGGAGCGGAGCGACTCCATCCCGCCGTGCTCGCGCTCGTCGCGGCAGGAACTTTAGACACTTTAGCTCACTTTAGGCACTTGTAACTTTTCCGGGAAAGTGGATAGCTTCAGCGCATTTAACGCAAAGATCGGATTCGGGCATGATCATCAATCTTGCAAACGGGATCGGCTCTTCACACTCACAGCACAAGCCAAAATCAGGATCATCGATCATCGTCAACGCACGTTCCAGTTTTGATAAAGTCTGTTTTGAATTGTTCAGGGCAGCTTCATTGATGCTTTTGCTGTTTATCGCTTCCATACGAGAGAGCCGTCCAATGGCATTATCCGGCGATATAGGCTGGGTGAGCAGTTGATAAGACTTTATGTTTTCCTTTAAGCCTTCAATCTTTTCTTTGATATGATTTTTTAGTTTTTCTCTTTTCCCGGTTTCCAAAGCCATTCTCACTATTTCTTAAAATTAAAATAAGGGTTCAGTTTTTCATTCTTCACTCAAGACATAGCTCTGTCAAGAATGAAAACCCGATCCCTTTGTTTTCCACCGTTTATAGACAATCTGCATCATTTATGACAGTGCACAAACAGGCATTTCATCCCATGTTTTATTTAAAAGAGTCCGGCCGTTTTTCTTCTTACGCACACCGCCCCATTGTTTAAAAAAGAACGGAACATTGTATTTTACGCATTGTCTTTTTATTTCAAGCACCCATTCTTCCTTCATTGGTCTTGCTCCAGGACCGGATTCTCCGCCAACTATAACCCAATCTATTCCTTTTAGATTAACTTTTCCAATATTCCCGATTAATGGTTCAAATGATAAAAATTTTACGTTTGCTTTTACTTTTCGTAAATCGTCTATTCTGAATTTATAATCTGCATTTTCAACAGTTACTCCCATCCAGATATGTTTTGACCATGGGATTTCCGAATTTAGCTCAAGCATTCTCTCAGATCGTTTGGTTAATATTTGGTATAAGTGCCAGTCTGCTTTATTCATTACATCAAACAAGTTAAGAACAAATGCTTTCTGAACTGATTTGTGAAAAATGTCACTCATGGAATTTACAAAGATGGTTTGAGGTTTTTTCCATTTCAATGGCAACCCAGTTGCAAGTGGGTGAGTAGTTATTTTAAAGCCGTTACGATAATTTGCTTGCCCCATAGCTTTTAATCTTTTAGCCATTCTTTCGGCATAGCAGTTTTTACATCCCGGACTTATTTTAGAACAGCCCGTAATGGGGTTCCACGTGGATTCTGTCCATTCAATAGATGATTTTTTTGACATTATTGCCTCTTTAAAATATCCTGTGCAATTTTTATTGCGGTTTTTGCGCCCCTTGGACTGCCCGATGCAAAACACAGCAAATATAATGGATTGTTTTTTGAATTTCGGAGTAATAAAGGGTTTTCAGCAACACCGGCAAATATCGATTTAAGTCTTTTCACAATGAATTTGCTTATTTTATTAAAATCAGCGTCTTTAACTATTTTAGTTTCATTACCAAAAAGCGTTGTCTCTTGTCGTTTGCTATAAAAAGCCTCTTTCCACTCGTTTGTTCCAAAAATGCTATCTAACTTTGCTTCCCACGAAGCGGGTATTTTACCAGCATCTTTTTTAAGAAGTCTATTTACACCAATACCCAAAGGGAAAAGATACCATAAATCTATAGCTTCTGTGTTTGCAATGGCTTTGATTGTTTCCCAATTGACCTGCATTCCATATGGATCAAGCAATAATACAGCGCGGTTATATTGCCACTTATAATTGTTACAGCGGTCTATTATCCAACTATTTGCATCCGTGTTGATTAAATCAATCTTTTTCTCTTTGTTTTTGAATTCCTCTTTGAGTTTTAGCAATTCTGTAAAATGTTTTCTTGTTTTATCAATAAAGATATATTTGTCAAATTCCGGCTTAATCTCCAAAGCAATACGAGCAGAGCCTTTTGAATATGTTTCAATCTCTTTTATATCGTTTTGTTGGAACAGGAATATTTGTCCATCATTTTTATTCTTTTTTTCTTCTCTGTATCCGGTACCGGCAAAGGCATCAATATAAGCAAACCGAAATTTTCGCTTATTCATAATAGTAGCATAAGCTTTCAGGTATTTTTCTACCCGTTTGAGTTTTTCTTCTGTCCAGCTACCTCCGAATCCATGAGTTTCTGTCATTTGGATTTTTTCCTTTTGTTTTTAGGCCGTTCGCTTTTATTCACAATTCGCAATTAATTCCCTTCCACGATTTTGATATTGGAGCGTATAGAGGCGTATTAAACTTTCGCGGTGTGAAGGAAAAATAAGTTGATAAGTTTAATGTCCCTTATTTGCCCCCCGGTAGTCCTTTACATTCTAGTGTCCTGTCATCTATGTAATGTCGCAAAGATGGCCGTCATTCCCGCGAAAGCGAGAATCCAGAAGCGCCGAAGTGGCCAGAAATACTGAATTCCCGCATTCGCGGGAATGACATTGGTGGTGTTCTACTTTCTTTCATATCAAACACTTGATACATGACACGACACTAGTTGGAAACAAGAAACCCCAAATTGATCAGCCGATATTCCATTGCTTGCGTGCTAACATCGAACGTATTAGAAAGCTTTTGTATGAGCGCTTCTTTCCCTATCACATTATTTTGCTTTGATATTTCTCTGCGAATTTCTCTCTGCACGAAATCTCTTGGCATTAGCAGTTCTGCAGCAAATGCATTAGCAGCTATTTCATTTTTATCAATAGCCATACTTGAAGTAGTATCTCTAAAATCAATCTTTACAACTTTATCTATAAAAAGTTTCTTTTTGTGAAGAACTAAGTGCCCAATTTCATGCGCAATCGAAAAGCGTTGTCGGGTATTGGGGTGTGAGGAGTTAATGCCTATTATATTGATTTCTCCATCGCGGAACATCATACCAGAAATATCATCTTTACCTTCAAAAGGCTCAAAAGTGAGCTTTGCCCCCATTTTTTTTGCAATCAATTCCACTGGCACTGGCGGTTTATTAATGTTTAGGTCTTCAAGAATTGATCTTGCCTTTCTCTCATTTGCGTTCATCATCAACCTCCATCTTCATCCCTAAGGATATGACTCGTTCTGCCCAGCTTACGCCTTCCTCTTCCCTTAGTTTTTGCTTTAAAATTTTCCTGTCAATTAAATCCTGTTTGGGGGAGTTTTTTGTTTCGGGGAGCAACCCAACCGGTTGCACACCAACGGCTGAAGCTAATTGAAGTAACATGTGCAAGGAAATACCTTGTCTGCCTTTTTCAATATTTGTTATTGAAGTGCGGCTAAGACCAACCCTATCCGCAAGGTCTACCTGGGTCAATCCCGCCCTTTTTCTCGCATCCCGGAGCTTTAGGCCGAATGCTTTGTATATTAAATTTTTATACATATTGAAAATATAATCATTTCCATGGCCAGATGTCAACAAAATAAACAGTTTGCTTAACAAACATATTAAAAATATTTTGTCAGAGGTATTGACATTTGATTTTTCGAGATTATAATTAAATCAGTTCAGTTTTAAGAATCCATTAATTCTAAGCAAGAGGTGAAAAATGAAAAACAAATCCACACACGTTGTACCGAAGTCATCTGGAGGATGGAACATTAAACAAAATGGTGCGCAGAGGTCTTCTGGTCACTTTGACAGGAAGCAAGACGCTATTGACCGGGCACGGGAGATCAGCCGTAATCAGAACACAGAACTTGTTATCCATAATAAGGATGGCAAGATATCCCAGAAAGATAGTCACGGGAATGATCCATTTCCGCCAATAGGTTAAGCATTAAAACTATTAACTTATTGAATAAATAATGAAATTAAGGAGAAAGAATCATGCAAAATGAAAAATCTTCAAAAGACCACCCGTTTAAAATTATGATCGATCAAAAGCCTTACGACTGGCCGAATCAGTTTATCACAGGATCTCAGATCAAACAATTGGCAGGTGTTGACATGAGCTATGGTGTATGGCTCAAAGTTCATGGTCCTGGCGAGGACCTGCCTATTGGTGACCAAGAACAGGTTGATCTGAGTGAACCTGAAAGAGAGCATTTTTTTACAGCTCCTACCCAGACAACAGAGGGGTAAAATGTCATTTTTGCCTGAATTTGACCAAAATTATTTGCAGGAGAAAGGTTTCGACTTCAGAGAGGTCTCGAATAACGGCCATAAAGGTCTCATCCTATCCGATTTCGTCCTCCCTGTAGAGAAATATGACCGTGGCAAGGTGGATTTGTTAATCCTTCTTCCCCAAGGTTATCCTGATATTTCACCTGATATGTTTTATCTGTTCCCGGCAGTAGTTCTGATGCCTGGAAAGCAGACTGCCAAGGCCGCAAATGTCAAATTCAATTTCGAAAATAAAGAATGGCAGCGATGGTCTCGGCATTCTCCTGGCCCAACTTGGCGACCAGGAATAGACGGGCTCCATACATATTTAAAAAAAATTGAAACTGCCTTGCAGGTGGCTAAGCCATAATGAGATATACATTTACTTTACAGCAGCAGCATTACCAGGAGTTGCAAGAAAACCTGATCCGCGATGATGGACTAGAGCGCATCGCCTTTATCTTATGCGGTCGCTCCTATATAGCGTCAGACCCTTGGGATTCGATACCTGAAGAGCGATTCTTGTCCAGAAAGGTAATAATTTTGCCAGACGATATGGTTTTGGATTCCAGTCTTGTGCATGTCACTTGGGAAACTGATTATTTCGTTAAGCTTCTGAAAGAGGTTGAGGAACAGAGCCTTGCAATAACAATTGTGCATAACCATCCAAATGGTCATCCCAAATTGTCCGAGATAGACAAGGTCAATGAAAAGAAACTATTTAGGGTATTGCATAACAGGAATGGAATTGAACGTCCTCATGCAAGCTTAGTTATTATACCTGATGGTGGAATTTCTGGGCACTCATGGGATAAAGAACTGGATACTCATCCGTTTGATTTGATAAGAGTTTTTGGAAACAAATTTAAAATCTTTTATCCAAGTAAAGGTCAGGGTGATTTGGCAAAGGCTTTTCATAGGCAAGAACTCGCCTTTGGAAAAGCATTAAATCATGACCTTTCAAAAATGAGAATAGCTGTTGTCGGGTGTGGAGGAACTGGTTCGGCAACTGCAACTTTCTTAGCAAGATTAGGCGTGGGGAAAATTCTCCTTATTGATGAAGATTATGTGGATGAAACGAATCTTAATCGCTTGCATTGTGCTTCGATATCTGATGCTCAGACCAAGCGACTTAAAGTTGATGTGTTAGAATCAGCGATTATAAATATGGGGTTGGGGACTAAAATTAAGACTATTAGCCAATGGGTCGAGTCAGACAATAACACTGATTCATTAAAATCGTGTGATATAGTATTTGGGTGTACAGATGATCATCAAGGAAGATTATTATTGAATCGTCTTGCTTATTTTTATCTGTTACCGGTGATTGATATGGGTCTGCTCATTAAGGTTTCAGAGGCAGAACCACCGGAAATTAGCGTTTTGAATGGAAGAGTTACGGTTCTCTATCCGGAGAATGTATGCCTATTATGCCGAAATGTGATCAATCCAGAGATTGCACGTGCTGAAGGCTTGCAGCGTCGTGACCCTGAAGGCTATAGGGAGTTAAAAAAGGAAGCGTATGTCATTGGAGAAGGTGATCCAAGCCCTGCCGTTATGACTTTTACAACTGAAGTGGCAATAATGGCTGTAAATGAATTTATTCACCGTATCCAAGGATTTCGTGGACCAGATGGCTCAGCTTCAGAGAGACTCCGTCTATTTATAAGCTGCGAGGATAGAAAGACAGGTGGTAAAATTCGTGAAGGCTGTGACCTGTGCGACAAACAAAAGTTCTGGGGCCGTGGTGATATGGAACCCTTTTTAAATCGGATTTAGAATGAATACATTCAATAAATTTCTTTTAACCATATTCATAAAGCTTGGATTTTTTGACTCACCAGATTTTTTATCACAGATTGTATCAGACCATCCATCCAGGGATAACCTACCGAAAAATCAGGTGCTTGTTGTTGGAGGTCCCGGTTTTAAGAAATGGGCTTATCTAAAATGCCCTTGCGGTTGCGGTGATTTTGTCATGCTATCGCTATCAAAAAAAACAAGACCAAGCTGGTCTGTTTCATTAGATTTTTTTAATAGGCCAACCATCTATCCATCAATACGCCAAACATCACGATGCATGAGCCATTTTTGGATAAAAAAGGGCAATGTCAAGTGGTGTGAAGACACCGGGAAACCCCCTAAAATTGCTATAAATATATAAATCATCATCAAACTTTCTTTACCCACTGCAGATTTCTCTAATAAACCTTTTGTGATTCTTAAAATAGTCGCAACATTGTCCTTCGTGAACCTTCTCTTGCCGCCAACCTTCTCCACTTTAGAGACCTTGGTGTCAAATCTTGAATAGTGAATAAAGGGGTCAAGTCTGCTTTTAACTCCTGAGTATTTTTTTCAATAGCAACAAGTAAATCCAGATGACCGAAGGAGAGTTTAAAAACAAAATGATTCGGGTGTTTTGATTGAATAGCGTCTCTCCTGTTTGAAGCAAAGCAAGTTCTTTCAACTTGAGGTATGCTTCCTGGTTATGAAAATCTATATTTGTTGCAAAAATTGCCTGCTAAATCATGGATTTTTCGAGGTAAGCGGCCCTGAAGATGTAAGAATATAGTTTACCCAGTCAAATCCGAACTTCATCAGCTCAACATCTGATTCCATTATTTTTTCCTTTCTTTCTTCAGGCACGTCAAACCTGGATAAAAAAGAACTCTCAAAAATAAAATCCTTTAGTTTATCTACATTAAAACACGCCAAAAATGCCATTTTTAATGCAGGGCTGCTGGTTCCTTGATCGCCCCAGGGATTTTTTCGGAATATGGTATCTATATTAACCCACAAGTCATTCATCTCATCATATGTTTGAAGCTGCTGATTTTCTGTCCACTCTTTAACTGTCCATTCACGTGGTTCCTTATGTCCAAGGCAGTATGGGTGATTGGCGACAAAATATTGAACTAAACGCTCATCTACATCGTTCAATCTTGCCACTGCGCGCTCCAATGGATAGGCACGGCATGAAAACGGCCTGTCCTCGTAAACCGTACAACCTTCTTCAGTGAGAAACGGACATGATTTTTCTTCGTCATCTGACATCTTCAGCATAAGACTGGGGAAATACTTATTATCCCGGAAAGCTGAAATCGTATGCTTCTTAAGAAATTCATCAGAAGAAATTTTTAGCTTCTTTTTCAACCTTATAATATCATACGGATAAAGATACATATCTGCATTTCTGCAGCATCTGGTAAAACAGGATACACCAGGATGACATTCAAACCTGAATTTATCTTTGTCAAGCAACATCCTGTTTCCGTTAATCTTCTTCTCTTGCATGTCTTCCCCTAATCCATATAGACGAACCGACCCTGAAACCTTTGCAAAACGCCCCCTTTTGCCCAATTACGCCTTTGGTGTCGCCTTTGGTGTCAAATCTTGAATAGTGAATAAAGCAAAAGGCTCGGTGTCACATTTTGATCAACACATTGGAAACAGACTGCCGGGACATCCTTCACATTTACAGTTTTAATAAATTTTTGCTCGAAAAAAATGGTTTTTAGCACACTGATGCCCATAGAAGTTCTGCGACAGCTTGTCGCAATTTTTCATGCTCCATAATCACAATATTAAAGCATAGATAGCGGTTTTGTGTCAATTTGTTCTGTAATTTAGAAAAAACAAAAAAAAGGAGGCGTGTCTTCATTGAAGAACTCCTTAGTTACGTCTTTCCGATGTCATTTATAAACTCGTAAAGTAAAAAATCAACAAATCTATTGTCTTTTGCTATGTTCTTCATGACCGTCGGGGAACTATGAAAATGTTCGCACAGAAAGTAAAAATATAGTGTTCAGGGATACAGATTTTTTGCCGCTAAATACAATATATGCCATTTTTACTTGACAAACACACAATATATTGATTAATAGGCATAAAATGTTACTCTTACTTACCGCAGAGTATACTTAGCCGAAAACAAATGATTCCCGCGAACGCGGCAACCCTTAACAAGGTTAAATGAGTTATATGAATTCCGATACATCATTATCTTTTTTGTCAAAAGCTAACCTTTTTAATGCCTATCATGTGCTGTTTGGCTACGACAAGGGCGTTTCGATTGAGTTGCTAAAAGAGCTTCAGCCACCTGTGCTTAAAGCAGTGTACTGGAAGAAGGCGCTGGAGACACATCCGGATCGTTCAAAAGTACTGGGAAAAGTTGAATCTGAAATGGATGAACAATTCAAGGAAGTGACCCTGGCCTACGAAAACCTGAATTCTATTTTAAAAGATGATCGAATAGATACTTTGAATGATGAAACATGTATTCAAAGAAAAAGCCCGGAGAAAAACGTAAAGGTTAATAAAAAAAGGGGGGTTTCAGATCACTTTTACAAAGCTTGGCTTCCAAAACGCAAGTTGTTAATCGGTCAATTTCTCTATTACTCCGGCTATATTTCATGGAGAAACCTTATTGATGCAATAATCTGGCAGAAAAAGCAACGTCCGGCTATTGGCCAGATAGCGCTTAACTGGGGGATACTGACGGTATATGATATCAGGAGAATCCTGACAGAGCGAAATATAGAGCAAAGGCATAAAGAAAAATTCGGCGAATATGCCTGGAGCAAGGGGTATATAACCTCCTTTCAACATTTAGCTCTTTTAGGCAAACAACGCCTTCTACAACGCCCCATAGGAGAGTACTTCATGGAACAGGGGATACTTTACGCCAGAAAGATAGATGAGATAGTAGCAAAACAAAAGGTTCATAACAGATGCGCTTGGGAAGACAAATAGTGTCACCCATTAAAGCGCACGTCTTGGAGAAGAATTAGGGCCAAATAGGAGACATCCCTAATTGGCCCTAAATTTTTCATACAATAGATCTGTGTGGTTTTAAAATAACTTTCCGTTCTATGGACAAGTCCCAGGCATCGGTGGAGCACTTGGTATTTTTCCATGGCAGGCGCAACAGTCTATTGTCTTATTAATATATTTACCTGGTACTCCTTTAGTACCTGCTGGAACGGGCTTATTTTTATATTCTGCCCAACTTGAGTGAGCCTGCGCAAAACCGATCACCCCAAACAGGAATACAACTGCACATACTAATACTATTAGCTTCTTCATTTAACATATACCTCCTTTTAGTTTTGAAATACAGATAGTTAACTTTTGGTGTTATAAGCATTATATTGCTAAAAAGCAATAATGTTGTTATGTTGAAATAATTTTGTATTAACTTTTTGATTTGCCATCATATTTTTACCATTTGTTCTATAAAACCATATTGGTGATAAGTGATTAATTTAACAATAAAAAAGAAAATATTATTACTATCAATAACATTTTTATGCCTTATTATTGGATGCTCTATAGCTGGGATATGGGGTCTTTATCAGGTTCGTATAGCTAAAGATCAATCAGCAGCAGCCTATAATTTACATGATAAGTTCCAGGAAATAAGGATATTATTTGAACAATCCCTGATGGGACCTCATGATTATATAATTCACGGTAACGAACTTGAGAAAGAAATATTTTCAGAAGATTATAAAAATCTTATTTCTAAAATAAATGATCTTAAAAATCTTATTACAAGTAACAAGGCAAAGCATGATTATGAATTTGAAAAAATATTGGGTGTTATAGAAAAACAACTTCTAATAATAGAAAATGAGCTTTCTGATTATAGGTCGATAGTTTTAGATGATATATTCAGTCTTAAGATATATATAGAAGACAATTTGCCTGGATCCAGAATGGAAGAAATGGATCTTTTTGTTCGTGGATTAGGAGATGACCTGAAAGCAGAAGGAAATATTCTATCAAACCTTTCTGCTAAAGCTCAAAAAAGAATAGATGATGTACAATTTTATGTCTTTATCCTTTTAATAATGCTTGGCGCAAATGCTTTGATAGTCGGGATGTTATTAAGTTTTTATATAATTCGAAATATCTCAAGTTCTATAAACAGTCTGATTCAAGTTACACGAAAGATAAAAGGCGGTGATCTTACAGTTCGGGCAAATATTAAGTCAAATGATGAAATCGCAGAATTTGCTGATTCCTTTAACGAAATGCTTAATGAATTGGCCGACACACAAAATCGTATATCGAGCATTTTTCAAGGCTCTGGTGATAGCATGTGCGTTATAGATGATAATTTTAATATCCTTCAGCTTAACAAACAGATGGAAGATATGGTGGGTTTGCCTGAAGCCGAAGTCGTCGGCAAAAAATGTTACGAAATTTTTCATGGAGAACTATGTCATACCGATAAATGCACTCTCAAATGTATCTTAAACGGGGAAAAACGGGTCAAACTTGAAACCGACAAAGAAACCAGGGACGGGAAAAAGAAGCCTGTTGAGCTTATCGCAACACCTTTTAAAAGAAGAGGTAAAACTATCGGGGTTATTGAGTCATTCCGTGATATTACAAAGCGAAAGAAAGCGGAAGACAAGCTTAAAAGAACCTATGACGATTTAGAAATACGAGTTAAGGAACGCACCTCTATGCTTGCTGATGCCAACAAAGAACTGCAGGCAGAAATTATAGAACGCAAAACAGCAGAGGACGCCTTGCGCCGGGAAGAAGAAAGGTTTCGTGATCTCTACCAGGAAGCTCCTATTGCTTATTTGAGTTTGCAAAATAATGGAATAATAGATGACTGCAATAAGAAGACGGAAGAGCTCTTTGGATATAAAAGAGAGGAATTAACCGGAACAAATTTAATTGATTTATTTTCAGATACGCAAAAGGAAAAGGCCAAGGAAATACTCAACCGGTTTATAAGTGGTAATATAATCTATAATGAGAGAATACGCTTTGCAAATAAAGATGGCTCATTAATTTGGGGCAGCATGACGATAAATGCCGTAAGAGACCAGGAAGGCAATATGGTCTCAAGCCGATGTATGATTGCCGATATTACCGGACAAGTGAATATGGAAGGCCGACTCATGCGGGCACAAAGAATGGAGTCAATCGGCACACTGGCCGGAGGTATAGCTCATGATTTTAACAATCTCCTCATGGGTATCCAGGGCAACGCTTCTTTAATGCAAATAGATATGGATATATCGCATCCTTATTATAAAAGGTTAAAAAATATTGAAAAACAAGTTCAAAGCGGAGCACAATTAACCTCTCATCTTCTTGGTTTTGCAAGAAAAGGGAAATATGAGATCAAATCAATTAATAGAAAATACCTTATATGCTTTTGGACGAACAAGGAAAGAAATTACAATCCACAATGAGCTGGCTGAAAATTTATTTACAATAGAGGCTGATCAAAGCCAAATTGAGCAGGTTCTTTTAAATCTTTATGCAAATGCGGCCGATGCTATGCATGGCGTGGGTGACCTTATAATAAAAACAATAAATATAACTCATAATGATATTAAAAGCTCTTTTTTTGAACCTAAGCATGGAAATTACATAATGCTTATGGTTACAGATACAGGCACAGGTATGGACCAAAGTACAATTGAACACATATTTGATCCTTTCTTTACAACTAAAAGAATGGGTGCGAGCAAGGGAGCAGGCCTTGGTCTTGCATCTGCTTACGGCATCATAAAAAGTCATGACGGATATATAGATGTCGAATCCAAAAAGGGACACGGAACAACGTTTAGAATTTATATTCCTGCGTCAGAAAAAAAGATTGCAAAAGCCGTTGGCATTACAGAAAAGTTGTTAAAGGCAATTGAAACCGTTTTTTTGGTGGACGATGAAGAACTAATATTAGATGTGGGAAGTGATTTGTTGGAAGCAATGGGTTACAAGGTACTCACAGCCAGAGATGGAATAGATGCAATAAAAGTTTATAAGAAAAAATATAAAGAAATCGATATCGTCATTTTGGATATGGTTATGCCGAATATGGGCGGCGGCGAAGCATATGACCGGATGAAAGAGATCAATCCTGACATTAAGGTTCTTCTTGCAAGCGGATACAGCATTGATGGTGAAGCCACTGAAATATTAGAACGAGGTTGCAATGAGTTTATCCAGAAGCCATTTAATATAAAAGAACTCTCAAAGAAGATAAGAGAAATTTTAGGTGATGATTAGAACCTTTGGGGTCAAATCTTGAATAGTGAATAAAGCCCGTTTGTTTTCCACTTCAATGCCTTATCTTTTTTCAGGATGTCTTTCACTGCACAAATACAAAGATCATGCTTCAAGCATTTTTTTGTGCAAACGTCCTGCTCGCAGGTAGAAGGTCTCCAGCTTTGCGCTTATCAATTGCGGGAAAGGGGAACCGTCGCTTTCAATTGCAAGAAAAGGCAGGTCTTCAATATTTGCCAGGATTTTTTGGAGCCGCTTATTTTCCGGGTCTGTTGCCAGTTTTCCTTTACGATTCATAATAGTGTTTAAGATAGACTCTGACAGACGGTTTGGCATGCAGCCGAAGGGCCCTATGGCGATAGCGCCGCATGCATGAGAAGCTACATCGCTTATAGTGCCTCCCACCGTAAGAACTGCTTCACCTGTCAGGTCTGGCGATATATAGGGCTCGGCATTTTTTATTATTGCTTCAACGTCAATAAGCTCTGAGTGAACAAGTCCTGACCCGGATAAAATGGATTTGATACGCTTTTCGTAGCTGGTCATATATTTTTGCTTGATTGTCAATTCAAGCTTCTCCATTATTGATACCTTGTAGTCAACAAGCCCTTTGCGCATTAGATAGTCGGAATATAATACCCATTCCGCAACAGGTGAACAAACAGTGGCAAAACCGCTTTTTGCCAGACGTCTTGTCAAATACTGGCGTGATATTGAATCCCTGCGGACAAATATCTCACCTATAAGGCAGATTACAGGCACCTCTTTTGGCGGACGTTTCATGGAAATCCGGCTAAAACGTTCTGAAGTACGTACCAGCTGTTTTTCCAGTTTAGAAAAGTCCCCTCTTTCCATTTCTTCCAATATCAGATTCCATTCCTCATTAAATATCCTTATTCCATCTTCGACATCTGTTGCGTTGGCTAATATCATCGACCGGATATCTTCCATAACGTCGGATGTTACAACAGAGCTCCATGCTTTTAACTGGAAATCTTTTCCCAAACCGGCGTAAGAATTCTCTGATGTCAGCGCAAACAAGGCTACATCCGAAAGTTCAAGCCTTTTTACAAGGTCTTCCATGAATACATAATACTGGCCGAACCGACATGGACCTGAGGCGGTAGGCATAAAATAGATTAGAGCCTCATTTTCCTTTTTTACATTGTAAACATAGTTAAGCAATGTTCCTGTAGTTAGTATCAGCGGTAAACACTCTTTGCATGAAGTGTTTGCGCGTCCAAGTTTCAATATGGCCTCATCAGACGGTGGATGGGAAATTGCATTAAACCCGAAGCTGCGAAATACCGCTGCCAGGGATTCGGAGGAAATCTTGCCCATAGACGGAAACAAAAGGGTCACACGCGGGTCGCTGGCAGGGAGTGTTTTGCCGGAAGACGTTACCAGGTTAACCTTTCCGTTTTCTATTTCTAAGCGAGCAGGAACAAAAGCGCGCTTCTTCTGGACGATCACCTTATCTGCCAGAAGTTGCCTGTAAGCCGCGACAATATCAAGAAACGCCTCGACCCTGGTCTCAAGGCCGGCATCTGCCGTGTGACTGTCCAGCTCAAGAGTCAGCGACGGTTTTTGACCCATAAGAGTCCTAAAATATCCGACCATGAAAGAATCCGGTCCACAGGAAAAGTTTGTAATATAAGTTCCAAACAGTTGAGGATGCCTCTTAACCACTCTTGCCGCCTTCAATATAATCTGGCCCATTCCCCAGTACATATGGCGCTTTGTTTTCTCTTCGTCAAATGTAAGAAAATCAAACGGCATTACCAGAACGCCCCTTGATGCAAGCTTGCTCGGAATACCCATATGCGCTTCTTTAACAAATCCGTTATAAGGCCTGGCAAATATCACCACCGCTGTTCTGTCCGGATCTTTTTTCAGCTCTTCAATGGCTTTGTTCCCGATCTTTTTCATTTCAGCCATGCATTCCATCTGTTTTTTCAGCGCCTTTTGAAAAGCATTTTTAGCCTCTTTTTTTCCAACCCCCATTTTTACAGCGGTTTCAATAAGAGGCTTTTCCGCGGTCTCCAGCCCTTCTGTCAAATCAAGCAGCGGGGTCAATACTTTTATCCCTCTATCTCTCAGTTCATCCAGTTTTTTCCTGAACGCGCTCCTTAGGAAAAAGGTTTCACCCTGAACAAAAGGACAAACCTGCGAGCTTGTGTAACCGTTTTGGACCGGAACAGCTTTGAAGTGCGGCAGGAATATAAATTCCGGAGGATTTTCCATATAAATAAGGGAATGGAAAAAACCGTGGGTCAGTTCAGCAGGATAACAAAAGGCCGCCTCTTTTTGATCTATTCCTTTTTTAGAAGGAAAATCAGGCACAACCGGCTCAAACCCTAATTCGGCAAAAAACGTGGAATAAAGAGGATAAAAAGTGTTAACCAGGAAACTCCTGTTTATTCCGATCCTTGCCCTGGGCTTTTTTTTGCTGCCCTCAGCCAGCTTGCCTCCATACTTATCAAAAATCAATTGCTGACGTATACGAACAAGGTCCAGCTTCTCTACATCGTATTTCACTTTGTTCCGCAAATTGTAGTATCTGTTGCAGGCTCCGCCAAACGGATATTTCTTTCCTTCCAGCTTGATTATAGCTATATTGCAGCGCCGGTCACATTTTTCCTTTCCGCCTTTGCATATAAACGATTTTCCGTATTGCACCTCACGGCTAAGCAGAGCATTCAGGTCAAAGATCTTTTTTTTCATCAAACCTGATTCGATTCTTTTCTTCACCTCGAGCGCAACACCAAAAGCGCCCATAAGCCCCGGTTCGGGGGGAACGACTATCGGCTTGCCCACAAGCGCTGCCATGGCAAAGGGAACCGCCTTGTTATAGCAGACACCGCCCTGCATAAACACCTTTTCACCCACCGGCTTATTTCCCTTGACCCTGTTTGAATAGTTCATGCAAATGGAATACACCAGACCTGCAAGAATATCTTCGTGTTTCACGCCTTCATGAATTGCGTTCTTTATATCGGAAGCAATAAACGCAGCGCACTGATCATTGAAATTAGGTGGCTTCTTGCCTTTAAAAGCAATGTCGGCAATATCTTCCATTTTTACACCAAGTGTCTCATACGCCGACTCTTCCAGAAAAGAACCTGTGCCCGCGGAACAGGCTTCGTTCATCGCGTAATCGGATGGCACGGAATTTGTGATATAGGTATATTTTGCATCCTGTCCGCCTATCTCAAATATTGTGTCCACCTTGGGATCAAAATATACTGCCGCAGTCGCATGAGCAATTATTTCGTTGATAACTCCCTGTGTAAGCGCGTGAAGACCGGCTATCTGGCGGCCTGAGCCGGTAACACCCAGCCCTGTTATACTTATCTCGTCAGGATTTACCTTTTCACTTATCTGGCCAAGAATCGAATCGTAACACTTGCGGGAAGCTCCAACAGGATCACCGTCAGTACGCAGGTAAATTGACGCAAGAATTGCATCGTCCTCGATCCGTAGAAGAACCGCCTTTGTTGTAGTTGAACCAACGTCAAGTCCCAGTATGCATTCATCTCCCTGCCGGACATCTTCCATCGCGACAGACTTGAATTCAACCATGTCTTTAAAATCGATAAGGGGCATAAGTGTGTCAAATGCTTTGGTCTCCGTTCTTAATAATTTTGACATCCCAGGAAATTCGGCTGTCTCATTTTCCAGCGCCCAGAGAGCAGCGCCAAGAGCTTCGAAACACGGGGCCTCCTCAGGAACAATAAGGTCTGTAATGTCTTTACGCAGGTACTCAATCATCATCCGGTTGAGCGCGGTGCCCCCGACGATCATAATGTTTTTTCTCTGCACCTTTTTTAAAAGCTCAAGTATTTTCTCCGCCATCATCTTACAAAGCCCGGCAGTTACTTTTGATCTGGGGATGCCTTTGTTGGTTGCATGGGTGCAGTCAGATTTGCAAAAAACCGAACAACGCCCCGAAAGCTGATACGGCTCCTCTGTGGCAGCCCACTGGGCTGCTTCTTCCAGCGTTACTTTCATCCTGCGAAGTTGCTGAAGAAAAAATTCACCGGTTCCGGATGCGCACTTGTTGCCTGTCAAAACATTAGATATTTGACCCTGACCGTCCATGACATATACCATGAAGGTCTCCCCGCCAGCGGAAATAACAGCAGGGCATGTAATATCAGCGGGTTTGACAAAATTGTACGCGTATTCCACTGCTTCAGGTTCAGATATGGATGACAAGTTTACAAAATCGCGAAATCTCCTGCCGGTCACGGCAATCCTGTCGTATGAATTCATATCCAGAGACTTGAGAGCTGAAAGCAGTGTCTGTTTTGGATTCCCTTCGTGGGTATGAAGCGAATATTCAACCATTTCAGGCTTTGCCTCACGCCTGCCCTGCTTGCTAATCTCCTGTATGACATTAACTATCGATACGGTGGATGCTCCAAGACATATACCAAGGGAGCTTATCTTGCCGGACATCTTTCCCTTTTCATCTAACTGCTTGTTTGTATTTTTTGTTTTCATAGTTAGTTGCTTGTTGCTAGTTACTTGTTGCTGGTTACTCGTTGCTGGTTTTCCAAACTGAAGAGCGAAGCGACATCATCATTCATCATTTGATGTTGGACGTTCGATGTTCGACGTTCATCTTTTTTCCCTTCTCACCTTCTAAGTTTCAAGCCGTGAACGGCTACAATTTCTTACTTAATTTGCAAAACCTCTCCGGCTCTCGGAACAATCACCGGAAAGCCTTCATTTGCAAGATGGTCGGCAAATAAAAGAGACTGATCCTCCTCTCCATGAACAACCGCGATCTTTTTTATCCGCAGGTTTGATTCCCTGACAAAGCGAAGCATTTCATCCTTATCTGCATGAGCGCTGAAACCGCCCAGCCTGACAACATGCGCTTTCAGGGGATAGGTTTTGTTTAAAAACTTGAGCATAGGCGGATTGTCCTTCCTGCCGGATTTTGCATATTCCCTACCTTTTTCCAGGATGCGCCGACCAAGGGTATTCTGAGCCATATAACCGACTATAAGAATAGTGTTTTTCGGGTTATGGATCTTATAACGAAGATGATGCAATATACGTCCTGCCTCACACATTCCTGACGCCGCGATTACAATGTGCTGTTTTTCCTCCCGCATAAGCTCCATTGATTCATCAACCGAGCTTACAAAATGGATCTCATTAAAGAAAAATGGGTTTTTACCCTGCTCAAGAAATATTCCATTTGTTTTTTTGTCATATACTTCAGGATGCTCACCATAAACCCTGGTTAACTTTATAGCAAGTGGGCTGTCAACATACACCGGAAGCCGCGGAATATCACCCTCATCGTAAAGTTCATGAAGTACATACAAAAGTTCCTGTGTACGGCCAAACGCAAAGGACGGTATTAAAAGCGACCCGCCGCGGTTAACAGTGTCGATTATTACCTGTTTTAATTGTTGTTTTAAATCCTTTACCGGCCCATGAAAACGATTGCCGTAAGTGCTTTCCATAATCAGCAAATCTATTTCGCGATCTTCTTCAGGAAAAACAAGGGTCGGGTCCCTGAGAATAGGTGTGCCAAACCTGCCGATATCTCCGGTATAACAAATATTGTATTGGCGGCCATTTTCTTTTGCCTTGATTAAGGAAAAAGCCGACCCTAAAATATGACCGGCATCATAGAATGTACAAGTCATATCATGCCCAACAGTTGCAGGGTGGCAATAAGGATAACCATTAAAACATTTGAGTGATTGCTCTGCATCAAAAACAGTATAAATCGGCCGAACTGCATCCAGGTTCAACTTGTTAATCAACTCGTTAATTTTATCAGTGTTAAGCTTATTATGATTTGTTTTTAAGATTTTTTTTATTTCTTTTCTTTTGTGATTTGATACATTTTTCATGCCTGTAGAACCATTCATGCCGGACAAAGATGAACGCACAATCTTATAATTAAGATAATTTGCGTCCGATTCCTGGATATGAGCAGAATCCTGCAGGAGATATTCACACGCATCGGCTGTCGCGCGCGTGCATATAATCTGCCCGTTGAACCCGTTCTTCGTCAGCATGGGGATTCGACCGGAATGATCTATATGAGCATGAGAAAGTATAATGTTGGTGATAATCTGCGGGTCAAAAGGCAAAACCCTGTTCTTTTGCTCGGTTTCTTTTCGTCTGCCCTGAAACATTCCGCAATCCAGCAGTATCCTGTCATTTTCCGTGCTTAAAAGATGCATGGAGCCGGTGACTTCTCGCACAGCGCCATAAAAGGTTACATTCACAGTAAATATTCCTTAATCCTTTAATCCCTTAGCCCACTGACCAATTAATATCATACAACCCTTTGTTTACAGATGCAATATGACCATTGAAAAACAGATGTTCAACAGGCCAGGTTTTGTCCATATAGTCTATCATAAGATTGTTTTCATCAATTACTTTCAAAATTTTGCATCTTGACATATCTTTAAGGCCTGTTCCAACAGCCTTTAACACAGCTTCCTTCGAAGTCCAGTAACGAAAGAAAAGTGTGTTTTTATCAGTATCTGTCAGCTCCCATTCCCTTTGGTTCGCTATTTTCTTAAAGAGTGCTTCCCGGCAATCGCGTATCTCTTCAATGTCGATTCCTATCCTTGAACAAGCTGTAACTCCGCCAACATATTTTGGTTTATGAGAAACAGACCAGTAGTTTCCATCAACAGGCATGGGAACACCTTTTTCATCTTTTAAAGGGTTGCCAAGATAAATAAAACTCTTTTTTGCGGAAAGTTCAAGTGCATTCCTTGCATATTTGCTAAGATACAATACCCTGTCTCTACCGGTAAGGGTCATATTTTCTTCAGAGACAGGGAGTATAACCGGATAAATAGTATTCAATTGACTCCGTTTTGAGTGCCTAAAATTAAGGACACAGCCGTAGGCTGTAAACGCTATGAACATTGAACATCGAACGTCCAACATCGAATTTTGAATAAGGAATTCTGCCAATTTATAAACTGACGAAGCGGTTTTATCATTAGATATTCAAAGTTCGATATTCAAAAATTTTTCTGCCACGGAATATCTCAAAAAATACGTTCCCAGATTCTACTTGGAAACGGGTGGATATTTAAACCCATCTGCGTTCATCTGCGTGAATCTGCGGCCGAATAGTTACCTATTTTTTTGAATCATTCGGTTTTTTTAAAATAATCCTGCAGTCAGCTACTGTAGCGCCCTTTCCTTCCTCATGAACCAAAAGTGGATTGATATCCATTTCGCTTATTTCCGGATGATTTATTGCCATATCTGACAGGCTGACCATCGACCTTTCAAGAATCTCGATATCCGCCTTTGGTTTTCCTCTGAACCCCTGTAAAAGTCTGTACCCCCTGATGCTGCTGATCATTCTGCGGGATTCGTTCCTGCCGATAGGAGCAAGACGAAATGCAACATCTTGAAAGACTTCAACAAATATTCCGCCAAGACCAAACATCAGTAAAGAACCGAACACCGGTTTGCGACTCATGCCCAGTATCACCTCTTCTCCAGGCATAGCCATTTTTTGAATTAGAACACCTTTGATCTCAGCATCAGGATCGTATTTTCTGGCCTTTTCAACAATTTTTTTAAAACCTTTTTTTACATCTTCACGGTTCCCAAGCTGCAACATAACCCCGCCGGCATCTGTTTTATGAAGAATCTGCGGAGAAACAATTTTCATGGCCACCGGAAATTTCACACTCTCCGCAATGTCTGCGGCCTCGTCTTCACTTTTTGCAAAAATAGTCGGCAACACATTAAAACCGTAACATTTCAGCAAATCAACACCATCAAGTTCACCCAGATGGGTTTTGCCGTCCGCAAGACAGTTTGCGATAATCCCGGAAGCCCTCTCAGTGTCGTGTTCCAACACATACTGCTCTAAATGCGGCCTGCTCAACCACTTGAAATATTTGTAAAGAGCGGCAAAGGCCTTTGCCGCATTTTCAGGAAACTTGTAAACAGGATAACCATGTTCCTGAAGAAAATGTACGCCCTGGGATACATCCATGATTCCCATAAAGCAGCATAAAATGGGCTTATGAGTGTGCCTGGCAATTTCTACAATAGCCTCTGCCGTGCCAAGAACATTAGTCATGGATTGAGGTGTAAGAATTACAATGGCTCCATCTACCCCATCATCATTTATTACAGCTTCCAGCGCATTCTTATAACGATCTTGTGCCGCATCTCCAACAATATCCACCGGATTACGAAGGTTTGCGGTAAAAGGAAGATGGCTTGCGAGTTTATCAATTGTTTCTTCCTGAAATTCAGCAAGTCTCAGGCCCGATGACATTGTAATATCTGTTGCCAAAATTCCAGGTCCGCCGGCATTTGTAACGATAGCAACCCTGTTTCCGCGCGGCACCTTCCTTGTTAGTTTTCCAAGAGCGCTTTCACTTTTGTAAGCAAAGGCGGTTGCAAAGTCAAAAAGCTCATCAATTGAATCTACTCGAATTATCCCTGCCTGCTGGAAAACAGCATTGTATATTGCCTCGGAGCCTGACAGAGAGCCTGTATGGGATGCCGCTGCCTGAGCCCCCGCGCTTGTTCTTCCTGATTTTATCACAAGTATCGGCGTAGGCCTGTTCCCGGAAGTAATCTCTTTAACAATATCTACAAACTCACGTCCCCTCCGGAGTTCCTCAAGATAAACCATTATAACTCTTGTATCAATATCCTCATGCAGATAACGCAACAGATCGAGCTCATCCACATCCGCCTTGTTGCCGATGGAAATAAACTTTGAAAAGCCAAAATCCCTGTCAGCCGCAAAATCGAGAACCGCTGTACACAATGCCCCACTCTGAGAAATAAAAGAAATATCACCGCTTGACGGCATACGGACAGCAAAACTGGCATTCAGACTTACCGAGGGCAGCGGGTTAATTACGCCAAGGCAGTTTGGGCCGACCAAACGCACTCCTGCCTCCTTGCAAATGGCTGCTATTCTGTTTTCCATCTCAAGCCCTTCGCCCCCAACTTCTCGAAAGCCCGCGGAAACAATCACAATTCCCTTTACTTTTTTCTTAACAGCATCTTCAACCGCTTTCATGGCAAACTTGGGAGGAAGAATTATTATTGCGAGATCAACATCATCCGGCACATCCATAATTGACGGATATGCTCTTACGCTCAAAATCGACTTTGCATGCGGATTTACCGGATATAAGATTCCTTTATAATTACCTTTTAAAATATTGGCAAAAATATCATGCCCGACCTTTCCGGGCTTTGTAGAAGCCCCGACAACAGCTATCGATTGCGGGGAAAAAATTGCATCAAGATCATGCATGCTGGTTCTCCTGTTTAATCTTCAAAGCTTCGTTATATACCTTATTCTTAGAAATATTGTATTGCTTTGACATCTCTTTTGCAAGCTCAGAAAGCCTTGTGCCTTTTATTTGCAGCCGTTTTTTTATTTCATCTCTTATAGTCTTCATGGAAATGTCTTCCTTTTTTTTGCGACCGCCGACAAGAAGAGTGCATTCCCCTTTTACTTCAGGACGTTCCTTTAATCTGGAAAGGATATCAGACAAAGCGCCCCTGATATATTCCTCATGAAGTTTGGTCATTTCACGAGACAAAACTCCCTTTCTGTCTCCAACAACCATTATTATTTCCTCTAAAAATTTTAAGATACGCTTTGGAGATTCATAAAATATTATTGTTCTGCGTTCACCGGCAAGCTGCTTTAACTGTTCAAGACGTTTCGCCTTTTTTCTCGCTGGAAAACCCGCGAAAATAAAGGAATCTGTTGGCAACCCGGCAACGCTGAGGGCGGTAATGGCTGCAGACACACCTGGCACCGGAATAACCTGAATGCCGCTAGCTGCAGCCTCTTTTATCAAGTGATAGCCTGGATCGGAAAGGAG
Organism: Desulfobacteraceae bacterium; assembly: GCA_030593145.1. GTDB lineage: Bacteria > Desulfobacterota > Desulfobacteria > Desulfobacterales > ETH-SRB1 > ETH-SRB1. The sequence continues at coordinate 24,532 of JAUVHU010000003.1, forward strand.
CGGTGTCCCTGCATTCGACACAAGCGCAACAGACAGTCCTGAATTAAGTTTATCCAACAGTGCGGGTATTTTCTTTCTTTCGTTATGTTCATGACATGAAGTGAGACGACCCTTAATCTTATAAAAAGACAGAAGCTTTCTTGTGTGCCTCGTATCTTCAGCCGCAATAATATCGATCTGCCTGAGAATATTAAGAGCCCTTAATGTTATATCCTCCATATTTCCTATGGGAGTAGCAACAACATAAAGATTACCCTTAAGGATTGTTGATTGTTGATTGTTGATTGTTGGTTGATAATTAATGAATTCCGGATTATGTATAGGCATGTTCAAAGTCTTTTCAATCGACAATCATAAATCATTAATCATCAATCCTTATTATGTATAGGCAAGTTCAAAGGCATTTTTAATTATTTCTATGCTCTGGTCGCCCTGTATTGGATGAATAGCCACCACATCAAATCTTGCCTTGACATCTCTTAGTTTTGTGGCTTTGAGATAATATAAAGCTACCATCGAAATCTTCCGCTGTTTTTTGGGGGTTACTGCCCATTTGGGATTTCCGAAACGATATGATCTCCTTGCTTTGACCTCTATAAAAACAATTGCGCCTTTTTCTTTTGCTATTATATCGATTTCGCCGAGTTTAGTGCGGTAATTTTGCTCAAGGATCCTGTACCCGTGTTTTTTAAGATGTTCAACAGCAACTGCTTCACATATTTCACCAAATTGCTGATCCCTGCTTTTCATTAGAATTGTCCCTTTTTCACAAGACTTTGATATTTTCGTAAAAAGTTACAAAAATTATTTTAAGGTTTATATCAATTAATCAATCAAAAATCAATATACTTGACGCTGAAGCTTTTTTTTGTGGTACAAGAACAAAAAAAGCTGATGTGAGACCTTTGCAAAACGCCCCCTTTTGCCCAATTTCAGCGTCAGGCTCAGATTTTAATCCTCGAAATATTCAATATATTCCTCCGGTTAAAATCTTCGCCTTCCTTGAACTTGAGCAAAATTGAGCATTTTTCAAAAGTCTCAATGTTCAAATAACAAGTCGAATATAATGAACCATGGTTACCATTGAATCAACAGGCATTACTGATATTGGTAAAAGACGGAAGAACAATGAAGACTCTATGCTCCTTGATGACGAACAAAGGCTCTATGTTGTTGCCGACGGCATGGGCGGACATCAAGCCGGAGAAGTAGCCAGCAAGCTTGTAGTGGAAACAATCCGGCACTATATGAAGCAATTCAAGGATGGGGGTAAAACTGAAGAATTAGACGACTCCGACGAAACTCTCTCCAGGGAAGCCAATCGGTTATTAGCCGGCATCAACATGGCCAACAATGTTGTTTATAATGTCTCCCATATAAAAAACACTTACAGCGGGATGGGCTCCACTGTATCGGCTGTATATTTTACTAACAAAACTCTTATCTCCGCCAATGTTGGTGACAGCCCGATTTATCTTGTTCGCAACGGAAACATAGAGCTTCTATCCACAACTCACAACCAGTTTTCCGAGATGGTAGCTCTTGACCCCGCCATGGCGATGCAGATTAGCCCCGAGTTTAAACATATACTCACCAGAGCCATAGGAACAAAAAAAAGCGTAAAAGCTGATATCTGCGAAATTCGGTATTTCAAAGAAGATATTCTGGTTATTAGTTCCGATGGATTGAGCAACAAAATCTCTCAGGAAGAAATACTTGACGTTATAAATAAAGAGCGACCCGATAAAGCCTGCCGCTCCCTTGTGGATCTGGCCAACAAACGTGGTGGAGATGACAATATTACTGTTATTACTTTAAACCTAAATTGAGCTATTTTTTACCAGACCGTCAATAGTAAATTCTATCTGTTAATACTTTCCCGTTTTTCGCAAACCTAATCTTTTCAAGTTCAAGCAAAGACCGTTTCATCTCCGGTCCGCTCATGAATCCACCAGAATGGCCGTCTGACCTGACAACCCGATGGCATGGAATAACTATTGGAAACGAATTATGCGATAACGCTGAACCAACCGCCCTCGCGCCGCCGGCAATTCCCAGACTCTCTGCAATCCTTCCATAAGTGCTTATCCACCCGCGGGGAATATCAAAACATGCTGAGAGAACCTTTCTTTGAAACTCTGAGCACTCTTCAAGGGCAACAGCTTCCAGTTTAAAAATAATCGATTCACCCTCAAGAAATTTATTTATCTGTTCGCCAAGCACTTTAATAAAAGAACACGATCGAAAACTCACATCAGCGAAATTACTATGGACAAGTTTTTCCAGGGGCTTTCTTTTATCTGATAAAAAAATTCGATAAACTTTTGGCCCATCTATAGTTTCCTGCCAAACGACAGCAAATAAGCTAAAAGCCGATGGAATCAATATATAATACATTAAGCTACCATACAAAAAAACAGTTCTTCATTTTAAGTAAGAAAGCCACCGATCTACGCTGATCATCACTGATATAATTCTGTAACCGTCTCCAGAACATCTTCCTTGGACAAAAAACCCAGTTTGACCGCTCTGCAGACGAGAAAATCGTCTTCCTGTACCCTGCTCAATTCGCGCTCATGCGCAAAACGGGCCAGCTCCTGCAACTTTTTACGAATTGATTTTGCATACTGAAGCATCATATTTTACAATCATTTCAATAGGATCTGCATAAATAGATATCAACTAATGTACTGATCAAGATACCAAGTTCTTTTTCATTGTCTCCGCGATCTGGGACGAACCGATTTGAAATATTCGACCTGCTTTTTCCAGTTGAAGCCGCAAGCTGTGTGACAATCGAATGGCCCGAACAGGATGTTGTAGTGATAGGATTTACCGCATTTAGGGCAGCTCAGGTTAAAGGTCAGCACGCCTTCCTCTTCGGCCTCCCGATATCCTTCTATTCCGACAAACTGTATGCTGGCGTTCTGGTCACAGCCATCAGGGCAACGAAACATAATATAGTGGTCCGAAGCCATTGCGATATCTGGGAGCCTGTAATCAGCGCATCCGCTTAGGGTATAGGTCATAATGTTTGTCCGTGGTTCTCCGGGTTCCTCTATTTCAACGGTCTTTCGCGTCTCTTTTTTATCGTCCTTATAATAGCGAATCCTTATCAGGCGATCGTATTTTTGGACCATTTTTGCTGTCCCCTTGCCACCACGGACAATCGTATTGCTGATTTGGGCATTGGCGTAAAATGTGTCCGCATCTCTCACCCAATCTAATTCCTGTTCCCGGAGATTGACGGCCCTTTCAACTTTTTCGGAAGGCCAGCCCAGCCGAGCGGCAATCATTTTGACATGGTGGATTTCAAGGGGATCGGCTTCTTCAATAATGATTTTGTTGAGTGACTCCCACAGAGCTTCGGCAAGATCCTCAAGAACTACGGTCTCTGCCTTTTTGTCGATTTCCTTGTGGTTAGATTGATAAAAATCGTCCCGATCCACGTATTTTGTATCGACAAGCATCTCTTCAACGATTTCGTCGATTGCCTCTTGTCGTCTTTCCCTGTACTTATCTTCCTCTATTTTCAAAGGATACAGTATGTTGGCTACTTCACTTGCCCTCTTTGTGGCGGTTTCCCTGTTGGAGAAGATTGCGCCACCCAATCCCCATGGCTGGTCTGAAATATTCACAAAAACAGTTGTCATCCTTTCATCCTCCCGCGTTTGATATTATTTGCCAAATATAGCAACTTTAATTGTATTGTCAACCAATAAAATAAAATAAATTTACCATATATAGCAAATTAATGAAAGTGTCGTGGTGATAAGAAGGGAATGGTCTTCAAAGGTCAAACGAGAAATCGTCAGGAGCAACATAATGACACCCATATGCCTCATCAGCATGGTAAGATGCCAACTAATTTACAAATGGACCGCAAGTCCACCCGCTCAGCAGCTTTTTTACTTGACATCTCAATCTGATTAGAATATGTATTTGTACAAGTACATATCGTAGTTACTTTCTTTCCCATTCTCCATCACTTTAAAGGATTTATTATGAACGCAGGAGACATCCTTCAACAAGCTGATGGTCTTACCCATGACAAGCTCACATACTTTGTCAGAGCTGGTTATCTCAATCCAAAAAAAATCAAAAAAGGTTCTCTAAATTATAACAAATTTTCAGGAAAAGATTTGTTTCTTGTCAAACGTGCTTGGGAATACATCAAAACATACGACATGAAAACAAAAGCCGCCTTTAAACGGGCTGAAAATGAGTTTAAAGACCCACAGATGGCTCTATGGAGATAATGTCTAATATGCAAACCAGCGGCCTGATGGTTTGTTCAACAGAAATAGAAAGATTACACCAGAGAGCAAAGCCAAATGCTCTAAATAGAGGCTGGCATGAACAACCTTTCTAATAATGACTTCATGGACATCCTGATGAAGTTTGACATGATGCCAGAAACAGGTAAATCGTCTGGATTGGTTTTTGTTGGAAAAGAGAAGCGAGATAACAGTGAAGTGATAGCTCTGGAATATGCTAAAAAATACGGAGCCGATGCTGTATATTTCAGGCGGTTTGATGGTGGCCGCCCCCCGATCCCACAGATTTATATATATGATTTTACTGAAAATGAAAAGGATGATGATGAAATAGGTGTTTTATATAAAAGATTATGGAATTTTGGCCAGGTCCCGCTTTTTTTTATTTTTTATAAAACTGAAGTTAAGATTTTCAACTGCCTGAAACATCCAAAACTTGATCCATCAACCGGAGATATATCATATTCAGTCTTTGAAACGATTAACTTAGCCTCAAATATAAAGAAAGAATTGGACAAAACAAAGGACTTTTCAGCAAAGCGATTTGATAATGGCACATTTTGGACCAACCCCAAATATAAAGACAGATTTAAGTTAAAAGATACAGTATATTTAAAATTATTAAATGAATTAAAGCGGACAAGAACAGATATAATCAAAAGCAAAATTCTGAAAGATGAAATCGCTCAAAAGCTCTTTGTTATGTCGATCCTTGTTAAGTATCTTGAGGAACGGGAGGATGAAAACGGTGTTAAAGTTTTTCCATCAGGGTTCTTTAGCGATTTTTCAGATGGACATGATACTTTTTTGGGCGTTTTGAGGAAAAAGGGGGCGTGCCTTGATCTGTTCGACTATTTAGGTAGTAAAGACTGTTTTAACGGCGAGATTTTCAAATGGAAAGATGAAAAAGAGAGAGAAACTTTAAAAAACGCAGACCTTAAACCTTTTGCAGATTTTTTCGAAGGAAAACTGGATGGCCGCCAGTATACATTCTGGAGGCTCTATTCTTTTAATGACCTGCCCATAGAATTAATCAGCAATATTTATGAGGAATTCCTGGAATCTAAAAAAGGCATCGTTTATACGCCCCCATATTTAGTCAATTTTCTTATTGATGAGCAGATGCCTCTTACCGACTTTCATAAGACTGATTTCAAGGCTATTGATCCGGCTTGCGGGTCAGGTGTTTTTCTGGTTGCCGCATTTCGGAGAATGATACACTGGTGGAGAATTCGAAATGATTGGAAAAAACCGGATGCTAACAATCTGAAAGAATTAAAAAAGATTCTCAAAAATAATATCTTTGGCGTTGATATGCATGAAGAAGCTGTGCGCCTGACATTTTTCAGTTTAAGCCTGGCCTTGCTGGACGAGCTGTCACCTAAAGTGATATGGGAAAATCTAAAATTTGACAACCTGCGGGAAAGCAACCTAATAAGCAAAGATTTTTTTAAATTAATAAAGGATAATTTTTTCCAATCTGATTTTGACCTTGTGATTGGGAACCCACCTTTTGAGTCTAAATTAACTACTGCTGATGCAAAACAGATTGAACAACAAAAAATAAAGGAAAGACCAAAACTGCCTGATAACCAGATTGCTTTGCTGTTCCTTGAGCAGGCCATGAACCTGTGCAAAGAAGGGTCCCATCTCTGCTTAATCATGCCTTCCGGGCCGTTTCTTTACAACAACAATTCTGTGGAATATAGAAAATACTTTTTAAGCGCTTATCATGTGCCTCAAATAATAGATTTTACCTTTTTAAGCGCGGTTCTCTTTCAAAGTGCAAATGTTGCTGTAGCAGCCGTTTTTGCAAAAAAACAGAGTCCCACCAAAGAAGATCTGCTTCATGTAACAGTGAGAAGAACAAAGCCGGCCAAGGAAAAGCTGTATTTTGAATTGGACTACTATGATTTCCATAGGATATCCCACCAGGAGGCATTAGAAAACAGGCTTGTCTGGAAAGCAAACTTATTAGGGGGCGGAAGGTTAAAGCACCTTATGGCAAGATTTGCGCCCCTGAGAACCTTAGGCGATTATTTAAAGGAAGCTAAAAATAAACATGGCTGGGCAATTGCAGAAGGATTCATAGTTGGCAATAGAGAAAATATAGATGAGCTAATAAAACTTAAGGCAAGTGCAGGAATATTATCCCTGAAAGATAGAAAAAGACTAGAAAGGTTGGAAAATAAATATAAAAAAGCAGACTATCTTACAGATAAAAAGACCTTACCTCGGGATGCGCTCACCGAAGAAGGGATTGTTGAGGCTGAAATTCACCCTTTAAGAGAAGAATATTTTGAACGGAATAGGCAAAGAAATAAGCTAATTTTTAAAGGCCCACATTTGTTAATTAAAGAAAAAGTTACGAAAAATTCAATCCCAATAGCATTTAGAAATAATGACCTATCTTTCCAACATGACATTATAGGTATTCACGCCCCTGAAGACCAAATAGACAAATTATTACAGATTGAAAAGCGAATCAAAAATAATAAAACTTGCCTTTTCTATGTTGCAGGATATAGCGGATGTTACATGATCGGGCGGGCTACATCTATTTTAAAAGAAGATTTCGGAAGCCTGCCCTTTCCTGAAGATGAAACGGAGCTTGAACTTACTGAAATTGAACAGATTTTAGTGGATGATGTTTTGGATTATATGCTCGATTTCCGGAAAAAAGGTGAAACGTCTGTTGCTGAAAAACCTGTTAATGATCATCAGTTGCATCGATTCTCGGAAACATATTGCAGGGTTTTAAATTCAGTATATAAAGAGTTCAAACCATACAAGCCGCTAAAAACCGGCTCATTTATCTGTTTCCCGTTTTACTACAAGGATAAACCTCAAATTAAAACAGAAAATCCGGATGAACTTGAAGCAGCTTTATATGAGCTAATCCAAAACAATACCAGCACGAATTCAAGAATTGTTAGAATGTTGAGGGTTTATGAAAACAACACTATTTATCTGATAAAACCCAAACAGACACGCTACTGGCTACGATCTGTTGCTATTCGTGATGCAGACGATACTTTTACTGATCTGGTTGTTCAAGGATATTAATTAATGCTTGCCGATACTCATAAATCCATGGCATCAGGAAAAATAGAAGGACCGGAAATAGACGCCCATATAATTGCTGTCGTGGATTTTGTTGAGCGGATTTTGATCACATTTTCAGATAAATATGCCGACTCGGATATAAAAAATGAAAAAGGATTAACCCAGAAACTCGTATTAATCTTAAATTCTCATGCATTACGTGAGTACTATTCATTCTGGTTTGACAAGGAATATATGGAAATCCCCGAACGCGGCGACAGTCCACAGGTTGATATCGGAACAATAACCACCCTTGAAAAAGGCATTGTAATCGACGCAAAAACATATACGGATGAATCCTTTTTTTCTATGGAGGCAAAAAGATTAGGCAATTTAGGAAAAAAAAGGTCAAAAGAATATCTGATCGGCCGATATGAAAACGAGAAATATATCCATTGCGGTGGTGTTGAACGGTTTAAACAGGAGAAACACGGTAGAAATTTAGAGTATGGGGCTATTATCGGTTATGTTCAGGAACATGACTTTACTTACTGGTACGACCGCATTAATTTATGGATTGATGGTTTGATCCAAAAGAACTTATATTCTCCAGTGCCCTGGCTATTAAAAGACAAGCTGAAAAAAGATTATATCAGATCAACCACCGCAAAGTTTATTTCAACAACCTCCCGAAAAAATGATTTTATTACGCTGTTTCATCTGTGGACAAGATTAAATTAACGGGTAAAACGTGCCGGAAAAAATTCAGACCAATTTCTTCGACTTTTAATACAACATACCTCTGCTCCGATTTGTGTAATGGAGTCACCCATTAGATGCAACCTGGCAATGTTGCGCAAACTTGCAGGAGGGAATTCTGCTCAGGTAGCCGTTTCGGTAACATCACGATAAAATTTGTTAAGAGGCAAATAACTTTGCCCAGCCATAAACATTGTCCATGTTTATTTGGTCAACGCTGGGAAAGATATCCGCCTTGAACACCTTCTGGAGAAAAAACTATCTGCCACACCTGATTTACCCTTGCACGGAAACAACCTGCGCAGGATAAGAGATAAAATTTCCACATTCTGTAAAAACGCTCATCATATTTTTCTTTCAGAACATCCCAATTATTATGGAAATTTTCAAACCATTGCATCAGGGTTTTATCGTAGTAAACACCAAAACTATGCCAGTCTTCAAGAACAAACAATCCATTGAAAGCATCGCATAGCTGTTTTGCAGACGGCAGCATTGAGTTAGGAAAAATGTAACGATTAATCCATGGATCAGTGTTTGTATCTGAAGAATTCCTGCCTATTGTATGCAGCAGGAAGAGTCCATTCTTCTTAAGGCACTTTTTAACTACACGCATAAATTCAGCGTAATTTTTGTAACCAACATGTTCGATCATACCGATTGAAAGTATCCGGTCAAAGACTTCATTGAGGCTGCGATAGTCCTGGAAGCGAATTTCTATTGGCAGCCCCTGGCAGATCTCCTTCCCCAACCGTGCCTGCTCTTCTGAAACAGTAATACCTATTACTTCAACATTATAGTGTTCAACAGCAAATTTAGCGGTCCCACCCCAGCCGCAACCGATATCAAGGACCCGCATACCAGATTTTAAGCCCAGCTTACGACAAATCAGATCCAGCTTGGCTTCCTGAGCTTCGTCAAGATTTGAAGCATTTTTCCAGTAAGCGCAACTATAAATCATGCGCTTGTCCAGCATGCAACGGTACAAATCATTACCCATATCATAGTGGTAACGTCCTATCTTGAAAGCACGGGATGGCTTTTGCAAGTTGACTATTTTAGCCTTCACGACTTCGAATAAATATGAGAGCGGTTTAATCTTTGTATCCAGCCCGGCCCTAAAAACCTTATCAAATAATTGGTCAAGACTGTCACAATCCCACCAGCCGTCCATATAGGATTCGCCGACACCCATCGAACCCTCGGCTAAAAATCTTGCACACATCTTATCATCATGAACCTGGATATTCCAGGGACGGTCGCCATTAATTTTAACATCGGCAAGAAACAATAGCTCTTCAACTTTTTGGTGTAACTTATCCTGACTCATTGCCACCTCCATCTATACTCAACAGAGTCATAAATGGCGTTTTTGAATTAATCAGAATTGCAAAACAACGAAGTTGTACGAAGGATAGAGTTAAAGAATGGTTTCATCTTCGTGTTTTGTAATGAAAAAAACACAATAAAGAAACTCCAATTATGACTGTTCAAGGTGTAACTGGATCTACGATCTTAAAATCCCATACTTCATCCTTGTAAATATCTCGAAGTTTCATGGAAGCCTGTTCCGGCGTTTTTGTCCTCCATGTTAAAGGCAAATCATCGTCGGTCATACCTCCGACTATATATGTCCAGCCATCCTCTTTTTTTACAATGCTCAGCGAAACAATCCCGCTATGATTTTTTCCTTTTGCGCTAACTTTAACTTTATTAATAATCATATATTTCCCCTAAAAAAAGATACAGTAAATCGAGCTAATTTCAAAACGTCCCCTTTTGCTCATATTGTAATGACCTTCCCGGCACCCCCTTCGATATATTTATCAGGATAAGAAGCCCTGATTTTCTGAATGAACTGGGTGCAGTGGGTCGGGCAAATCTTTTTTAGATCATCTATCAAATCGAACTCTTTAAATCCGTGCAACCCTCCAATGAGCGTGCTGACCTTTCCATGCTTTGAAGCTGCTTTAAGTATTTCCCCAACACCTGGATGGGAACATCCGGCAATCACAACAACATCCTTATTATGTTTTATGATAAGAGACTGTTCACCATTTTCCAGTTCGCCTGTGGAAAATATATTTTCATGAAGCATTAAAGGTTCTTTTACCTTTATTACATCTCTTGCTCCCTCCGGCTCAGAGCATGAATAAGGTATATAAACCATCGCTTTGTTAATTTTAAGAAAAGCGGAAAGCCCATCAATGTGATCCCAGTGATCATGTGAAATAAAAACCTCATCAACAATTAAAGGATCTATGTTGAGTTTATTCATGTTTTCAAGCAGAATGTCGCCCTTGGCGCCTGTATCAAAAAGAATTTTCCTGTCAAATACTTCTATCAGGCAGGAAAACCCCCAGTCAGCTACAAGTCTTTCATTAAATGCTTTGTTATCATATATAATGGTTATTTTCATCTTATCTTCATGAGCCAATTCCAAAATGTCCCCTTTTGCCCAATCTCTGCGTCAGGCTCAAATTCCAATCCTCGAAATATTCAATATATTCCTCCGGTTACACGCAGTGAAGCGTCAGCGCTCATTTTTCGCCTTCCTTGCACTCGAACAAAATTGAACATTTTTCAAAGGTCTCATCCTCACAGCAATGATTTTCCGGTCATTCTTTCGGGCCTGTCTATGCCCAAAATATGAAGAATGGTCGGCGCAATATCTGCTAAAACACCTGTTTTTAAACTTACATGCTTTTGATCTTCGTCAACTAAAATAAAAGGAACCGGATTAAGTGAGTGGGCTGTATGAATATGCCCATGTTCATCTATCATCTCTTCAGCATTTCCATGATCCGCTGTAATTAAAACAACGCCGCCCATGGTCTGAATTTCCGCAACAATTTTTTCCACACACCCGTCAACCACTTCGCATGCCCTGACCGCAGCATCAAGAACTCCTGTATGACCCACCATATCCAGGTTCGCGAAATTTAAAACTATAAAGTCATAAACATTTGATTGAAGCCTTGAAATTACCTCCTCTGTTATTAGAAAAGCACTCATTTCCGGCTTCAGGTCATAAGTCGGAACCTCCCGTGGTGACTGGATAAGGCATCGATCTTCAAGGGGAAAAGGCTTTTCTTCCCCTCCGTTAAAAAAGTAAGTGACATGGGCGTATTTTTCCGTCTCTGCTATTCTAAGCTGTCTTAACCCCTTTTTGCTTATTGCCTCACCAAGAATGCCATCTATATGAACAGGAGGAAACGCCAGAGGCAGCGTAAAAACTTCATCATACACAGTCATGCAGACAAATTCACACAGTTTTGGGAAAGTATTCCTTTCAAAAAAATCAAAAACAGGATCAGTAAAAGCATGCGTTATCTCTCTTGCGCGATCAGCGCGGAAATTAAAAAAAATAATCCCATCTCCATCTTCAACAACCGCTGTAGCTTTTTCATCCTTTCCTGTTATTACTGTTGGGAGAATAAATTCATCTGTTTCATTCCGCATATATGACTTTTTTACCGCTTCTACAGAATCCTTTTCCCGTATCCCTTCACCAAGCACATACAGACGAAAAGCCTTTTCTACACGCTCCCATCTGTTATCGCGATCCATTGCATAAAACCGCCCGCAAACAGTTGCAATAGCGCCCAGACCGATCTTGTCGATATATTCCTGTAAATCCTGCAGGTATCCAGCGCCGCTGTCAGAAAGTGTGTCGCGGCCATCTGTTATCGCGTGTATATAAACCCGGCTTAATCCTTTATTTTTAGCTAGGTCAAGCAGGGCAAACAGATGATTTATATGGCTGTGCACACCGCCGTCCGACAAAAGCCCAATTAGATGGAGCGCTGAATTGTTGTCCTTTACCTTGGACATTACTGAATTCAGCGCACTATTTTCAGCAAACGAACCATCACGAATAGCCGTATTTATTCTAAGCAAATCCTGATAGACTATCCTGCCGGCGCCTATGTTTAGATGTCCCACCTCGGAATTACCCATGAACCCTTTTGGAAGTCCTACAGCTTCACCGGAACACAAAAGTCTTGTGCTGGGATATTCTTTTTTGAGCCTGTCCAGGCATGGAGTCCTGGCAAGATAAACAGCATTTCCATCACCATCAGGACCGATTCCCCATCCATCCAGAATCATCAACATGCACGGTCTTTTATTCTTTGTCATAGAACTTTGCTTCCAATCCTTTTATTAATCAGAACTTCACAAACTCATTTTACTACAGAGCAGACAGGCAATTAAATTTGAAAAGGGCTGACTGTTTGAACGCATTAGTAAGCCTTAAGAAAAAACAGCCGGTAATGAGATATTTCCGGTATGATTTATTAATTTCAACCAACAGAAGCAGTTTTGTCATGTTTTTGTATGCTGTTTTTTATTTAGGCTAACTTGTCGCGTGAGTTTCAGCCCTTTTCAAATTTAATTGCCTGTCTGCGGAGAAGATGCATTCACCATGCTATTAGTTGTTATCCTTTTTGCATCAATCCAAAGCCCTTCAAGGTCATAAAAATCACGAACAGATTCATAAAACACATGTATAATAACATGACCATAATCTAACAAAACCCAGTGCCCTTCCTTTAGCCCCTCTACCATATAAGGTCTTATTCCATGCTCTTTTTTAAGATCAGTCTGAATGTATTCCGCAATTGCGGTAACCTGTCGATTTGAACTGCCGCTGCAAATGATAAAAAAATCTGCTATTGAGGATAATCCCCGAACATCAAGTATAACAGGATTGATTGCTTTTTTGCCCAAGACTGCTTGAACATATAAATCAAGAGATGGATCAAGATCATCGGTCATAGATAAAGTCCTTTTGTTTTAATAAATTCTTCCACTTTTTCAGGAACTAAATATTTAATAGACATACCCTGGTTGATAAGTTCGCGTATTTTTGTTGATGAAATATTTATCGGATTAACATCAAAGAAAAAAACCGGTTTTTTTTTGTCATTCACATAACATAATTGTGAATCGGAATATTTATAATTTAATGATATCTTGTTTTGAAGATAATTTTCAAGGGATTTTCGCATTATAGATATGTCGTTTTGCTCCGCGGCAGAGCGGGTAATCACAACAAAGGAAGTAAGCATGAAAAGATCCATATAAGATTTCCAGGTATCTATTTCGAGGAAAGCGTCAAGCCCCAGGATAAAATAGATCCGGCTGTCTTCCGGCAATATGGATTTAAAATAAATAATAGTATCAATAGTATATGAAGGCCCTGAACGTTTCAGCTCAACATCGGAAATAATAACCGATTTCATAAAGTCCGGGGTGCTTGAAACAGCAAGACGTATCATCTCAATACGGTCTTTTGCATCAACAACACTGTGTTGCTCTTTGTGTGGAGGAATTGCGGAAGGAATAATATAGCTTTTATCCAAAGCAAACCCTTTTTGCACCTCACAAATAGCCTTAAGGTGTCCATTGTGAATCGGATTAAAAGTGCCGCCAAACAGTCCTATACGCATTACTACAGCCTTATCTGCCCATCTCCAAAAACCACAAATTTGGTAGTTGTAAGCTCCTCTAATCCCATTGGTCCAAAGGCATGAAGCTTAGAAGTGCTTATGCCAATTTCGGCTCCCAAGCCAAGCTGCCCTCCATCATTAAACCGGGTTGAAGCATTAACCAGCACAACCGAAGAATCGACTTCGCGTATAAAACGCCTGGCCCTTTTATAGTCTGATGTAACAATGACTTCAGTATGGCTGGAACCGTACTTTGCCATGTGTGCGATGGCCTGATCCATATCCTCCACTACCTTTACAGCAATAACGAGATCCAGATATTCGGCCGGCCAGTCCTCTTCCGCCGCCTTTATTGCTTTTGGCAGGATACGGCATGTTTCAGGGCAACCCCTGATTTCAACTCCCGCTTTGACAAACCGTTTTTCCATGGTAGGCAAAAACTCCTGGGCCACTGCTTTGTGAACAAGCATTGTCTCCATGGCATTGCATACGCCTGGACGCTGAACCTTTGCATTAAAACAGATCTCTTCAGCCATAAACATATCTGCGCTATCATCAACATATACATGGCATACGCCTTTATAATGTTTTAATACAGGTATCTTTGAATTTTCCACAACAAAACGGATTAAACCCTCGCCGCCCCGGGGAATAATAAGATCAATAAATTCCTCCTGCTCTAAAAGTGCGTTGACAGCCGCCCTGTCCCTAACCGGTATAACATTGACCACTGCCTCCGGAAGACCGCTTTCAACAAGAGCATGGCCTATAATTCCAGCTAATGCCTGATTAGAATGGAGCGACTCAGAACCACCACGAAGTATAACCGCATTTCCTGCTTTCAGGCAAAGGCCGGCGGCATCTACGGTAACGTTTGGCCTTGATTCATAAATTATGCCGATAACACCAAGAGGTATGCGCATACGCGCCACCTGCAAGCCGTTGGGCCTTATCCATGTTTTGCTCATAGAGCCGACAGGGTCGTCAAGCTGCGCCACTTCCCTCAGACCATCAGCCATAGATTTTATAGTCGAATCAGATACAGTGAGCCGGTCAATCATTGCATTTGAAAGCCCCATCTCCTTTGCGCGTAAAAGATCCTTATTGTTTTCTTCTTTTATATATGAAGCTTCTTTTTCAATTTTACCGGCAAGCCCGATAAGAACTCCGTTTTTTATAACTGACGGGCATTTTGCTATCTCTATTGAAGCGGCTCGTGCGGCTTTTGCCATCTCCAGAATCGTTGATTCAACAGACATTTTTCCCCCTTGAAATGTTTATTATGTTTTCTTCACCACGAAGAACACGAAGAAATTATAAAACCATTAATTTTAAGCTTCGTGTACTTCATGGTTTAATTTTATAATCCTGGTATTAATTTAACCTTTTGAAACAAATCGATCTCAAACAAGCTTCAGGTATAATTAAATTTTATACTGGAAACTGTCTGAATAGATTATGGATCGTTATGAAAGAACCATAATCTATTTGATTTAAAGATAAAACATTCCATTAAAACAAAAACCTTTATTATTAGCCCATACAGGTTCTTTCATTACGAGCCGTTATCTACGAGTTTTTTCAGTATAAAATTTAATTATACCTGAAGCGGCGCTTGCCAAAAACCGAACTTTTCATTCAGGCATTATACCTCGAAAGGCCACAAATTGCGGTTTTTCGCTGGCCATGAACACCAATAGCTGCGTTGCTCAGGCTTGCTAATAGCTTGCTATTCCGCACCTTCGCGCCTTGCTCTTGATGCTCATTGCTCACCGAAAAAAACGCAATTTGCAACCTTCCGAGGTATAGTTAAGTTGTTTGAAAGTCGAATTCATTCAATCATAATACGTAATAGCCAAGTTGTCTCTATGTATAACTTCATCATAAGACTTATATCCAAGGCGCTTCTCAATCCTGCTTGACCTGAGCCCCATGATCTTACGTATATCGGCCGCACTGTAGTTAACAAGGCCGGTTCCCAATGTTTTATTATCATCCGTTTTAAATTCTACAGGCGCTCCGATACTGAATTCACCTTTTACACCAATAATACCGCCTGGAAGAAGACTTTTGCCTTTTTTAAGTATTGCGGCAGCTGCGCCGCTATCAATTTTAATAACACCCCTGGGTTTTAAACTATAAGCGATCCAGCATTTACGTCCTGCAAGCTTTTTCTTTTTCGGAACAAAAAAGGTTCCATACTCTTTGCCGGAAAAAATCTTTTTCAAAATATCAGGTTTTGCGCCACCGGCAATTACCATGGGTATTCCTGCCGCAGTAACCTTTTTGGCGGCATTTACCTTTGTAGTCATTCCCCCGGTTCCGAGGGCGCCTGGAATATCGCCCGCGAGTTTTTCAATGCTCTTTTTTATTATTGATACAACCGAAATCAGCTCTGCGTCCGGATTGCCGCGAGGATCTTTATTATAAAGCCCGTCAATATCGGTAAGATTGATTAGAATGTCAGCATCCATCAGCATTGTAATCATGGCGGCAAGATTGTCATTATCTCCAAATCTAATCTCTTCCACCGCTACCGTATCGTTTTCGTTAATAATCGGAACAATCTGCCACGCCAACAATGTACATAGAGTATTTCGAGCATTTAAGTATCTTTTTCTGTTGCTGAGATCTTCGCTGGTCAGAAGAATCTGAGCCACCTTTTTCCCACATCCGGCAAATGCTTTTTCATACTCCATGATAAGTCCAGCCTGACCAACAGCAGCAATTGCCTGCCTTTTAGGAATTTCATCCGGCCTCCTGGAAAGACCGACTTTCTTTATCCCTGATGCCATCGCTCCTGATGAAACAAGGATAACCTCCATTCCCCCATCAATAAGAAAACAAATCTGCCTGCTGATCGACCTGATAATTTTTAGATTCAAGCCGTTATCTTCGGTGAGGACTCCGCTGCCAATTTTGACAACAATGCGCCTTGCGCAATCAAAACATGATTTTCTGTTTTTATTCATAGGTTTTATCTAATATCTCAAGTACCCGTAATACTAAATGGTTAACCCCTTTTCCAGTAATAGCAGAAATCAATTCGATCTTCTTTCCTTTTGCAGCAGACTGGAACACATCTGCCGCTTCTTGGGCGCCTGGAATATCAAGCTTATTTAGTACAACAATCTGAGTTTTTTTTGCAAGATTCTCGCTGTATCGTGCAAGTTCCATGTTTATAGTATTATAAACATCAAGGGGGTGGTTGGTGTCAATAGATGATATATCAATAAGATGAATGAGGATTCGGGTTCGTTCTGTGTGTTTTAAAAATCTTATACCCAGACCGGCCCCTTTATGCGCTCCGGATATCAAGCCTGGTATATCAGCGACAACAAAGGGCTCTCCCTTGTCTGTTTGAACTACGCCGAGGTTGGGTGTAAGAGTTGTAAAGGGGTAACCGGCTATCTTAGGACGGGCTGAAGAAATTACGCTGATAAGAGTGGATTTCCCTGCGTTGGGAAGGCCGATAATACCTACATCCGCGAGAAGTTTAAGTTCTATTTTTAGATTCAGTGTTTCGCCAGGTTCACCCGGCTGGGCAAACCGTGGGGTACGGTTTTTTGACGATTTAAAGCGTGTATTTCCCTGGCCGCCTCTGCCGCCTTTTGCTATTATAAAAGTTTCACCAGGTTTAACAAAATCTTTTATCAGATTACCGGTTTCGGCATTAAAAACCAGGGTACCAATGGGAATTTCTATTCTAAGTTCTTCACCGTTCTTACCAGCTTTTTTTTTGCCCTGTCCGCCAGTGCCATTTTTAGCTTTCAGAATATTCTTGTATCGAAACTGATACAGGGTACGTCTTCGTGATGCCGCAACAAAAACAACATCACCGCCTTTGCCCCCGTCTCCTCCATCCGGGCCTCCGCGGGGTATAAATTTTTCACGCCTGAAACTTACACATCCGCGACCTCCGTCCCCGGACTGAACAGTGATAATTGCTTCGTCAATGAATTTCACTATGCATAAACACTTACTTTCTTGCGCGAACGGCCCATTCGTTCATAAGCAACAATTCCGTCAACAGTGGCAAACAATGTATAATCTCGACCCATTCCAACATTATCTCCTGGATGAATCTTTGTCCCAAGCTGGCGAACCAGTATATTTCCGGCTCTTACCTTTTCTCCGCCATATCGTTTAACACCACGCCTTTGCCCGTTGCTATCGCGACCATTTTTTGAGCTGCCGCCAGCTTTTTTATGTGCCATTATTCCACTTCCTTGTAATAAAATACATTTAAAAAATTATACCCGATAAACTCGTAAAAAATCATGAAGTTAACTATAGATGGAACTTTTTACGACGCCATCAGATTTCAATACTGTCAATTTTAACTCCGGTAAACTGCTGGCGATGCCCCTGTTTCCGGCGGTATCCCTTCCGCTTTTTGTACTTGAAGACAATGATTTTTTTAGCTTTACCCTGCTCAACGATATGGCCTCGAACAACAATATTATCCAAAACAGGCGTGCCGATACTTACATTTTCACCATCTGAAAACATAAGAACCCTGTCAAAAGAAACAGAAGCTCCAAGCTCTCCTGAGATTTTTTCTACTCTTAAAATCTCCCCTTCCTGGATTTTATATTGTTTTCCGCCAGAAGCAATTATTGCGTACATATTATTTAACTCTCCGTTTTTTATACAAATTTGACCTTTTTGAAGGCCTCAAGACAATTATTAAATCTACTATTCTAAAAGAGATTTATGTTAATATATATTTGTTATTTGTCAAGCTAAATTTGTATATCCATTTTAATTTGACATAAAAGCACAAATCATATTTTATTGTGATGGTAACATAATCACTCAACCACTCGACCAAACAAAGGAAAAAGGAGCTCTAATTGAATACCTTTTCAAACCATCAGATAATATTTACAGATGATAAAACCAGTATATCTTTACGCCACAAACTTGTTGGCGAAAAACCTCTGTCAATATACGTTCAAGAAAAACTGTATTCAATTACAATGCGCACCCCAGGTGATGAATTGCCACATGTAGCCGGTTTCTGTCTTGGTGAAGGAATCATTGAAAAACCTGATGATTTTACTTCACTGTCATTTTGTAATGGAAGCAATACCAATGGGGTAATCATTACCCTGACCGAATCAAGAATAAATAAAATATCTCATCTCCTTGACAAACAAAAAGATAACTATAAATCGGACGGCTGCCTTTCCCGCAGTGATATGGTAAACAATCTTTATCAAAGCATTCAGCCTCTTAAGGCTAAAGCCGGAATAGACATTAAAAAGGCGATTGATTGTCTTAAAAGACTTTCAGACCATCAACCATTACGCCATCATACACATGCATCTCATGCCGCAGCACTGTATAGTTCGAATTACAGCTTATTGTCTGTAGCTGAAGATGTTGGCCGGCATAATGCGCTTGATAAAACAATAGGGAAATTATTTCTTGATCACACTCTTAACAAAGCTTCCTTTTTAATACTTTCTTCCCGTATCAGTTATGAACTTGTCCAGAAAGCTGCAAGAGCTCATATTCCGGTCATTCTTGCAATATCACGCCCTACATCCCTGGCAGTTGAACTTGCATCGCAACTGAATATGACACTGGCATGTCTTGCGAAAAATTCAGGATTATACATTTTCTGCGGCGCAGAACGAGTAAAAAATCGCTCAATTTAGGTTAAAATAAAAGAGTAACTATCAGCCACAGATCTACGCTGATTATCACTTAAATCAGTTTAACCTTGAACTTTGAACCTCTGAACCGTGAACAGTTACTTGTATCTAAACCTATCTGCGTTCATTTGTGTAAATCTGTGGCTGAATAGTTACAAATAAAAAAGGGTTCAGACTGTCACAGCCTGAACCCTTTAAATTTTTATAAACTGTTATATGTTGTTTACACGCCGGAAACTTCTTCCTTAACAGTAACGGCAATCTTGAAAAGTATAGTTAATACAAGAAATCCTGTTGCCCAGACTCCAAGAGTAATTATTATTTCAGGAAGCGTAGGCGCATATTCGACTACATGATGAAGCGGATTCGGCACAAACCCGCCTGAGATCATTCCCATGCCTTTATCAATCCATGTTCCAATAAACAGTATTACGCATGTAAAAGCCAGAACCTTTTCGTTTTTACGGGTAACAGGATTAACAAGAAGAATAATTGATGTCACCATAAATAACATTGATGTCCACATCCATGGAACCAATGCGTTATGTCCGTGAAGTCCGAAAAAGAGGTATTTAATGTGATCCATATGACTCGGTATCCTGCTGTAAAATACTACAAAAACTTCACAGAGGAAGAAGAATACATTAATTATTATCGCATATGTAACAATTTTTGCCAGGGATTGAATCTGTTCCCTGCCTGGATCAAAATTTGTCACCCTCCTGATGATAAGGCACAAAAGAATTAATAATGCCGGACCCGCAGCAAAGGCTGAAGCAAGAAATCTTGGAGCAAGAATAGCAGTTAACCAGAATCCCCTTCCTGGCAAACCACAGTATAAAAATGCCGTTACAGTATGGATTGCAGGCGCCCATATAATCGAAAAGATTGCCAGTACCTTTATCCAGCCCGGATAACCTATATTATTTCGTTCCGCCTCAATCACATTCCAGCCCACAACGACATTCAGCAAAAGATACACGTTTAAAACTATCATATCCCAGAAAAGAACGGAACCGGGCGTTGGATACAATATAACATTAAGAGCGCGCATCGGCTGCCCAAGATCCACGATAATAAATAACAGACACATTACTACAGCCGCTATAGCCAGAAACTCACCCAGAATGGTAATTCTGCCGAAAGCTTTATAGTCATGAAGGTAATATGGAAGAACCACCATAACACCTCCTGCCGCAACACCAACAAGGAATGTAAATTGGGCAATATAAAAACCCCATGAAACATCCCTGCTCATACCTGTAATTCCAAGGCCAAAGTCGAGCTGCCACAGATAGACAATAAAAGCAATGCCGATAATTGTCAGCAAGGACAAAATCCAACCCCAGTATGTCTTACCGCCTTTAATAGCTAATTCAAGCATAATAACCTCATACTATGTAGTAGATGGCCGGCCCAGCGCCAAGGTACGGTTTGCGACGAATTGTATAATTATTTTTCAATAAGTCTCTTACGTTAGAATCAGGATCGTGAAGATCCCCAACAACGATTGCTCCGTTTGATGCTTCCACGCAGGCAGGCATTTTTCCAACTGCCAGCCTTTCAGCACAGAAATTGCACTTTTCTACAACCCCTTTCATCCTTGTTGGAAATTCTTTGTTCTCCTCCTCGACAAATGGACGTGGATCTCTAAAATTGAAACTTCTCGATCCATAGGGGCATGCAGCCATGCAGAACCTGCACCCTATGCAGCGATGAAAGTCCATTAGAACAATTCCGTCCTCCCGCTTAAAAGTTGCCCTGGTCGGACATGCTCTTACACACGCGGGTTTTTCGCAATGATTGCAAAGCACCAGAAACGGCAAATGTTTTACCCTGTCATCAAGAAACTCATGTTCCTGGTATGTAAAAACATGTTTAAAGTCGTCAATCCAAATCCAGTCGATCTTATGTCTTTTCTCTTTAAGTTTTGGGACATTGTGGATTTTGTGACAGGCTGCAACAATCGGTTCGAAATCCTCTTCCGACTCAAACTTTCTGGTGTCTATGACCATGGCCCATCTTTTTGCTGTCAGCGCCTCCTGATTTGGGAATATTTCAGGTCCGTGTTCATCAGACGAAGCAAATGCGTTTAGAACAGGTTTTGCTCCTAAACCAAGGGCTGAAATACCAGCTAATTTCAAGAAGCTTCTTCTGCTGTTTTTCATCACTTCTTCTCCTTCGGTGGCTCTATGTGGCAATCCCAGCAATAAGGTCTTACCGATGCATAATCGTGGCATTTATCACAAAAATCAGCCTTGTTAGAATGGCATCCCATACATGAATCATCTCCAGTGGAAAGACTCATATTAAACTTCTTGCCTTTTTCATTTATATAAACTCTGTCGGCTTCTCTAACAACAGAATCTCTCCAGATATCGAGTATCTGCATGTGCTCAACCTTCATATACTCTTTCGGCTCAACACATTCTTTTGCAGCCTTTGCCTTGTCTGTCAGTTTTGGCTCAGGCACAGGAGATGCTTTTCCCATGTTATACCAAAAAGGAAATGTAATAATCACAATAAAGATGATTAAACCGGTGATTATCTTGTTTTTATCGTTCATCAGTATTACCCTCCATTACTGAAAGCGGTACCGTACTACCGGCCTGAAAAAGCAGGGCGAACATAATATTCATCAGGATCGCTCTCTTTATCCGGTATGTCTTCTCCACGCAGGTTAACGGTTTTTTCCTTTTCTCCGGGTATGATCAGGGCATTGGTCACCAGTTCGTGAATACCTGTAACATCCACTTCGGGAACCCAGTACCCCATTAGCGGAGGAAGCACAGCCCTGTCAATTGCACATATACAGGCAAGCATGTTTACACCGTGTTTTTCATTAACATATTTTACTGCATTCGCTCTCGGCAGGCCTCCGGCCAGCCGCAATTCCATATCTTCGCTTGCATTCAGTCCCGATCCGCTGCCACAACAAAATGTCTGCTCCTTTATGCAGTTTCTTGGCATATCATAATAATTGTTGCATACATTTTTTATTACATACCTTGGTTCTTCGAAAAATCCCATTCCTCTCGCAGGATTGCAGGAATCGTGAAATGTAACCTTTAAATTGTCGTTACGGCTCGGATCAAGATCGAGCTTGCCGTGCTTGATAAGATCAGCAGTAAACTCAACAATATGAACCATCTTAGTGGATTTGGCATTCTCGAACTTGGTGCCTGTTATAGGATTAACCGGTTCTTCGAGAAAATCAGCGGGGCCGTTCATTGTGCCCATGTACTGATTTATAACCCGCCACATATGACCGCATTCTCCTCCAAGAATCCATTTCACCCCCAGCCTTTTAGCTTCAGCATACATTTTTGAGTTAAGCCGTTTCATCACCTCGTTTGAAGTAAAGAGGCCAAAATTTCCGCCCTCTGATGCGTAAGTGCTCCATGTAACTTCAAGCCCATATTTTTCCTTTAAATAGTGGAAAAGTATCATATAACCCATACAGGTATATGTGCCTGGATCGCCAAACACATCGCCGGACGGGGTGACAAACAAAATGTCGGCGCCTTTCTTGTTAAATGTGGGGTTTACCCTGACGCCTGTACACTCCTCAATATCGTCAACAAAAAATTCCAGCATACCCACAAATGCATGAGGCTGGATTCCCATATGATTTCCTGTCATGTAACAGTTGGAAACAGGGGTTGCTATCCAGTCAATATTAAGGCCAAGAAGATTAAGCAGCTCCCTGCCGATAATGGTAATTTCTGCGGTATCAATACCATATGGGCAAAAGACCGAGCAACGCCGGCATTCACTACACTGAAAGAAATAGTACCACCACTCTTTCAAAACATCGAGAGTAAGTGGTCTTGCGCCTCCAAGCTTTCCGAATATCTTTCCGAATGTTGTAAAATCATTTTTATATACGGATCTTATAAGTTCAGCCCTGAGAACCGGCATGTTCTTTGGATCGCCTGTCCCAATAAAAAAATGGCATTTATCTGCACATGCACCGCACCGCACACAGATATCCATGAAAATTTTGAAGGTTCTAAACCGGTCCAGTCGATCCCTCATTCCCTCATAAATTATCTCTTTCCAGTTTTCAGGTAGTTTCCAGTCGTCATGTTTAGGATTCCATTCCCTCGAATAGGGAAGATCAAGTGTTTTAACGCTTTGGGGTTTAGCGGCAAAACAAAACATCCCGTCTTTAATTACCGTGGGGGTATCCATCCATCCGGTTTTGGATGGATTCAAATCTATTTTTGAAAAATCTTCATCTGATTTTAGACGTTCTGACATTAGCTCTCCTTTTCCACTGGAAGTCCAGCTTCTATCATTTTTTCCCTGAAATCATCTTCATACTCTTGGTATGTATGAAGCTTGACAGATGGATTCCACGGGTTGATATGTCTTTCAGCACGGTTATTGTTCGGAAGATTTCTGGTGGGACTCAAAAATACGCCTCCCATATGCATAAGCTTGCTGAAAGGGAAATATACAAAAAGAACACTTACAAGAAACAGATGGACATAAAAAAGTCCTCCTAAGCCATCCGGAATAGTTGGATGAAGTGTTACCAGACCCATTGCAAACTCTTTAATACCCACAATATCCACCTTGGTGAAATAGCGCATGAAAATGCCGGTAATAGCTATGCTGATAATGAGAAAAAGCGGGAAAAAATCGGAAGCAAGGGAAATATATCTCACCTGTGGAATATAAATTCTTCTTAGAAACAAAAAGATTACAGCAGCAAGAAGAACTACACCGGACAGGAAAAGCCCAGGCAACCCAAGCTGGAAGAAACTATCGACTTTTTCCAGCAACTGTAAACATACAGGCACAGGCTCAAGAAAAAATCGTAGATGCCTTATCAGCACGGTAAGAAAAGAATAGTGAAATGCCAATGCGGCAAGCCATAACCACTTTTCCCATACATAGGTAATTTTAGCTCCTTCATTCAATCTGCAGCTGGTATTCCTGAATAATGAGCGGAAAAAAAGTATTTCAAAAATCATCCGCACAATTACGCCGCCGGCAGTAGACGGGTTGTCTATCTTATTTTCTTTGATCCAGGGAAGCGATTTTTGTTGTCCGCATGTAGAGGGAATGCGAAATGGAACCGGTGAACGCACCCAATCCATTACACGATATACAAACCCCGCTATAAAGATGAATACAGCTATATAAGGTATAATGACGCCAAAAAGAACCTGAAGACCTGCCCCCTCAACACCTACATAAGCAAGTAGAATAAGAACAACAACTGCCAGGAGGGAAAACATGTAATTTACATTCATTAACGTTACCTCGCTTTAAAGCTTTACTACAAGTCCAAAAATAATTACGAGATCTTTGCAAACAAGTACCAAATTGGTCTTTAAAAATTTAACAATCCTGCCTGCTGTATTGATTTATAAACCCTGTGTATCATCCATGGTCTCGGTTACCAAACCGGCCCTTTTAAATGCACCGAATGCTCTGTTTAAACGATCATTCGCCTTTATTGTGTAAACTTGTTCTCTGCATTTCACAAAAATATCAAAGGCAATTAAACCAACCTCATCGATCTTTAGTTCAAACACCAACAAATCGTTAGATATTTCAATATCTTTTAGTTCTTTTCTTAAATTTTCTCTAATTGCTTTTTTCAAGAAAAAGATAAATGAAGTGGCTTGCGATGGAGATAAAATAGACTGAACAGCCCTGATCCTGATTATTGGATCAATATAGGCTGCTATAGCCTCATGATCCATTCTGTTAAGAATCTCGTCAAAAAGAGGTTTTAAAGCCTGTGAAATGGTGGCCCCAACAGGATTAGCAAAAGGATCTTTCTGTTTCTTTAGAAATTGAGACGTATCTAAAGGATAGGTTTCAACCACCAGGTCAAACCAACATTTGATAATTGCAGATTTTCTTTTTTCTAATAGATCTTTCAGATTCATGCTTAGGATTGTTCCAAAATTTCTCAATGATAATATTAAACAAACCAGCTAATAATTTTAAAGATCACGCCACATGCTTTAAGTTTGGCCTTATAAACAACTTCTAAAATTTTGTCAAGAATAAAAGATAAAAATTGCGGAAGCTATAAAAAGCTTTTTTTGATTTTTTCCCCATATTTCAGTAAGAATTTTTTATAAAGAATATCAACAGATTTAATCAATTGTTCAACTGAACCATTATTTTGCAATACAAAGTCGGCACGTCCGGCCTTCTCCTCATCAGGCATTTGAATATTTAACAGGTTCTGCGCATCACTATGAGATATATAATCGCGATCCATCAATCTTTTAATGCGTAATTCCCGTTTAGCAATTACAACTATGATCTCATCAAACAAGCTTTCCATATCAAATTCGAAAAGTAGAGGCACCTCTACCACGACAACAAAATTACCATCCTTTTCCGCTACCGTAATCTGCGATTTCATAAGCTTAATTATTTCAGGATGCGTAAACTGCTCCAAAGCTTTCCTGAGAGTGTCATCATGTATAATCATGCGGCGGATCATCCGACGATTTAACGTCGCGTCATCGTTTAAAACCTTCTTCCCAAAAAAATTAATTATTTTTTTATATGCGGTTGAATCAGGAAAAACCGCTTCCCTTGCAAGAATATCGGAATTAATAACCCTTAAACCTAATGCTTGAAAGCGGTTGCAAACAATTGTTTTACCGGAACCAGCGCTCCCGGTTACAGCTACTTTCTTGATTTTTGACAGTGCCTGTTTTTGCTTGTCTTTAAAATCCATATGAAAAAATCTATATTTATGTTATGTTTAAAATAAGTGATTAGTCATTAGACTTTAGCTATTAGTCAAACTATATCAAGATGTTATTAAATAATAATCCGCCAGAGCCTGTTGGCGGAGGTGATTAATAAATAATTATACGAATGCATTTCATAGAAGCCAACGGCTAATTGCTAACAGCTAATCGCTTAACATAGGTTGTATTTAAGCCTATCTGCGTTCATCTGTGTAAATCCGTGGCAAAATAATTGCAAAAAACACTAACGACTTGAAATGATTCAAATAAATACAAATATTCTTCCTGAAACCAAAGGCGCATATCTTGTCGGCGGTTCGATCAGAGATCTTCTTCTCGGCCGTTCTCCGATTGATTATGACATTGCTGTTTTGGGAAATCCAGAAGAATTTGCCAAAAAAATTGCAGCAAAAATATCCGGCCATATTGTCCGGCTTGGGAAACCGGGGCAGGCAATAATCCGGATTGTCTCAGACAATAAAATTTTTGACATATCATCCGTAAATGGCGCAACTATTGAAGATGACCTTGGCAAAAGGGATTTTACAATCAATGCTATTGCTTGCTCACTATCTTCAAAAAAAATTATCGACTGCCTCGGGGGAATGGATGACATCGCCGCAAATAAAATTCGCATGGTTTCAAGAAAAGCCTTCAGAAAGGACCCAATCCGCCTGATAAGAGCCTACAGGATGGGCGCATCTCTAAATTTTGAAATCGAACCGCACACATCGTCCGCTATTAAAAATGACGCGAATCTTATACAGGATTCGGCTGGTGAAAGGATCAGGACTGAACTTTTCAAGATTTTCAACACTTCGAAATCACATCGTTACATTTCACAAATGGCCGATACCGGCCTTCTTTTCTCTGTCTTTCCTGAACTTAACGAATTAAAAGGATGCCCTCAAAACACATATCATTCATATGATGTCTTTGAACATACGATGAAAGCTTTTTATCATCTTGAAGCGCTGTTAAATGATTGCGGCAAAGCAATGCCGGCGATCTCTGACCCAAACATTTTGAATGTCGGGCATCAGGCAGCCTGGTTGAAATGCGCGATACTTCTGCATGATATCGGCAAACCTCACGTAAAAACTGTTGACATCAAAGGCAGCATTCACTTCTACGGCCATGGTCAAAAAAGCGCTGACATGGCAAAAGCAATAACTACAAGATTAAAATTTTCAAACCGCGAAAGACTCTACATTGACCATATTATCCGCAATCATATAAGACCGCTTTTTCTCTTTACAGCTTATCAAAAAAAGACACTTACCAATAAAGGTATAATACGTTTCTTTAATAAATGCGGAGACAATACACCTGCATTGCTGCTTCACACCATTGCAGATATTCAAGGAAAAGGGAACAAAGACAACGCAAGAGATGAAGATTTCATAAGCTTTGCAAAAAAAATGATTCAGGATTATATATCTGCTTTTAAACCGGAAAAAAAATTGCCGCCCCTTTTAACAGGTTACGACCTTATGACTGAATTTGGTTTAACACCTTCACCATTATTTAAAAAAATTTTAGACAATGTAGAAGAAGCAAGGCTTTGCAAAACTATCAAAAGCAGACAGGATGCCTTGATCCTTGCAAAAAAAATCATAAAATAGCAGCATTGTATGCGTTCGCTATGATCAGAAGTTTTATCAACCAGTTAACACCTGACAAATTCGAATCCTTGACAAAACACTGTCATTTATATAAGTAAAACGGCTAAATGATTTAATCGTATTTTGCCTTTCAAACACATATCATACTTGACAAACTCGTAAAAAGTCGAGAAATCACTTTTTGCAAAACGTGTTAAGGACTTGATAAAATAGACAATTGCTTCAACCTAACACTTAACGCCTAACACTTGATGAATTCGACTTTTTACGAATTCATCACATTTGAAAAAAGGAGAATTTTTATGAATATTTTGTTTTTTGGGCCAAATGGCAGCGGCAAAGGAACCCAGGGTGCGATATTAAAGGACAAATATAATACTGCCCATATTGAATCAGGCGCTATTTTTCGTGAAAACATCAAAGGCGGAACAGAACTTGGCACAAAAGCCAAGGAATATATCGACAAAGGCGATCTTGTGCCGGATGAAATCACCATACCCATGATACTTGACCGCCTGCAAAAGGATGACTGTAAAAACGGATGGCTTCTTGACGGATTCCCAAGAAATAAAATTCAGTCTATAAAGCTGGATGAATCTCTTAAAAAAGCGAATATGAAACTCGATATTGTCATAGAAATTATTCTTGACCGTGAAATCGCCAAAAACAGGATCATGGGCCGCAGGCTTTGCGCAAACGACAACAATCATCCAAACAACATTTATATTGACGCGATAAAACCGGACGGAGACAAATGCAGAGTATGCGGAGGTGAATTAAGCTCAAGAGCCGACGATCAGGATGAAGACGCCATTAATAAACGACATGGCATTTACTATGACAGCGAAACCGGTACTCTTGCGGCAGCTTACTATTTCAAAGACATTGCCGCTAAAGATACATCTATTAAATATATATTATTAGACGGCAAACCAGGCGTAAAGGATGTTACTGCGGAGCTTGTTTCAAAACTTTAAAAATTGACCATGATTTCTAATAGCATGGTCTCTCAAAATATCTCATTTTTTATCTTGCAAAAGCTTTATGAATATATTAGAAGTTCTTTTTTTTGTATTACAGTAAATAAATAACCATCGGATAAACACTTCCGGTGGAACAAAAGGAGGCGAGCAATTTGAAGGAAATTCAGGTCAAGGTTTTTGACAATGACCTCGAAAAGGCTATGCGCATTTTGAAAAAAAAGATTCAAAATGACGGGTTGTTTAAACGTTTAAAGTTGAAAAAGAGCTACGAAAAGCCAAGTGAACACAAACGTCGAAAACAGCGTGAAGCCTTAAGAAGGCGTAGAATTACCGCTTCCAGATATAGATAAGACCGAAAATTTTAAAAAACTAACCCGGCACGGATAATATCTGTGCCGGGTTTTTTATTATGGCGCAAAGAGATTCTTATAATAAATGTATTAAGACCATGTACAGCCTGGGAAGGTTCGGTATTAAGCTTGGTTTGTCTACAATCAAAAGCATTTTACACAACCTTGAAAATCCACAGGATACTTATAAGTGCATACATGTCGCGGGAACAAACGGAAAGGGATCAATAGCGTCATCCCTTGCTTCGATTCTGCACATATCCGGATACAAAGTCGGGCTTTATACATCCCCGCATCTCATAAGGTTTAATGAAAGGATCTGCATAAATAACAAACCTGTTTCCGATGCAAATGTTGTAGCATCTTATGAGGCCGTAAATAAGGCAAGCTGCGGCGCTCGCAAACCAACCTTTTTCGAACTGACAACGGCCATGGCTCTTTATGAATTCAACAGGCAAAAAGTTGACTGGGCTGTTATCGAAACAGGTATGGGAGGAAGGCTTGACGCAACAAATATAATAAATCCGGCTATTTCCATAATATCCAATATATCCCTTGAACATCAAAAGTATCTTGGTAATACCATAAGTCGCATTGCAGGAGAAAAAGGAGGGATTATAAAAAAATGTATCCCTGTAATCACTGGTGTTAAGCAAAAAAATGGGATCTCAACATTAAAAAATATAGCAAACAAACAATCTGCTCCCTTTTATCGTCTTGGAGATACCTTCAGGATTAGAAGAGGTAAAAACGGAACTTTTACATATTTTGGAATCGACAACATTTGGCGTAATATGCGTTCAGGACTGCTTGGCGCCCACCAGATTGATAATGCAGCTCTCGTTCTTGCAGCATGTGAAATACTCAACAAAAATAAAGCAGAACTTTCCATACAAAGCATAAAAGACGGTCTTGCGCAAAACAATTGGCCTGGAAGACTCGAAATAGCCTCTTCCTCCCCCTTTATACTTCTCGATGGAGCACACAATTTAATTGCCACCCGCTGTCTGGCAAAATTTCTGTCCGAAAATCTAACTAAACGGAAAATAACACTCGTCACAGGCATATTGGACGACAAACCCTATGCCGCAATGCTTGCCTGTCTTCTTCCTCTTTGCAATAAAGCAATATTAACCCGGCCGAAAACCAACCGGGCGATAGAACCTGAAAAGCTTTATTCAATTGCAAAAAAAATAATCCCGGACGTCTGCATAATACAGGATGTTGGCAAAGCCATAAAACATGCAATTAAAATCGCATCATCCGATGACGCAATCTGCATCGCGGGTTCTCTATACCTCGTAGGTGAAGCAAAAGAGATGCTTGACTTATAAGCGCCAACAAATTAATTACACACATAATGCGCCCGTAGCTCAGGGGATAGAGCGTCAGCCTCCGGAGCTGAAAGCCGCTGGTTCAAATCCAGCCGGGCGTACCAAAACATTACCCTACACCGCATAGCTTTTGGCTCATACGAAACTTTTGCAAAACGCCCCCTTTTGCCTTTACCAGAGTGCTTTAGCGGATCAGACTCAGATTTCAATCCTCAACATATAGGGTAGCCTGCGGTTTTCGCAAACCCTTATGCATCAAGATCTCAGCACATTTGTTTCCCAAAAACCGCTCAACTTAGAAGGCAAGTATAAATAAGTTGTACAGATTGCGCCGTAATTTTGTTTGTTTTCAAGGCGCGTTAAAGCGCGCATAACGAGTTATGTAAGCCTTGACGGAACACAGAAAACAAGCAAAAGGACAAGCAAGATGTATAAGTTATTTTTACTTGACGACTTACGTATAAATTTGCGCAAATGGATCGACGGTCTTGATTTTTATATAATATATGATTATAGTTAGCGATCATGAAAGAAAATAATGAAAAAATACCAAGTCCTAAAGAACTTGAAAAGGAAATCGGCGAATTTCTGACCAAAAAATTCGGAGATAATGTCAAAGTCGTATCTCCAATAGTTATTCCACAAACCGTTGTTTCAGAAAAAGAAGCGCCCCCTTCCCCAAAAAAAGAAAAAAAACTAAGTTTTGATTTAAAGCCTGAAGATCTTATCTCCTATCTTGATCAATACATCGTAAAACAGGCTAATGCAAAAGCAATTCTATCCACAAAAATATGCACCCACTTCAACCGGATTAAACATGCTGAAGCCTCTCCTGATAAAATCGATGAAATAGTCGGCAGTATCAAGAACAATGTCCTCATGATCGGCCCAACCGGAGTCGGCAAGACATATATGATTAAATTGATAGCCAAAAAAATCGGGGTTCCATTCGTTAAGGGCGATGCCACTAAATTCAGCGAAACAGGATATGTCGGAGGAGATGTAGAGGACCTGGTACGGGACCTGGTCAGGGAGGCTGATGACGATATTGAACTTGCTCAATACGGTATTATATACATTGATGAGCTTGATAAAATTGCATCAAGCCGCAATCTGATAGGCGCAGATGTATCAAGAACCGGTGTCCAGCGCACTCTACTTAAACCGATGGAAGAAACCGATGTAGATCTGAAAATCCCTCACGACCCTATTTCAATGCTCCAGGAAATTGAACGATTTCGTAAAACCGGCAAACGGGACAAACAAACCGTAAACACAAAAAACATACTCTTTATTATGAGCGGGGCATTTACCGGCCTGGAACAAATTATTAACAAACGAATTTCTAAACAGGAAATAGGTTTTGGCGCGCATATTATAAGTTCCCAGGAACGGATCAACATTCTTCAACAAGTATTTCCTGAAGATCTGATAACATTCGGATTTGAATCGGAATTTGTGGGCAGACTGCCTGTAAAGGCTGTTTTTGAAATTCTTACTGAAGATGACCTTTACGAAATTCTGAAAAATCCCAACAATCCGATCATTCTTGGGAAAAAACTCGATTTCGCGGCATATGGCATAGACATCAAGTTTGATCGTAAAGCGCTTCGAATTTTAGCAAAACGCGCCTTTAAGGAAACAACAGGCGCAAGAGGTCTGGTCAGCGCATTTGAAACAGCGCTGCTTATATTTGAGAAAAAACTGCCGTCAACCAACATCAAAAAATTCTCTGTAACGGTTTCTGTTGTCGAAAATCCGGAAAAAACGCTTGAAACTATTTTGTCTTCATCAAACGAAAATGAATTAGATGAAATCTTTGACAAGCTATTTTGTGACGAAAAAGAATTTATTGAAAAATATATTGAATTAAACAAGAAAAATTTAAGTGAAAAATATAATCTAACCCTGACGCCGGCACGCACAGCCATTGTTGCCGCTTTTTACTGCAAACATATAATGGATATTGGAAAAGTCTTACAAAAAATCAAATCCTATTATGATGAAATTAAAAAGATTGAACTATATTTTTTTAAAAATAACGATATCAATATTGTTATGGAAGAAGATGCCGTTGACTTTATTATTGAACAGGTTGTCAATTCAGGCATTAAACTCGAAGACTTTTATAAACAATTGATAGTCGATTTTGAACTCGGGCTTAAACTCATCCGTGAAAAAACCGGTAAAAACTATTTTAAAATTACCAAACAAGCACTGATGGGGCCTGAGTCTTTTATAAGTGATCTTATTAAAGATGAACTTTAAAACTGCATGGCGTCGTAAAAAGTCCCATCTACCGCGTTGCAGTGATTTTTCAGACTCTCAACATACTATATGTATGCCTTCGATCCTGAAAAATCACTACGCCTTGTATATGAAACTTTTTACTTAGCCATCTATAGTTAGATTCGTAAAAAGAGCAACAAGCACTAAAACACGAAATAATTACATGTTTTTCGTGTTTTTGTGATAAATATTTTAATTCTGGCCCGTCCGCCTCATGCCGCTTGGCAGAAGGACGAGCTTGACCAGGAAAGGTAAAGGATTCACAATGATCGGTATATCAAAACTATATTGCGGAACAGTAGAGCCCTCCGATGCGCTTCGCTATGGGCGCGATTCATCAAAACTGCCTTCACACCTGCTTCAGTTTTCCAGCGACAAACGGCCGGTAGTTGTATGGAACATCACAAGAAAATGTAATCTAAAATGCGTCCATTGCTATGCGCAGGCAAAAGACAAAACCTTTGAAAATGAACTTTCCACAAAAGAGGGTAAAAAACTGTTGGATGATCTTGCGCAATTCGGCGTCCCTGTAATCCTGTTTTCCGGAGGAGAACCTACGATTCGGAAGGATCTTCCCGAACTTGCGGCTTATGCTGTCGAAAAAGGGATGCGAGCAGTTATCTCTACAAACGGCACGCTGATATCACAAAAAATGGCGCAGACGCTTAAAGAAATCGGGCTGTCATATGTAGGCATAAGCCTCGATGGAATGGAAGAAATCAATGATCGTTTCAGAGGTGTTAAAGGAGCATATAAATCGGCTTTAGATGGAATTAAAAACTGTAAAGAAGCGGGCATAAAGGTCGGGCTCCGTTTTACAATAAACAAATTGAATGCCGCTGAAGTTCCGGCCATATTTGAGCTTCTTGAAGATATGGATATTCCAAGAGCATGCTTTTATCACCTTGTTTATGCGGGACGCGGTTCAAAACTGGTAAATGAGGATTTATCGCATGAGGAAACAAGGCATTATGTCGATATGATAATGGATCTTACAAAGAAGCTCCATGATAAAGGAAAACCAAAAGAAATATTGACTGTTGATAATCATGCTGACGGCCCATACGTTTATTTAAGGCTTTTAAAAGAAGATCCAGCGCGTGCCAAAGACGTTCTTGAACTTCTACAAATGAACGAGGGAAACAGTTCGGGCATAGGTATCGGGTGTATAAGCTGGGATGGCGAGGTTTATGCTGATCAGTTCTGGCGTCATCACAGTTTCGGCAATATAAAGGATCGACCATTTTCCGAAATCTGGACCGATACATCAGAACCGCTGATGAAAAAACTAAAAGATAAGAAAAAATATGCTAAGGGCAGATGCTTAAAATGCCGCTGGCTTAATATTTGTGCCGGAAACTTCAGGGTTAGGTCTGAAGCCGTAACCGGCGATCTCTGGGCGCCTGATCCTGCATGTTATCTTACAGATGAAGAGATAGCGTAAACAAAAGAAGCCCGGCCCAAAGGACCAGACTTTGGTTTGCCACTGAAAGAAGCTGTTTTGCTTAAAGCTGTACAAGTTAAAAGTGCCTAAAGTTGTGGAGTCGCTTCGCTCCGCCGATTTTATATAATTGACAGAATCCCTTAACTTTAGTTCACTTCAAACTCTTACAGCGTTTCTTCAGGCAGAGCCGAAAAACTCTGACCTGGCCCTGAGAACCAGGTTTTTCAAGGTAAAATAAAAGGAACAAGTTATGTTATTTCCAGACTATAGACCAAGGCGTCTGCGTCAAAATGAGGCTTTTCGCCGCATGATACGTGAAACGGAAATTTCCGTAAATGATCTGATTCTGCCGCTTTTTGCGATTAACGGCAAAGGGATTAAAAAACCAATACCATCCATGCCGGGGCAGTATCAGTTATCAATAGACAATTTGGTTAAAACAGCCAAAAAGGCTTTTGATCTTGGCATCCCGGCTATTATGCTTTTCGGAATACCGAACAAAAAAGATCCCCTTGCGACAAGCGCTTACGCAAAAAATGGTATTGCACAAAAAGCAACAAGCGCTCTGAAAAATAAAATTCCTGATCTTGTCGTAATAACCGACGTCTGCTTGTGCCACTATACGGACCACGGCCACTGCGGCATTGTAAAAAATAATATAATAGACAATGATGCGTCGCTCGATCTTATAGCCCTCACAGCACTTTCTCACGCAAAAGCAGGCGCTGACATGGTAGCTCCTTCTGACATGATGGACGGCCGCGTTGCTGAAATTCGCAATATACTCGATGAAAACAGTTTTACAAATATTCCTATCATGGCATATTCAGCAAAGTATTGTTCTGCTTATTATGGGCCGTTCCGCCAGGCAGCCAGCTCAGCTCCAAAATTCGGTGACCGCAGAACATATCAGATGGACCCCGCAAACGCTGTCGAAGCAATCAGGGAAGTTACAATGGATATTGAAGAAGGAGCGGATATTATAATGATAAAACCCGCCCTGCCCTATCTCGATATTATCTGCCGCATCCGCGACGAAATTGATCTTCCTGTCGCCGCATATAATGTCAGCGGCGAATACGCGATGATTAAGGCTGCCGACAAAATGGGATGGCTTGACGGCAAAAGAGTCATGATGGAAACCCTTACCGCAATCAAGCGGGCAGGCGCAGACATGATTTTGACCTATTTTGCCATTGAAGCCGCAAAAGAGCTGATTAAAAAATGAACATCGAACATCGAACGTCCAACATCGAATGGGAAAAGATGAACTTCTGAAAAGAAACAGAAATAGTCATTCAAGATTCTGTATTGGTTTTTTATTCAATTTTAAAATAATTTGAAGAGCGGAGCGACATCATTATTCGACGTTCGACGTTCAATGTTCGATGTTGGACGTTCATCTTTAAAAACAACCCCTTATGGCATAAATACAACCTGTAAACAGTTACGAAATAACTTATCATGACAAAAAAATTAAATCATACATCGGCCCCGAAGCCTCATCCACATGGTGAAAACAAAGAAGCATCCCTGCGCCTTGTCGCCTGGGAAACTACGCGCAACTGCAATCTTTCCTGCAAGCACTGCCGCGCTTCCGCAACAAAAGGCCCATATAGCGGGGAACTCGACACACAGGCTTCCATACTGCTTCTGGATCAGATAGCAAAACTTGGGAAACCGATAGTTATTCTTACCGGCGGTGAACCTCTTTTACGTCCCGATATATTTGAACTTGCAAGTTACGGCACGGATAAAGGGCTCAGAATGGTTATGGCTCCAAACGGAACACTGATCACAAAAGCTTATGCCAGACAGATGGCGGATTCAGGAATCAAAAGAATAAGCATCAGCATTGACGGCGCAACAAAGGAAAGTCATGACAGTTTCAGGGGAGTTGACGGAGCTTTTGAAGGAGCGCTTCGCGGTATCAACATGGCAAAGGAGGCTGGAATAGAATTTCAAATTAATACCACCATTACAAAAACAAACCTTGACCAGATCCCCTTGATACAGGAACTCGCCATAGAACTTGGCGCAGTTGCCCACCATATTTTTCTTTTAGTCCCAACCGGCCGCGGCAAATATATTGTTGATCAGGAAATAACGTCAGAAGAATATGAACGCACTTTAAACTGGTTCTATGACCAGAGGGAAAAAACACCTTTACAATTAAAAGCCACATGCGCTCCACATTACTACCGCATACTCAGACAAAGGGCTAAAAAAGAAGGAAAGCAGGTTACGTTCAAAACACATGGTCTGGATGCTGTTACACGGGGATGCCTTGGAGGCACAGGATTCTGTTTTATTTCACATACAGGTATTGTGCAGCCCTGCGGGTTTCTCCAGTTAAATTGCGGTGATATTACAAAGACACCTTTTTTCGATATCTGGAATAATTCTGAAACCTTTCTATCCTTACGGGATTTTAACAAATTAAAAGGAAAATGCGGAAAGTGTGAATTCAAAAAAGTATGTGGAGGCTGCAGGGCAAGAGCTTATGAAGCAACCGGAGACTACCTCGCCGAAGAACCTCTTTGCAGTTATCAACCCGGCTCTAAGTCATCCGCCAAGAAACCTGCTTAAAAAAAGAAACCGCTGCAAAACTTTTGCAACGGTCTCTGCTCATCTACTCAACTGTAATATTTTTCACGGCATGTAAAGATAACCGGCATATAAAGATTGATTGACCAACTGGCTTATAAACTCTTTAACTGATGAACCTGTAAGGTATTTCAGGATGGAAAATTTCTTCTCAGGGGGATACACAGTAGAAATCTTTCCTTTTATTCCACCCAAACGCCCCGCCCATTCTACAGCATCTTCAAGATTTCCAAGACGATCAACAAGCCCAAAATCTTTGGCCTCTTCCCCTGTAAATATTCGTCCATCAGCAAGCGTTTCCACTTTAGCCTGATCCATCCCTCTTCCTTCGGCAATATCCATAATAAATTGCCTGTGAATCCGGTTTGAAAAACCCTGGAGAATCTTTTTTTCTTCTTCTGCCATCTCTCGCACAGGAGAGCCTATATCCTTATATTTGCCACTTTTTATGACAACGGGAACCAGACCGATTTTATGAAGAAGTTCCTGGAAATTTGCATATGCCATGATAACCCCGATACTGCCTGTTATAGTACCGGGATTCGCCACAATGCCGTCTGCCCCGGCAGCAACATAATAACCACCCGAAGCGGCAACAGCGCCCATAGAAGCAATAACTTTTTTTGATTTTACTGTCTTTCTTATTTCCCTGAAAATTTCCTGCGAAGGGCCTACAGCTCCTCCTGGAGAATCGATCCGTACCACTATGGCTTTAATAGAACTATTCTCACGGAAGAGTTTCAGGTTATGAATTATATCCCTGGAACCGGTAATAGCGCCGGTCAATTCTATTATTCCGACCTTTTCTCCGCCCGATTTTATCATATCATCAAAACCGGCGCCTCTTGTGCCAAAGACAAATATCAACGATATTCCTATTACAGCCGTAACCATAATAAATGAAAAAACAAGCATAAAAAAAAGATATGGATGACGCCTGGAGAACATACAGGTTAACCCTATTCCTTGCTGGCGCTATCCCGCAAGTTCTCACGCAGAATTTCACCAAACGTTGAGGGCAGCGGATTTGTATTGTTTGCATAGTCGCTAAGAAGGCCTTTATCATCATCAATTTCAAGCCTCTTTATTGAAAGTCCGATCCTTCTTTCATCGCTGTTTATGTTCATAACCTTTGCGGTAATAACATCATTAACATTAAACTTTCCCACAGGTGTTTTTATTTTTTCCTTACTGATTTCAGATACATGAACAAGCCCCTCTATCCCTTCTTCCAGCTCTATAAAAACGCCGAAATCAGTAATATTTGTAATCGTTCCCGAGATTTCTTTGCCAACCTCATATCGCTCGCTTACAGTGGTCCATGGATCTGTCTGTAATTGTTTAATGCCAAGAGAAAATCTTTCATTGTTCTTTTCAATATCAAGAACTATGGCCTGTATAACATCCCCTTTCTTATATAACTCAGATGGATGTTTTATACGCTTTGTCCAGGAAATATCTGAAATATGCACAAGGCCGTCAATGCCTTCATCTATACCGACAAAAAGACCAAAATCGGTAATATTCTTAATTTTCCCTTCTATGGTTGTACCAACAGGATATTTTTCACTGATTACATCCCACGGATTTGGAACAACCTGTTTCATGCCAAGGGAAATACGTCTATTTTCGGGCTTGATGTCAAGCACAACCGCCTCAACCATATCTCCTATGGAAACAACTTTGGAAGGATGGCGTATCTTCCGGGTCCAAGACATCTCAGAAACATGAATCAGACCCTCAATACCATCTTCCAGTTCTATAAATGCGCCATAATCTGTCAGACTAACGACCTTGCCTGTTATATGGGAACCCAGCGGATATTTTTCTGTAGCAATCGCCCAGGGGTCCTGAGTAAGCTGTTTCATGCCGAGTGAAACCCGTTCCCTCTCAACATCAAAATTAAGAATCTTTACCGTTATATTGTCGCCAACAGAAAAAAGTTCCGAAGGATGTTTAACACGTCCCCATGAAATATCTGTAATATGGAGCAAACCGTCCACACCGCCAAGATCGACAAATACACCATACTCGGTAATATTTTTTACTATTCCTTCAACGACCTTATCCTCGTGGATATTTTCAAGAGTCGCAGATCGTTTAGATTCGCGTTCTTCCTCAAGAATTGCCCTTCTCGACAAAACAATATTGCTGCGTTTTCTATTATATTTTAAAATTTTAAAAGAAAACGTCTTGCCTACAAGCTCGTCCAGATTGCGTATAGGACGCAAATCAGCCTGTGAACCAGGCAAAAAGGCCTGGACTCCGATATCCACAGAAAAACCACCTTTTACACGAGATAATATCTCCCCTTCAATAATTTCCTCGTTATCAAAAGTCTTTTTGATTGCTTCCCATACCTTAATCTTTGCCGCTTTTTCCTTTGAAAGAACGACACGCTCTTCTTCTTCATCCCAGTATTCGACCATTACCTCAACACTATCGCCGAGAACGGCGTTTAAATTGCCTTTCTCATCCCTGAATTCGTGAACTCGTATCTGTCCTTCTGATTTGTATCCTACATCAACCAGCACGTACTCTTTATCAACCGCAATGATCTTGCCGGTGACAACCTCCCCTTCCGCAAAGCGCTTGAAGCTTTCCTCATAGATATCCATGATATCTTCCATGCTGCCCTCATCGTCCTGAACATCTTCTGACAAAGATGTATCGGATTTCAACTCATCGCTTTGCTGCACAACTTTTTCATCCGGCTGCTCTGAATTGATCGAGCCGGATAAATCACTCTCATCATTTTTTTTGATTGAATCGTCTGTTACAAAATTTTCCATTAACAAAATACCCCCTAAGCCAATTTTAATACCGCAATCAATAGAAGATTGCATAAACTATTTTTATTATCAAACAACTTATTAGAAAACAACTATTATTTTGAGGTGGTTTCAAAATGTTCAATTTTCTTCAAGATCAAGGGCAATTCCGCAGGATAGCGGAATTGGACAACTGCCAAGTTGCCCGAAGGGTAAGGGGCATGGATGCCCCGAGTCAACGCTCAAACATAGCGCTGACGCTTCACTTCGTGCAACCATAGGAATACATTGAGTATTTCGAGAATAGCGCTAAAGGTTAGCGCTGACGGTTGCGCCTTACGGCTTGAAAAAATGCACTTCGTGTCACTCCGTGCAAAATTTGAGCCTGACGCAGACATTGGGCAAAAGGAAACGTTTTGAAATTGGCTCAACCAACTTGCTGTTGACATGTCTTTATTATTATAATTAAATTAATTAGTTTAATCGATGATTTCGTAAAAAGTCACGAATTTAACTATAGATGGGTAAGTAATCCCGCCAAGGCGGGACATATACAAAGCATAGTGATTTTTCAGGATCGAAAGCATACATATAAATCTGAAAAATCATTGCAACGCAGTAGATGGAACTTTTTACGACGCCATCATTATTGGGAGAGTTCACAATGTATTCAAAAATACTTATTCTCCGGTTTCCAAAAACCGAAGTTCACAAACCGTTAGTTTGCCACCTTGTTAAAGATTATAGCCTTACCTTTAACATACTTAATGCTACAATACTGCCCAGAAAAGAAGGAATTATGGCGCTTGAGTTGTCAGGCGCCAGAAAAAATTTCAGGGAAGGGGTAAAATATCTCAAAAGCCAGGGGGTGCATGTTCAAAGCGCTGCCCAGGAAATAAAACGTAACAACAATAAATGCATACATTGCGGAGCCTGCACTGCAGTTTGTCCAACAGGCGCACTTTCAATTAAACGGCCTGAAATGTATGTTGAGTTTGATCAAAAAAAATGCAGTGTATGCGAACTTTGCGTACCTGCCTGTCCACCAAGAGCGATGGAGGTTAGCCCGACAAACAAAACCTTTTTTGAATGAAGAAATTAACCGCTATTGCCATAAGTGGTGGCATAGATTCACTTGTAGCCGCATATTTGTTAAAGAAACAGGGGCACAATCTTGTCGGAATTCACTTTATTACCGGATATGAAACAGACAAATCCCTTCAAAATATAACAATCGCCTTTCCTGACTCAAACAGAAAACAACTATCAACCGCAAACGAAAAACCTCCGCACAAAATTATATCTATTGCACACAAACTTGGCATAAACATCAAAATTATTGACTGCTCTCTTGAATTTAAGAATAAAGTTGTCGATTATTTTACACAGTCATATCAGATTGGCCTGACTCCAAATCCATGTCTTGTATGTAATCCGTTAATTAAATTCGGATCGGTTCTTGCCTTTGCCCGCAAACTTGGAGCGTCCTGCCTTGCCACAGGACATTATGTAAGAATATCAAAGAACGACAAGGGTAGATTCCACCTTTTAAAAGGTATAGACACTAAAAAGGACCAGTCTTATTTCCTCGCATTCCTGTCTCAGAAACAGCTTGCCCGCGCGTGTTTCCCCCTCGGCAGCATGAAAAAAACAGATGTTGAAAAACTGGCGGCAGAAAAAGGGTTTAATAGAATTATAGACAGGGAAAGCCAGGATATATGCTTTATTAAAGATAAAACCTACGGCGAGTTTCTTGCGCTGCAATATAATTTTAAACCAGAACCGGGTTTAATAGAAGATGTTAACGGCAATATATTAGGAGAGCACAAAGGGCTGCATCTCTTTACCATAGGTCAAAGACGCGGAATAAATTGCCCAAGTTCCGAGCCATATTATGTTGTAAGAATAAACCAAAAGCAAAACCGCCTTGTGGTTGGCTGTAAAAATGATTTGATCTCATCAAAATGCAGCGTTATTAATATAAACTGGATTGCTGACACCCCGGCATCTCCCATCACAGTTCACACGCGTGTAAGATATCGTCACAAAGCCGCTTTATCCACTCTTATTCCGGGCGACGACAATACCGCGGTTGTAAAATTCGAAACTCCTCAAGAAGCAATAACTCCCGGCCAGGGGGCTGTATTTTATCAAGGAGACGAAATCCTTGGTGGCGGCTGGATTGCAGAGGAATAGACAAAAGAACTATCACGAAAGCACGAAAAATTGAAACCACGAAAACAGTTGGCAATTTAATAGTATAGGAATTTCCATTTTATGCTTAATGAATTCGGCATGATAGGATATGAGTGATTTTTTTGAACGTCGAACATCGAACGTCCAACGTCGAACATCGAATGATGAAATCGCTTCGCTCTGCCTGTTTATAAATTGGCAGAATACCTTATTCAAAATTCGATGTTCGACGTTCGATGTTGGACGTTCATCTTTTAAGCCCGCCCGAAGGGTACTAATTTAATTTCCGGGCATTATTTCGTGTTTTCGTACTTTCGTGTTTTCGTGATTAATTTATTTTGCTTTAAAACTTTTAGTGATAATTTATGTCTTTTTTCAACATCATAACTTTGGGCTGCAAGGTAAATCAATATGAATCAGATGCCATTGCTCAATCCTTGCGGGAAGCCGGATGGGTTTCCGCGCTCAAAGGAGAAAAAACCGATCTGTTTATTATCAACACCTGCACTGTAACCCAAAAAGCTTCTATGCAATCAAGACAAGCTGTGCGGCAGGCAATACGATCTAATCCAAAAGCATGTATAATTGTAACCGGCTGTTATGCCCAGATCGAACCTGATGAAATAAAAAAGATTAAAGGTGTGCATTATATTATAGGTCATGCTGACAAGCATAAGATTCCTGAAATAATTATTTCCAGGAAAGAAAAAGATTCCCCTATTCCCGAATTCCATCCGTTGACTATCCGGCATGATGTTACCTGTGAACAAAAGTTCCAGCCAACACTTGTAACAGCCACTTCCAGAAACAGGACGAGGCCGGTTCTAAAAATTCAGGATGGATGCGATAATTTCTGCACATATTGCATTGTCCCTTATGCGCGAGGACGAAGCCGGAGCATGCCGCTGAAAATTGTATTAGAAAATATCAGCCGGCTTTCTAAATCAGGCTGCCATGAAGTTGTCCTGTCAGGCATACACCTCGGCCGTTACGGAATGGATCTTTTGCCTGAAACCAGCCTTGCAAAACTGTTAAAATGCATTCATGAGACAAGAACTATTGAGCGTGTACGCCTGAGTTCAATAGAGCCCAATGAAATTTCAGACGATATTATAAAAACAATGGCTGAGTCAGACATATTTTGTCATCATTTTCATATCCCTTTGCAAAGCGGAGATGATCTTATCTTAAAAAGAATGCACAGGCCTTATTCACGATCTTTTTTCAGAGACATGGTGATTAGAATTCATGAAATGATACCGAATGCCGCAATCGGCGTTGATGTTCTGACAGGCTTTCCCGGCGAAACCGAAAAAGCCTTTGAAAATACATATTCATTAATAAAAAAACTACCCGTAACCTATCTGCATGTTTTCCCTTTTTCTCAGCGCAAAGGAACACCCGCAAACAGTTATCCCGACCAAATCTCTCCGGATACTATCAAAACAAGATGTCAAAAAATGCGAGAGCTTGGAAATAACAAAAAAATGGAGTTTTACAAAAAATTAATCGGGGAAAAAGCGGAAATCTTAATAGAAGGCGTACAATCAAAATCTACAAGCTATTTGAAAGGAATAACTTCAAACTATGTTCCTGTTTTTGTGCGTGGTGAAAATACTCTGAAAAATTGTATTGTTCAGGTCAAAATTAATAAATTATACGGTAAAAATGCTGTTTTGGGCCGGATCTTATAATTGATGAATTCGTAAAAAAACTATATTATGCCGCTTCGCAACACTGCAAACGAAAATAACTTTTGCGTTTTTTTCCCTTAGGAGGCAAGTATAAATAAGTTGTACAGATTGCGCCGTAATTTTGTTTGTTTTCAAGGCGCGTTAAGGCGCGCATAACGAGTTATGTGAGCCTTGACGGAACACAGAAAACAAGCAAAAGGACAAGCAGGATGTATAAGTTATTTTTACTTGACGACTTAGGTTTATGAAATAAGCTGAAGGCATTAAACTTCGGCCTGTTTGAAGAACATGCCCTGCATCTCAAATCATAATTGTAACTATTCAGGTGGATAAAATGACTCAGGAAACTTACGATGTTGTTATTTTAGGAACCGGGCCTGGAGGACTTCAGGCCGCGATTCATGCTGCCCGCGCTAAAGCCTCTGTACTGGTTTTGGGTAGGGAGCATAAATCCAGTCTTTACAGGGCACATGTAGAAAATTACTGCTGTCTAAGTAAAATTTCTGGAGAGGAGCTTCTTGAACAAGGCGTCCAGCAAGCCATGAATTCCGGAGCACATTTTATCCAGGAAGATATTATCAAGACTACACAGAAGGATGACTGGTTCATAATTTCAACTGAAAGCGGGCGTTTAATAAAACATAGAGCCCTTATTATGGCTATGGGTATAACCCGCAACCGTCTTGGAGTTCCAGGAGAGAAAAAGTTTCTGGGAAAAGGCGTCAGTTATTGTGTGGATTGTGATGCCAATTTTTATAAGAATGCAAAAGTAGCTATTGTTGGCAATGAATCGGCAGCTGTTTCAGGCGCGTTAACCCTTCTTTTTTATGCTGATCAAGTTCATCTTGTTTCAGATCAGCTTAAGGTTTCCGAACGACTCGATTATCAAATCAGGGAATCAGAAGTTATTATCCACTCGGGGCGCAGGGTTAAAGAAATCGTTGGGAAAGAAATTGTTGAAGGAATAATATTGGACGACGACCAGAGGCTGAACATAGATGGCGTATTCATAGAGACCGGGGCAAAAGGGGCCGTTGAACTAGCTGCTACCCTCGGTGTTGAGCTGGATGCCGACAAATTCAAATACATTGTTGCTGATAAGCAGCAGCAGACAAACATACAGGGAATTTATGCTGCCGGAGATATCTGCGGCCCGCCTTTTCAGATGGCTAAAGCTGT
The DNA here is from genome assembly GCA_030593145.1 of Desulfobacteraceae bacterium. Lineage (GTDB taxonomy): Bacteria > Desulfobacterota > Desulfobacteria > Desulfobacterales > ETH-SRB1 > ETH-SRB1. The sequence goes on from JAUVHU010000003.1 coordinate 68,935, forward strand.
CGGGGAAGGCTGCGTTGCAGGGCTTTCTGCGGCCAGGTATGCAAAGAAATTTGATAGCCGTTCACGGCTTGAAATTTGAGCAGTTACAAAAATTTTTACCAACAAACTAATAGGGAGGTAATTATTATGTCAGACAACCCAAGAGGCGCGATTTTACAACGCGATAAAGAAACATACGCAATAGTTCCAAGAACTCCGGTCGGGCTTGTTACTCCTGAAGATTTGGAAAATATCGCTAATGTCGCAAGAAAATACGAAATACCAATAATTAAAATTACTTCCGGTCAGCGTTTTGCCCTGGTGGGAATAAAGAAAGATGATGTTGATAATGTCTGGAAAGACCTGAATATGGATGTGGGTAAAGCCAGCGAGCTTTGCCTGCATTATGTTCAAGCGTGTCCGGGAACAGCTGTGTGCAAATTTGGAGCCCAAGACTCTTTGGGGCTCGGCATGGAAATTGAAAAACTTTTTTCAGGAATCGATCTTCCCGCCAAAGTCAAAATTGGAGTATCAGGCTGTCACTTCACATGCGGAGAGAGCTTTGTCCGTGACATCGGTATTCTTGGTTTGAAAAAAGGCTGGACATTAATAGTGGGAGGAAATTCCGGACATCGCGCACGTATCGGAGACATTCTATCTGAAAACCTGTCAAAAGACGAAACAATTGATCTGACTAAAAAGGTATTAGAATATTATAAAAACAACGCTAAAAAACGGGAACGGATGGCCAGATTTGTCAATAGAATCGGATTTGAAGCTATTAAAGAAGCTATACTTTAACTAGACTGCTCACAGTGTGTTCAACAAGGCTGTTGTCCACGAAAATCTTAATTTTTGAATTGTCGTCACCAAGTCTTAAAAAAAAGGATTCTGTTCTTTTTGTAGATATCGGTTTGGCCGCCCATGCAGCAAGGCCGCGAAGAATTGAATCAGAAGATTCCATATATGGGCAAAGCAAATCAGCATTCTTTTTTACAAGATGAGGCCTGGAATGAGCAAGTCTTCCAATGCCCCATAAAACACCCCTTTGCAGAGCTTCATGCTCAATATAGTTTCCCTCAGGATTTATGTAAGACAGCAGTATATGGGCATACTCTTGCGCAAGCCTGTTATTACGGGCCATGATTTCGCCCATTGCTTCAGGTGATCCCCAGCCTATTCCGCCGGATTCATCATTGAGATTCCACATTAAACGGCGCATTATCACGCGCGCAGATTCCATATCATGTTCGGCAAGATTTGAAACAACTGCGCCCATAGCGGTAACAGCCCGCCATTTTATAATTTCATCACTGCTATAAAAAAAGGAAAAAAGAGGGTTTACCACCTGCCTGGCCGGTAGTTGACAGATCTCCTTAAGCCCCTTTTCAAAATTTTTACATCTTAGAAGTTTAAGTACTTTCTTTTTAAGCTGTCGCCACCCCATTATTTATTCCCAGAATATACAATCCTCAGGACAGTATTTTATGGCCTCTTCAACACAAGATTCAGGATAATCTGAAAGCTCGGCAACTTTTATATAACCTGCATCATTCAAACTGAAAACCAGAGGACAGACTTCGACACATCCTTCGCATAGACTACATTGACCAATATCAACAACAGGTATTTTCATAACAAGCTCTCAGACAAACCACCAACCAGGGAGATTTTATCCCTTCCACAGTCCATGGATATTGCAGTATGCCCGGACTAAAATCTCGTCGGCTTCCACGCTAAAGAATGCTTCGGGCGCCTGCCCAGGATTAAGGAACTGCCTGTATGCTTTGCCGTCGGCAATAATTTCGATCCATTCGATAAAATGTTTTTCTTCCATTGGATGCGCTACATCACCAACCTTGACTTTTACGCCCCAGGGGATTTTGTCAGATACAGGGACATGTTTCTCTTTTGTCGCGTCAACGGTATTTTCTTTAATAAGACTCATCGGTTTGCCACAGCATACAAGCTCACCTTTTCCACCGTGGAGTACTTCGACGATGTTTCCGCAGACCTCACATTTATAAATTTCAAGTTTTTCTGCCATGATGACCTCCATTCGGGAAAATCCTAATAATTTTCTCCCAGCAGCTCAAAATAATCTCTAGGATGGTCGCAGGCCGGACAAACATTCGGTGCCTCTGTACCTTCGTGAAGATAGCCGCAGTTGCGGCAACGCCATACAACCTTTTCATCTCTTTTAAAGACCCTGCCGGCTTCAATATTCGCTGCAAGATCATTATATCTTTTTTCATGCTGTTTTTCTGCAACAGCAATTGCCTCAAATATTTTAGCAATGTCATCAAAGCCTTCTTCGCGGGCTGTTTTTGCAAAATCAGGATACATTGTAGTGTGCTCATAATTTTCGCCACTCGCGGATGCTTTAAGGTTTTCAAGGGTAGTGGCGATTACACCGGCAGGAAATGCCCCTGTGATCTCAACCTCTCCACCTTCAAGAAGTTTAAAAAGTCTTTTGGCATGTTCCTTCTCCTGATTTGCAGTCTCTTCAAAAATCGCAGATATCTGGACGTAACCCTCCTTTTTTGCCTTGCTTGCAAAATATGTATAGCGATTGCGAGCCTGCGATTCTCCCGCAAAAGCTGTAAGAATATTTATTTCTGTTCTGGTTCCTTTCAGCTTCATAAATATATCCCTCCCTTTTTATAGTTTACTTTTTTAACTTGGAGCCTGTCCGAGAATTGTGTTCGTAACGAAAAAGTGTGAAAGCGAGACCAAATTTTCGCAAATTTGAGGAGAATAGCAGGTCTATTTGACGAAAATTTGCGGGAATTTAGGCCGTTTCTCATGCTTTTGCAGTAGGACCAGAATTCTCGGACAGGCTCCTGGTATTTTACCAAGATCTCAACCAGCTAGCCTTTCCTTTACAATCTCAATATAGATCGAATCAGTATAATCGGAAATAATCTTCTTAAAAGCCGTTAGGCTTTTTTCGTTCTCACCCATTACCGCATAAATTCGACCCAAATTGAAAAAAGCCTCATCTTTCATAATGGAATCAGATCCTGAAGCAATCATTTCAAAATACTTTACAGCTGAATTGTAATCTTTATTCCCTTCATGAGAATAACCAAGGCTGCTCAGAATAATATTTTTATATGAGCAATTATTCTTAAAGTCATGAAGCGCTTTATTATATAAGGCAATAGCTCTGTCAAACTCACCTGAATTATAACAGATATTAGCATAAACAATTTTTGCGAGTTTTCCGGCATCCTTTTTTGAATATTTATCCAGAATTGTCTGAAAATCCTTTTCTACTGCAAGATAAGCTTTGTCCTGCCCGTCATTTTTCATAATAATTGTATATTTTTGCATTCCCTGTTCCAGCATGTCAAAAGCCCTGGTTTCAGCCTTATTTGAAAAATAACTAAAGCCTGAAACAGCAATTATAAGTACAATTAATGCGCTCAGCCCGTATGATAGCTGGGTTTTATGTTTAATAAACAGCGCAAGCAGCCTGGATGTGAGTGTTAAAAACTCATCAGGTTTATTAAGAAGTTCTTTTCGCGTAATCTTTTTTTTCTTTGCCATTATTTTGTTCCTTATTGCCTAAGTTAAGCGATTTTTTGCGAAGATATGTGCTGAGATCTTGATGCATAAGGATTTGCAAAAACCGCAGGCATACCCGTGGATATGTCGAGGATTTTTGCGAAGCCTTTATGCGCAAGAGATCGGCGCAGATCGAGTAAAAAACCGCTCAATTTAGGTATTAATTACCAGATTAGAGAATTGTGAATCCATCCTCTGTCTCCATCAGCATGCTGGATGTAAATCCAGTTGCCTTTAGATTTTATTACCTTAAACGATATTCCATCTTCAACCGTGAATAATATATCATACTTTGTGCCTGGGCCGGATCGAATATTGCATTTAATCTCATTTGTAATAACAGATGAAATTTTACCGACCAGAGATTTATGAATCCATCCTTTATCACCTTCAAAGTCGCGGAAATGATACCATGGACCGGATTTTTCCAAAACAACAATAGGATGGTATTTCCCCACCTTCCATATGATATCGTACTTTGTTCCCGGCCCGGAACGGATGTTTGCCAAAGAAGCCTTTATTGTAAGACGCTCTGCCAGAGCATCAGTGCTGCAAATAATGAGTAGAATTGCAATAACAGGACATAGTATATTTGAATGTTTTTCAGATAAGCTCCTAATTAAGTCCAATCAGCCTTCCTCCCTGATAAACGGAAAAAGCTACAACCCATGCAAGGGATGTGGTGTAAGCAATACTGAAAAACATCCACTTAAGGGAACCTGTCTCCCGTTTGATTGCTGCTATTGTTGCAAAACATGGCAGATATAAAAGAACAAAGAGCATCATTGAAAGCGCTGAAAGTGGAGTCATGCCGGATGATATAATGGCTTTTTGAAATGCGTCAGACTCCTCTTCTTCAACAGCATAAAGAATTCCCATTGTACTGACAACTATTTCCTTGGCAACAAAACCGGTAAGAAGGGCAACTCCGCCACGCCAGTCTATACCAAGAGGAGCGAATAGCGGGGCAAGTTTTTTCCCGATATGGCCCATAAATGATTTTTCCATTTTTTCTGCGTCTTGAGCCAGTTTAATTTTCCTTATAGCAGTATCACGCTCTTCCTCAATAGATTGCATGCAGGATCTATCATCAACTTTGGCATCAACTTTGATTTTTGTTTCATACAATACATTAACTCCGACAATTTCCGCGGCATAATCAACAGAATACTGTATGTTTCTGGGAAATGCTGAAAGAAACCATATAACAACAGAACCGATGAGTATAACACCACCCATTTTTTTTAAGAACATCTTGCCGCGGTCCCACATATGAATCAACACGCTTTTTAACATAGGGGCTCTGTATGGGGGCAATTCCATTACAAATGGAGCATCAGCCCCTCTTAAAAGAGTGGAACGAAACAAACGGCCGGAGACAACTGCAGCGATAACACCGAAGAGATAGATAGCAAAAATTACGGTTCCGGCTTTAGCGCTAAAAAATGTACCTGTAAGAATTATATAAACAGGCAGTTTGGCAGAGCAAGACATAAAGGGAGTTATGAGTATGGTAAGTATGCGGTCCTTTTTACTTTCAAGGGTGCGGGTAGTCATTATAGCAGGAACATTGCAGCCAAAACCCATAAGCATTGGAATAAATGATTTACCATGGAGTCCGATAAGATGCATTATTTTATCCATAAGAAAGGCCGCTCTTGACATATATCCTGTATCTTCAAACAGCGCTATACAGAAAAACAGAATCAATATGTTCGGCAGAAAAATTATTACACTCCCTACTCCTGCAATTATTCCGTTTATAACAAGATCTTTTAAAAGACTTTCCGAAAGAAAGCTTTCCAGTAATGCTGAAATCCCGTCAACACCGATGCCTATCCATTCCATGGGGTATGCACCTAATGAAAAAGTCAACTGGAACATTGCCCATATAAAAAATATAAAAATCGGAAATCCGATAAACCTGTGCGTCAGTACAAGATCAATATTTCGGGATATATCTATACGATTTTTTGTGGAAGTTGTAAGAACCTCCTTTATTATTCCGGCAATAAATCCATACCGTTCATCTGTCATCACTATTTCAGGTTCTTCATCAAAACGATCTACAAGTTTCTTTCTAAGAGCTTGTGCTTCCTGAATAATATCCTGACTGTTATTTCCTGTTTTCTGGACAATATGTTCTTTTAGAATCCTGTCATCTTCAAGCAGTTTAATTACCATCCATCTGGTATTATAAGGAAATTTGACTGCTATCTTTTTTTCGATAAAGCTTTGCAGTTTTGCGATTGAATTTTCAATATCCTTGCTGTATTTGACTTTGCGCTTCTGAGGAATTTCGGATTTTGATTCTGCCAATTCAATAGCTTTTTGCAGCAGTATATCAATGTCTTTATTTTTGTTACCAACCGTAAAGACAACCGGCAGATCAAGGAGCTCAGACAGTTTGTCAGCATCAATCTTCAATCCGCGGGCACGGGCAACATCAGCCATATTAAGAGCGAATATGACTTTGCAGTCAATTTCTCTTAGCTGGGTCGCGAGATAAAGGCTGCGTTCAAGGTTGGAAGCATCAATTATAACGATTACAACATCAGGGCATTCTTCAAGAACATAATTCCGTGCAATAATCTCTTCTACAGAAAATGGAGTTAAACTGTATGTCCCAGGCAAATCGATTATTTTAAGATTATAACCGTATTTACTGACAGTGCCTTCTTTTTTTTCCACTGTTACCCCGGGCCAGTTTCCAACTTTCTGCCTGGTTCCGGTAATACAGTTAAATATTGTTGTTTTACCTGAATTCGGATTGCCTGCAAGAGCTATGGTAATACTCTTGTGATTCATTATCTTAAATCCTGTTTTACATTATCAACAGTTATCTGCGCTGCTTCTTCAACCCGAAGAGACATATGGTAACCCTTGAAAATCAATTCAAGAGGATCTTTCAAAGGAGCATATTTTTCCACATATACTTTAGTGCCTTTAATTAAACCCATTTCAAGAATCCTTCTTCGCAAGATGTTGCTTCCCCCGACATGAATTATATTGCCGGATTGTCCTTGTTTCATTTCACTAAGCAGCATAAACAAATCTCCGATATTAATTTAACTTACGTTAAGCAATTAGCCGTTAGCTCTTAGCTCTTATGAAATACGCATTTGTACAATTATTTATTAATCACCCATCGGGTGCAATATTATTATTTAACATCTTAACACCTAACACTTGATGAATTCGACTTTTTACGAATTCATCACTATTTAATGTTGGGTTTATTTTTTTAAACAGGGACCGGCTCGACAAGTATTTTCTTTGCCAGTCCACGTCCCAGAGCGTAACGCTTGCAATCTATCGCGACAACTAACTGCCCAGCACCCATGTTGGTTACAACATCTATCTTATCTCCAGGCCTCAAGCCCATGCTCATCAAACGCATATGCGCGCCTGAGCCGCCGGTAAAACCTTTTATTACGAGCTGTTCTCCCTGTTTTGCCATAACAAGAGGCATAATCTGTGTGCGATCTTTAAGACATTTTGAACAAATGCCGTAGATTTCCATACTGTGCTGGAGTATATGAAAACCAAAATCATCTGCTATCTGCATCTGAAGATTCTCAAGCCGTTCATTATGAAACTCAATAATATTATTGCATTTGGTGCATATCATATGATCATGGTGCTGACAAAGGTGCCTGTGCTCATAACGTACCCGACCATTATCAAATCTGTTTAACTGTGCAAAACCAAAACGGCACATAAGTTTCAGGGTTTCTCTGACAAAATCAGGCTCAAATTTATACCCGTGTTTACTTAGAAGCTCAGTTAGTTCGCTTGCTGTAACGTGACGTTCGGTATGCAGGAATACTTCAAGAATCTTAAACCTGTCTTCGAAATTATCAATATGCTCCTGCTTAAAGAGCTTCTTGAACTGTTCCTTTTCATAATTATGGATCGGTTTCATATTTATCAAATCTCTTATTTAGTGTCCATCCACAAGTGGTAGATTTTGGTTCCTGGCAAGGCTCGAGCGTTTTTGCAACCGCAGGCATAGTGTAACTATTCCGAGGATTGCAAAAAAGCGAGAACGCCGCCAGGGGCCGAAAGATGCCATTTGTGGATGGACACTATTTAGTTAGCCCGGGAATAGTATAAGTAGTGCATGAACCGGTTGAACATGTTCTGGTTTTCACACCTGCGTCTTTATTCCCGGCAGAGCTGCATGGCATTGCATAGTTGGTTGTACTTATAATACGTTCAAATTCCGCGGAATGACATTTAGGACATTTTAATTCTGCTTCATCATCTTTGTTCATTACAAGCAGCTCAAAATACTCCTGGCATTTTAAACATTTAAATTCATATATAGGCATGGTCAAACTCCTTTTATATTGATGAACTTACCGCCCTTCGGGCGGGCTTAAAAGATGAACGTCCAACATCGAACGTCCAACATCGAATTTTGAATAAGGAATTCTGCCAATTTATAAATCGGCAGAGCAAAGCGATTTCATCATTCGATGTTCAACGTTCGATGTTCGATGTTGGACGTTCAAAAAAATCCACCTATATCCTATGATACCGAATTAGGCATAAAATGGAAATTCCTACACTATATATTTATCAAGGGCTTCCCTGACAATTTGAGCATTTTCAAACGATGTGCCTTTGCTGTTATCGATAACAATTTCCGCTTTCTGGTTTTCCTCGTACGGAATATCAACACCAATTACTTTGCCAAGGTCTTTAAACTGGGTTCCTTTTTCCTTTCGTTCCAACGCGCGAACATACATTTGCGCTGCGACCTTTCCCCCTTTGCGTTTTGATTCTCTTTCAATACAGGTTGAAAGGGGGCACTTTACCATTACTTCAACAAATCGTCTGATTTTTTTTCTCGCTCTTTCCCTGTATAAAAGTTTGTGAGCTGTTGCGTCTATAATTACATTCATTTTGTTTTGAACACGTTCAAAGGCAAAATCGGCCAGCTTCTCATAAACAAAATCACGTTCTTTAACAGTATATTGCGGATTTGCAACATACTGTTTTCGAATATCATCCAACTCAACTCTTTCGCACTTGATTCTGTTTTTACTCAGCATCTGATAAACTAATTTTGAGATCTCGCTTTTACCGGAACCTGGCAGACCTGTAAACCAGACAGCCCATCCGTTATTCGAGGTATCGGTTGATTTCATCAATATTTATCCTGTCTGTTGAAAGCACGTTTCTGATAAAGTTAAAAAGTTTTCTTCGTACTTCTTCCGAATGATCTGGATACCATTCAGGAGAAGCGATTACCAACCCTCGAAACGCGTAAAATGGCTGGATAACCTTAAATATATCGTGATCATTTGTTTTGTCGAGATAGGTTTCCATATATATATCATGCAGTTTTTTGTATGGGCCATCCAATTTGCCGTATTTTAAAATGGAATAAAGGAGATAGTTTATACTCAATGTTGCGACATCATCGGCTGCTTCCCCGTATTCTCCACGGCTGCGATCAAAGGTGGAAAAATCGGTTCCTTCCCGAAATTTTATATTCCATGGATGAAAATCGCCATGTTCCCGGCAAAGGCGAGAGGTGTACTGCTTGAGCTTCCAGCGCCACTCAACACAGAACTTTTCGATTTCACAAAAAGTATCGTCACTGCAAAATTCATAATGTCGTGGATAGCCGTCAACAATTCCCATTATACATTCGCCATGACCTACAAGATCTCTTATTTTTCTGGTATAAAGGTCCGGTTCATCTTTTTTTTCCTTGTGCACATCCGCCAGATATTCGCCAAGAGCCTTTGCCCTCTCAAGATCTCTATTTGCAAGCGGCTCCTCACTTAAGCGTGCCAGATCTAAATAGTAATCGGTCCCTTCCACCTTTTCGGTCAGCAAAAAATAGGTAGCAGCATCACGAACAGAACAGGCACTGCCATGCTCCGTAAAGTAACCTATGTCAAGAGGTTTTGCGTGTTTGGAAAGCTTCCGACCGGCATAATACTGAAACATTAATACATGTACCCTGTCCCACATATACTGGTGGCCGTACTTGTCATTGCGCATGGTAGAAAAGACAACCGACCTGTCAACGCCGTCTTTGCGAAATGTAATTAAAAATGTATCTCCATAGCCCAGCTTTTTTATTGTATCGTCAAATCCACCCAGCTTATCGCTTCCTATCAGCTCCACAGGCCCGCCAAAACGTTCTTCCAGGTATTCCTTAAGAACATCGATTTTTACAGGTATGTTTTCCATTGATTCAATTCCTATTGAGTTAGTTGCTTAAATTAAAAAACAATCACGTCTCTTTTCAGGGCGTACGCCGCAAAACACGAAATATTGAAAGCAGGAAACAATCAATAATCCACAACAGATAACCTTACAACAAACCTTGCGCCCTGTCCATCAGTGTTTTCAAGTGTTATGGCGCCTCCATGTTTCTGAACAATTTCATGACAGATATATAATCCAAGGCCTGTGCCATTGCCAACCTCTTTTGTGGTAAAAAAAGGCTTGAAAACATCCTGTCTTATAGATTCAGGAACACCGTTTCCGGTATCTCTGCACTCAAAAAAAACCTGGTTCGTATCATTATCATAACCGGTTGTAAGATATATGCTCCCCTGTCTGTCGTCAATCGCCTGGAAGGCATTATTTATTATATTCAGAGCAACCTGGCCAAGATTGGCAAAATTCCCCTGGATATCAGGCAGATTCTCTGCATAGTTTTTAATTATATTAAGATCGCTGTGCTTGTACTGATTATATAAAATTCTTAATGCGTCTTCTATAATCAGGTTAAGGTTTACCTCCTCCGAATAGGTTTGAGTCTGTCTGGAAAGCCCAAGAAGACTGGCAACGATAGCCCTTGCTCTTCCAAGTTCCTTATCTGCGAATTTGAGATCATCAATCAAATCTTCATCTAAAGGAGTATTTTTATCCCACTCTGCAAGATCCTCTATGGTGGATTGTATCAAGCTTGTAACGCTTGCAAGAGGATTATTCAGTTCATGGGCTGTGCCTGCTACCAATTGTCCAATTGCGGCAAGACTCTCCGAACGTATCAACTGTTCCTGTGTCCGTTCTTTTTCAGATAGAGCTTCTTTAAGAGCATGGGTTCTTTTTTCCACCTTTTTTTCAAGGTTTTTATTCAGGTCATCTATAAGCCTGTAGGATCTTGCATTTTCAATAGCCAGTGAACTCTGGCTCGAAAGTGTTTCGAGAAGGTCCAGATCTTCACGTGAAAAAAGGTCTCCGGAAAGCTTTTCCCCTATAATAAGAAATCCGTTTGGCGTTCCCTTGAAGATCATGGGAAGAGCAATTTCCGCACATAGTGTATTCATATCAGAAAGTACTGCCTGCGCCTCAGAATCACCTCTTTTTTCTATAAGGCGTTTCTTAATTATCGGTTGGCGGTATTTTATCATATGTTTAACAATGGGGGTATTATCATCCATAAATATCGAATGTACCCGCTTGTAATATTTCCCTTTAACAGCATAATTATTAAAACCTGAAACAGAGGGGTTATATACAAATAGAGCGCAGCTATCAACAAGCATTATATTAACAACAGTATCCATTAGCTGTTTTGCGATTTCATCAAAATTAAGAACCGATGTTATCATCCGGCTTACATGCTTGATTGTTTTTTGATAATCGTATTTTCCCTTAGAAAAGATACGGTCTATCAGAGCCTGTATTTTTGTTTTTAACGGTCCGAGAGCAAAAGCGATCAAGAGAAAAAAGAGAATATGAAAGTAGATTGAATCTGAAAAATCAAAATCCTTAAATATCTTGTTTGCCAGAATAATTATCAGCGCGTACATACAGGTGATAAAAGCTGTAAGGAGAGAATAGATCAGGCTTTTTTTGAAAAGTATTCCCATATCGAGAAGATCGTGCTTAAAAATACCAACCGCAAAAATTACAAGGGGGATAAAGCTGAAGTTGCCTGGCGGATATACTGGGTAACCCAGAATCGGGAGAATATTAAGCCCGTTCATAAGCCCCATGATTCCGAATCCCATAAAAACGTATTTCAGCCTGTTTTTCCGGATACTTCTTTTTTCATTAATGATCGCATTATAAATTAATGTCAAAACATAGAGTATAACGCAAAAACTTCCTATTCCAAAGGCAGGATAAAGTATCCCTCCCTTTGCAAAAAAACCGAATGAATGCTGTTGCATGGATTCGATATAAAAAGGGGTTGGAATAAAGCACATCAGGATAAATGAGAAAGCATAGGATGCCCGAACAAGCCATTTTCGGCCGGGAATATCAAGATAAGCATGGAAAAAATGGATATATATGGGAAAAATATATATTATAATTGAATGATCTATGCGGCTGATCATTAAAGCTGTTTCAGATGATTTCACATTAAAGGCAAAAAGAATATCGATGTAAAGAAAGGAACCGAATATACAGACTAATATAAAAAGAAAGTTAACCTTTGTTTTGCGGCCCCGCAAAATAGTCAGGACGGCAAGCCCGGGAAAGCAGCACAATGTCAACAATGGTGGAATGCTATAAAGATTTATGGTTCTTCTCCTGATACAAAAAAGTTACAAGTTTATTCCTTCGGTTAATTTGCGAAGCAATATAATAGGCTTCTGATTAGTTGATGCAAAGCGTTCGAGCACTTTTCTTTCTAATAATTTAACAGTATAGAAATTTCTTATTTTATGCCTAATAAATTCGGCATCATAGGATATAAGTGGATTTTTTTGAACGTCCAACATCGAACATCGAATGATGAAATCGCTTTGCTCTGCCGATTTGTAAATTGGCAGAATACCTTATTCAAAATTCGATGTTGGATGTTCGATGTTGGACGTTCATAGCTTTTTATCTTGATAGTATAGAAATCTCCATTTTGTTGATTATCAAATCAATAGGTTATGGAAAACCCGCCCGATAGGGCGCTAATTTAATGAGCGCTTTGAAGCAGTTCACGCGCATGATCCAGTGTCGTTTTTGTAATTTTTACACCACCTAACATTCTGGCCAATTCTTTTATGCGTTCTTCTTTAGTTAGCGGTTTTATATCGGTTTTAGTCCTGCCGCGTGAAACAGTTTTCGATATTCCAAAATGATGATTGCCGAATTTTGCAATCTGCGCCAGATGAGTTATGCATATAACCTGGTGATAACCGGCAAGCGCGGACAGCTTCTTTCCGACAACTTCAGCTACTTTACCGCCAATCCCTGCGTCAACCTCGTCAAAAATAAGGGTTTCAACCGATTCGGTTTTAGCAAGAATTGCCTTTAGAGCAAGCACCACCCTTGAAAGTTCACCTCCGGAAACAATGCCGGATAGCGGTTTTAGAGCTTCTCCTACATTCGGAGCTATCATAAATACAGCGCTATCTATTCCTGTTTCATTTATTACATTTCCATCAATTGTAAGATAAGGATCGGCATTGCCGGCTGCCGGCATTGTTTGAAGAGATATTTGAAATTTTGACTGGGACATCTCAAGTGTGGCCAGCTCCTTTTCCACCTTGTTCGCAAGGATTTCCGCTGTCTCTTTTCTTTTCAAAGAAAGGTTTGTTGACGCTTTGACTATCCTGTTATGCAGATCAAAGATCATTGTTTCGGTTTCATTTATCTTCTCAGAAATATTTTCAATGCCTGAAATATCATGATCAATTGATTCAAGGCAGGTTAATACAGCCTCAAGAGATTTTCCGTATTTGCGCTTTAGCTTATTTAGCGTATCAAGGCGTTCTTCAACCTCTTCGAGCCTTTTTTCATCAATCTGTATGTTGTCCATATAAGTTCTAAGTTCTTCGGCAATGTCCTCAATATTAAAAGTTGCTTCAGAGATCCTTTTTGCTTTAGAAGAAAGTTCCGTATCAATCCGGCATGCCTTTTCAAGACTTTTCTTTACTTCAACAAGCCTTTCAACAATCGCGCCCTGAGCGCTGTAAAGTTCATCAACTGAAGCGCGAACTGACTGGTAAAGCTCTTCTCCGTTTTTAAGACGCAATCTTTCCTGTTCAAGTCCTGTATCTTCATCAGGGCTGATTGAAGCTTCCAAAATCTCCTTTTTCTGAAACTCAAGCAGTTTAATGTGTTCGCTCTGTTTATCTTTTTGAGCGTTAAGCTCGCTTAATTCCCGGATCAAAGGAACTATTTCGTGATAATACCTGTAAACCTCATCACGCAAAGGCATTAAGCCCCCAAACTGATCAAGTATCATCAGATGTTTATCTTCCTTTAAAAGCCCCTGATGCGCGTGTTGGCCGGATATGCTGACCATGTTTACGGTTATTGAATTCAGCATCTGCATTGTGGCAAGATGCCCGTTGATGTAACTCATGTGTCTGCCCTTACGGGAGATAATCCTTCTTATTAATAGCCCTTCTGATGTATCAAAGCCATATTCCTTCAAAACTTTGGCAATCCTGCTTTTTTTTGAAATTTGGAATAAAGCTTCAAGCTCGGCAGTATCGGAACCGGTGCGGATAAGTTTGGATGTTGCTTTGCTGCCAAGCAGGAGATTAACCGCATTTATTATGATAGATTTGCCGGCTCCTGTTTCTCCGCTTAATATTGTCAGTCCGGCTGAAAAACATATACGCAGGTTGTCGATTATCGCAAAATTTTTAATGGAAAGTTCTCGAAGCATAAAAAAAATATCGCATAACTTTCTTTGTTTGTAAAGTTACTTGTATTGGTTTTAACCGCTTGATGTTTTAAAGAAAATCCTTTACACAAGAAACAATGACGGTATATAAGGTCAAGGATCAGGTGTCAGTATTCAGGGGCCGGCAAGAGATGTATATCTAAGCAAAGCATATCTTGTTTGTTGAAATATTATAAAAAACTGCTCAATTCAGTTTGCTGATTCCCCGATCCCTGATCCCCGACAACTTATCTAAAATTCAGAGGAAATACAATGCACAAATTATTAACCGACAAGCCCGGCCAAAAAATGTTGCTCCTTGGAAATGAGGCAATTGCACGTGGCGCAATCGAGGCAGGGGTTGCTATTGCAACTACATATCCGGGTACGCCGTCTTCCGAAATTTCATTGAATCTTTTCCAGATGTCCAGGGAAAGCGATCTCTATTTTGAATACTCTACCAATGAAAAAGTGGCCCTTGAAATAGCGGCTGCCGCCGCGAATTCCGGGGTTCGTAGCATGTGCGTATTGAAGCATGTGGGAATGAATGTTGCTGCAGATGCCCTGATGACCCTTGCTTATGTTGGAGTGAAAGGAGGCCTGGTCATCATAACGGCAGACGACCCTTTCATGTTTTCCAGCCAGAATGAACAGGACAACCGTTATTATGCCTCTCTTTCAGGCCTTCCCATGCTTGAACCATCTTCGATTGAAGAAGCAAAAGATATGATAGGCTATGCATTTGATCTTTCTGAAGAGCTGCAGGAGCCGGTTATATTCAGAACCACAACCAGGATCAACCATTCCAACGCTGTTGTTGCTTTGGGAAAGATAAGAAAACGCATAACTACAGGTGATTTCCAAAAGGACCCGTTCAACTATGTGACAGTACCGGCTGTTTCCAGA
>JAUVHU010000097.1 GCA_030593145.1 Desulfobacteraceae bacterium
AAAGATTGAGAGAAGCGCGCCTGGCTCGCAACGAAAGCCAGGAGCTGTTCGCACAAAGGCTTGGTTTAACCCGCCAGTCGTACAGTAAAATGGAAAAAGGTTCTCCGCATACACTGCTTGGCAACTGGCTGGAGGCAAGCAGCATCCTTGGCCGGCTTGACGGCTGGCAGGAAGTGCTGGCTCCAAAAGAAGACCTGTTTGTGAAATTCGAGAAGAAGAGTAGTAAACGACAGCGGGCAGGCGGCAGCCGCAAGAGGAAGAGATGATAAAGCTTGATGTATGGTTAACCTTGCCATCCGGGGAAAGCGTCAAGGCCGGCACCCTTGTTGTCGCTGACCCGGACAATGTCAGTGGGGTATTACCGGGACAGTTCCGCTACGCTCCCGATTACCTGGAGCATCCACGGGCCTTACCGCTTGACCCGCTGCATTTGCCGCTGTCTGCGGATATCTTTGATGCGGATCGGCCCCATGCAGGAGTCCATGGGGTTTTTGAAGATAGTCTTCCAGACGATTGGGGTCGGAGACTCCTGGTTCGCCATTACAAGCTGGGCCGCGAAGACCAACGTATTCCACAATTGTTACACTTGTTAGGAAACCAGGGTTTGGGGGCTTTGAGCTATGTTGAAGAAGGCCGGCCGGATTTGAAAACAACAGGGGTTCCCCTTCGTCACCTTCAGGAACTGGCGCTGCTGGTGGAAAGATTTGAGCAGGACGTAGCTGTGGACGACGATGAACTTTCTTTGTTGTTTCAGGCAGGCAGCTCCCCGGGCGGGGCCAGGCCCAAGGCGCTTGTCAAGGATAAAAGCGGCGCATATCTGGCAAAGTTTGCCAGCGCCGGGGATCAACTGGACGTTGTCAGCCTGGAGGCCGCTGCTATGGAGTTAGGCCGCAGAGCGGGCATCGAAACAGCCGATACTAGGCTTTTATCGCTGGGTTCCAGAAAATGCCTGTTGGTGAAACGGTTTGATATCAACGAAGCCGGTGGCCGCAATCACCTAATCAGCATGCAGTCTTTGCTCAAGGCCGACGGATATTACTATGCCGGTTACAGGGACCTGGCAGAGGTAATCAGGCATGTTTCCACGCAACCGGGGCAGGACATCCAAAGGCTTTACAGACAGATGGTGTTCAACGTGATGATCGGCAATACCGACGACCACCTGAAAAATTTTCTTATTCTGCACAATGATGAAGGTTGGAGACTGAGTCCTGCATTCGACCTGGTGCCGAACATCGGTTTTAACAGGGAACATGTTCTGCGCATCGGATACGATAACAGGCTGCCTGATCTTGAAACACTCTTGCAGGAGGCCGGGCATTTCGGGTTAAAACGACGACAACAGGCCCTGAAAGTGATTATGGAGGTTCATGAGGCTGTCTCGGAGTGGAGCACAGTTTTCGCAGCGTGTAATGTGCCGGAAAGGGATGCCGAAAGTATCGGTAGAGATATCAATCAGCGGTTAAAAGAAACAAAACCGGCGCCATTTGTTTGAAATTTAAGAAAAAGAAGGGCTTGGAATGGAAGAAGGGTTCTTTAATTGACACTACCCAAAAGATCTTGAATCTTCTTGACAACATCTTTTGTCCCGTCTGTTTCACTTTGATTCAAACGATCGGCAGATAAGGCCAAAGCCGCCTGGTTGGCAAACATGGTCAAGAGTCTCTCCTGATTTCGTAAATGGTCAATATGATGGTCATCTACTCCCAGAACTATTACTCCAACGTAGTTTCCGTGAGCAACCATGGGAAGGCACAGCATTCCGTCTTTGCCCAGAAAGCGAATAAGCTGTTTGTCCATAATGGTAGAAGCGTCTTTTGTTGAGTGGTCAAAAGAATCGAGAATAATTTTCCGGCGAAGCGACCTAACCAACAGGTTAGTTTTATTTTGGAAAAGGATTTCCAGATCATTGGATAGATCATTAGATAGATCATCTTCTTTGTTTCCTGTAATTTTCTTGCCAACCAAGGCATCTCGTTTTTGGTCATACAGGAAAAAGATTGCGCTTTGAACATTAAATAAAACCTGAAGACCCTGCTTAATAACCTTCAGTACGGACTCTTGTCCACGGGTTTCCAACAGCTTGTGAAGTGTGGCTTGAAGGAGAGAAATCTCCCTGACCATATTGAAGAGATCTTGCTGCTTTTCAGCATCCTTTTCCAAAACTGATCTTTTAGGGGCATCAGGGGGCTCAACTTCTATGTCCAGTAATTCTGCTGCCTGTTTTACCTCTTCTTCGGCAAGCGATATCAACTTCTCTGTCTCAGCCCGGGCAAACCCAAAGATCTCTTCGGCTGTCTTAAATCTGGCGCTGGTGTCTTCGACAGTAACTGAACACAAGGCATTGGCTACAAATACTATCTTTACCAGGGGAAGCGCATCCAAAATGCTATGTACCGGTTCATGGTGATAAAGAACTGCATCGGCCATAAACGACCGTGGGCTCCATTGATTGATCATCCAAGCTCCTGCCTTGCAGTGTGTGATTCCCAATCGTGTTTCAGCTGATAGAACCAAATCCGGCTTAGTTTCGTGTGATTGCAAGATCTCACCGTATTCGTTTGGAAAATTCTCCCATAAAACCAGCTTCCCAATATCATGAAGAATACCTGACAAAAATGCCTCGTCAGGAACAGCATATGAGATCTTTTGGGCAATCAGCCTGGCCAGGGTCGCACACATAAGGGAGTGTCGCCAGAACAGCTTAAACCAAAAGACAGAATTTTCCCTGCCCTGGTCAAAAGCTGAATACGCCGCAGCGCTAATAGCAACAGTTTTTATGCCGTCTTTGCCCAAAAAAGACATTGCTTCTTCAATATTGGTCATCCTGTTGCCTGGCTCGCACGCACAATTAGCGATGCTCATAACCCTGGCACTTAACGAGGCATCTTTGTTGACTATTTGAGATATGTTTTCAATCGTGCTTTCGTGCTTGTTGCAGGCTTCAATCAGTTTTAAGACAATATGCGGAAGAGTGGGCAGGTTTGTATGACTGATTGTTTTCTGGATATCCTCTGTTGCTTTTGGCAAAGATTCTTCCGTGGTTTCTTGTATCGGTTGTGCTGGGTCTTGCTCCTGAATCTGTAAGACTTTGTCTGCAATTTCTTCTTTCTTCTTTTCCTTGGCGGTTAATTTCAAAGGGTTTGTCATAACCTCAAAGCACGTTGTCCAAAATGATGATATCCCGAAGGGCTCCGAATCCTCAGGCCTGCCTTCTACAAGACGCTTGGCGATATTTTTGATACACTTGGAGGCATTCGATTCAGGATAAAGCAACATCAACGAGCGTTGTTTTTTAACAGCTTCTTCTATTTTGGGGTCTTGAACAATAACGCCGAGTGGAACAATATTTATGGGAAGAAATTTGCTTACTGTTTGTTTGAGCTTGGTGTAGGCGTGTTTGGCAATTGATGCGCTTTTGCACTGATTTACCACAATCTTTACCGAACCCTTGAACCCGTTTAAACACAATATTTTTAACAGAGCGTAAGCGTCGGTAAGTGAAGTGACTTCAGGAGTTATCACCACTATTACTTCAGAGGAGGCAAGGCAAAAAGCGATAACGTTTCTTGAGACACCTGCTGAAGTATCGAACAGAAGGAAATCATATCTGTCAAGTTCGGAAAAAGATTGGACCAGGTGTTCGAGCTGGTCGGGTTGAAGGTTTGCTATTCTTTCCACACCCGAACTCCCAGGGATGATATCTATTCCCTCGTAGTCTCTTATGGTCACATCTTTAAGATCACGGTGGGACAGAATCATGTCTTCGAGGTTGTACACCGGATAAAGTCCCAGAAGTATGTTGACGTTAGCCAATCCTAAATCAGCGTCAAACAGGCATGTCCGGTAACCAAGTGTTGCTATGTGAAGGGCTAAATTGATACTGATGCTTGTTTTTCCAACTCCTCCTTTTCCGCTTGTGATGGTAATTGTCCTGGTCATATGGCTCCCCGATACGAGACCTTTGTAAAACATCCCCTTTTGCAAAGCATAAAACTATTTATAGCATGAAATATATAACATAGAAAGTCAAAATATGACGGCATCGTAAAAAGTCAAAAAATATCGTTTTTTGTCATTCCGGCCCCGCATCACGCGCAGCGCAGGCGCTTGCGCCGCGTGAGTGTGGGATAAACTCCAGCCGGGCACGTAGTGACACGAACTGCATTTTTTCAAGCCGCAAGGCGCAACCGTCAGCGTTATCCAGTCTTTTCAGGCAGTTGTAGACTATCTGGACTCTGGTTTTCACCGGAGTGACGACTTTTTACTAATTCATCAAAATATCAGGGAAGTTCTCAACTGCGCTACGCTATATATAGTTGTATTTTTTGTTTGACATACAAGATATATGTTTGATAAACTCGCAAAAAGTTGTTTTTATGTCACTCTTGTCTGCCCTATTCGCGAAAGTGGGAGTCTATAACTGATTGAATTTACTGAATAGTGCTAACACTTTACTACGTGTCCCGCTTTCGCGGGAATGACAAAAAGGGTAGAGATCTGACTTTTTACGAAGGCATCATGTTTAACTAAGTTAAAAAAGTTCTTATAATCATATTTTTCCAATTTATTGATATTTTAATGGGTTATTAATATCTGCCATTAAAACTTGGCGAAAGATAGAAAGTAATATGAAGGACCATTCAATAAAATTTTTTAATAAAATAGAAGTTACCAAGAGCTTGCCAACTCTTCCCCATATACTTCTTAAATTGCTTGAGGTGTGCAATAAAAAGCCAATTGAAATCGAGACGATTTCGCAAATTATCAAAAAAGACGCTTCGTTAAGTGCGAGGCTGATGTCAATGGCTAATCCAGTCTGTTATGGTTCGTCTAATAAGGTAAAAAGTATTGATCAGGCTCTTTTATTTTTAGGGCCTGATACCATCAAAAATATCGTAATCAGCTCTATAATACAACAGAGCTTTAATGAGATAAAGAATAGTTATATTCCCGGCTTAAATATTTTATGGAAGCATTCTCTCATGAGCGCTGTGTTAGCCAAAATGCTTGCCAAAGAGGTTTCATATTCCAATCATGATGAGGCATATCTCGCCGGGCTTTTTCATGATATTGGCAAGCTGGTTTTATGGGTGAATTTCCCGAAGGAATATACCGAGGCACTGCAAGCTACCAGGAGCAATCCGGCTTTGTTGCTGGACAGTGAAAAGCGGATAGGCGCCTCACACGATGAGACAGGGGCATGGCTTATCAATAGCTGGGCGCTTCAATCGTTTATTTCTGATGCTGTTCTTTATCATCATGAACCAAAACACAGAATTCTTGACGCACTTCCTCTTGTCAAAATTGTATATGTAGCAAACATCCTTAGCTCCGGGATAGATAAAGACCGCAGCGATGCTTTTGATATAGCAAAAGAAGTTTTGGGTTTAGAGTATTCAGCATTAGACACGATAGTCTCATTGTCTGATAAAAAGGTGAAGGAGGCTGCAGAATTGCTGGATATAAATATTAAAAATCCGGACAATTTTGATGAACCGGTTTGTGAAAGAGATAAAGCATGGCAAAAAGAACTCGTCCGCACGGCCATAAACATATCACAATTACAAGGCACACTTCAAAATCTGTTTGAATGCCATGATGCTGATTCAATGCTGGACGTTGTAAGGCAGGGTTTGCAAATTTTGTTTGATTTGAAAAATGTGCTTTTTTTTCTTTATGATCATGAAAAAGATGCTCTGCAAGGATATATTGGGAATGAAGAAGAGTATGATTTGCTAATCAAGGAAATAGTTATTCCTGTTCAAGGTAAAAATTGTCTTTTGACAAGAACTCTTGCTGAAAAAACATCTCTGGATTCTTTTGGACATATTAAAGAAATAGATCTCACTATTATTGATTCCCAGATCGTTCGCTTGTCTGAAAAAGAAGGTATGCTGTGTATTCCCATGTTATCTCAGGAAAATTGTGTTGGCGTGATGGTTATAGGTATAGATGAAGCTCAATCTCATGTTTTGTTTAAAGATTTAAATTTCATAAACATGTTTGCAAACCAGGTGGCTGTTGTCATAGATGCTAAAAACGAGAGAAAATCTAAGGCAAAGCTTATTCAATCTGAGCAGTTGACCGCTCCTTCGCTCGTAGCTGATAAAGTTGCTCATGAGGTGAGCAATTCCCTGAGTATTATGAAAAATTATCTCAAGATACTGGGGCTAAAACTCGCCAAGGATAGTCCGGCACAAGAAGAAATAATTATTGTCAATGAAGAAATAGACCGAATAAACCTCATTATTAGTGAATTGTCTAATTTTTTAAAACCTAAAGCAATACAAAAAGAATTTGTTAATATTAATACTCTAATATCTGATCTAATCAAAATTAGTCATGAATCATTGCTGGTTCAGTCGGGTGTTGAGGCTAAACTTAGCCTGGAAACATCCATAACTCCTATTATGACGGATAAAAATGGTCTAAAGCAGGTTGTTATCAATCTAATAAAAAATGCTGTTGAGGCTATGCCCGATGGGGGAGATATTGAAATTAGTACCGGATTAATTACAAAATCCAACGGATTCAATAAAAAAGCAGATAAAAAGGAACAGGAATTTGTTGAAATTATTATAAGCGATAGCGGATCAGGGATTCCGAAGGAAATAATGTCTAATTTGTTTGAACCGTTTGTCAGCTTAAAAGGCAATGGCCATTCCGGCCTGGGTCTGTCCATTGCGTATAGCATTATAAATGAATTAAAAGGAACAATAACTTGTGAAAGTGACGAGACAATCGGTACAATTTTTAAAATATTATTACCGGTTAATGATTGGTAGATATAGCATGAGTTAAGTGGTTTTTTGCGAAGAAATGTGTCGAGACTTTTTATGAGTTTTTGATGCACAGCCGATTATTGCAAGTCGAGTGAAAATAGTTCAACTTAGGTATTAATTGACGTGTGGAGGTGATTATGTCGTGTGCGGCCAAAATCTTAATAGTAGATGATGAAGCACGGATGCGGGATAGCTTGGATGTTTTGTTAAGTAACGAAGGCTATAATATACAGACCGGTTGCAATGGTAGAGAAGCAGTAGAATATTTGAACAAAGATAGTTATGATATGCTTCTTCTTGATATGATGATGCCTGAAATGGATGGCCGCCAGGTTATGGATTATATAAAAGCTCAGCATTTAGAGGTCATGGTTATAGTTATGACCGGGCATGCAAGTATTGACTCAGCCGTAGAATGCGTGAAAAGGGGAGCTCACGATTATCTTAAAAAACCCTTTGATTTTGAAGAACTTCTGGCAAGAGTAAAAAATACAATTAATCAGATTCAATTAAAAAAAGAAAATAAGATTGTCAACGGAAAGCTGGAGGTAACACAGCAGCGATATCGATATCTCGTTGATGCATCACCGGATATAATTTACATTC
Source organism: Desulfobacteraceae bacterium (assembly GCA_030593145.1). Classification (GTDB taxonomy): domain Bacteria; phylum Desulfobacterota; class Desulfobacteria; order Desulfobacterales; family ETH-SRB1; genus ETH-SRB1. The sequence goes on from JAUVHU010000097.1 coordinate 7,392, forward strand.
TTAGTCCGGAAGGAGACATTACGTTTATAAATGGTGCTGTCGAATCTTTACTTGAATGCGATTCGGAGCAGCTTTTAAATAAACACTATACACATATTTTATTTGAAGACGATATAGATAAAGCAAAATACCGCTTTAATGAAAGAAGAACGGGCTCTCGTGCTACTTCCGGCCTTGAATTAAGACTAAAGACATCTGGTAATGGCCATGATCCGGAAAAATGTTTGATGGTTGAATTAAAATCCATGGGTATCTATAATAAATCCGAGGATGAGGCCAATAAAACATTTTTGGGAACTTATGGTGTTGCAAGAGATATAGGTGATAGAAAACGCCTTGAGGCACAACTGCTGCAGTCTCAGAAGATGGAGGCTATAGGGACTCTGGCAGGCGGTATTGCTCATGATTTTAATAACTTGCTTATGGGAATCATGGGCCGGATTTCTTTGATAAAACATGATATTGATTTAAACCATCCCCAGTATAAAAACTTCAAAGACATAGAAGACATTGCTAAAAGGGGGGCGGATCTTACCAAACAACTTTTAGGTTTTGCTCTGGGTGGTAAATACGAGGCTAAGCCTACCGATATTAACAAGCTCATAGAAAAATGCTCTGATATGTTTGGTCGTACAAAAAAGGAGAACAGAATCCACACAACGCTTCAGAAAGATATTTGTACAGTTGAAATAGACCGGTCGCAAATAGAACAGGTTCTGTTAAACCTTTTTGTGAATGCCTGGCATGCAATGCCGGGAGGTGGGGACATATTCATTAAGACGAAAAATATCAGCTTAGATGATGATGATGTCATGCCTTATGGAATAAAACCCGGTGAGTTTGTTATGGTTTCTGTGATCGATACAGGAGTTGGTATGGATAAAGAGACCCGGCAGCATATCTTTGAGCCATTCTTTACAACCAAAAAGTTGGGCAGGGGTACAGGACTTGGGCTTGCTTCGGCTTATGGTATTATAA
>JAUVHU010000085.1 GCA_030593145.1 Desulfobacteraceae bacterium
GTTTCATCCACGATATATTCAAAATCATCCTTTTTTCTTTCCTGTCTGCTAATCGCGTTTTCAGGACATACAGCAATGCATATTTCGCAATCCCTGCATGTTCCGCACGAGGAACATTGAGATCCGCAATGGTCAAGATCGTCAAAAAACGTAACCCTTGGATCAAAATATTCAAGCGACACTCTGCCGCGATCAATCATCAGGCGGGTATCACCCAAAGGGCGCTTTCCATCAACAATATCTACAATCGCGTTTGCCGCCTTCCTACCAGCTCCTATCGCATCTGTCAACAACCCTGGCCTTACAATATCTCCAATGGCAAAGATTTTTGCGTCGGTTGTCTGATAATGTTCGTTTACTACAACAAATCCTCTCTCAGTAGCCACATTTTTCGGAAGAAATTGCAGATCCGGCATATCTCCAATAGATATTATAACTGTGTCGGCTGGAATTATCTCTCCTGAATTAAGTATTACCCCTTTTTTGGTAATCTCCTTTGTAAAGCAGGGCCACCTGAACGTTGCCCCAACAGCTTCCGCGCTTTCCCTTTCCTTGCCAAAGGAGGCAGGCTCCTGAACATCGATCAGAACAATTTCTTTTGCTCCCAACCTGTGGGCTTCGCTGGCAACATCACAGCCGACATTTCCAGCGCCTATTATCACTACACGCTTTCCCGGTTTTGCCTTTTCCTGCTTTGCCTGTATTAGAAAGTCAAGGGCGGTAATCATCCTTTTTTTTCCCGGAATAGGAAGTGTTCTGGGTGTATATGCGCCCGCGGCGATAACAAGAAAGTCAAAATCCTTCTTGAGCCGTTCAATATCTTTCCGTACAAGGCGCTGCTGAAGATGAACATGGGGGATGACCTTTCCTACCCTTTCCAGCTCAGTTGATAATACTTTTTCAGGAATACGGCTGTCCGGAATAACCGAAGCTATCTTTCCTCCTAAAACATCCGACATGTCATAAACCGTTGCTTTGTGTCCTTGCATTCGGAGGTGCCAGGCTACAGATATTCCCGCGGGTCCTCCTCCAATTACCGCAATTTCTTTCCCGCTTTCCGGCGGCAGTTTCGGAAGTTTCGCCTTTATACTTGCCTGCCCGAGTTTTGTCACATCAACTGGAGACATAGAATCTGATATCCGGGTGCAGGCCCGCATACATGGGTTTGGACATAGATACCCGCAAACTGTGGCTGGAAATGGCGTATATGAAAGAGCCAGATCCACAGCCTCATCCACACGACCATTCCGAATCATACCCCATCTCTTATGAACAGGAATACCTATTGGACAAGTGGATTCACAGGGAGCCATATATTTTTGGTTTTCCCATACAGGAACAAAACGTCTTAAATCACCGGTTGTAATTATTGGAACAGGACTCCTGTCAATATCTGTAAGATCGCCAATCAGACCTCCTTTGCCTAGCTCCTTTTCCCAAATCCCATCCCTGAAGGATTGCATGGATCTGCTGCGATCTTCAAGCCTTTCCTGGGGAGAGCGTGCAGTTATAAGCTGCCACTCTTTCCTGTATGATATTTTTTTAAAAAGTTCAGGGCGTTTTATGCTTTTAAGAAAGATCTTAAGATTTTTTGTTAACCAATTCCAATCTTCATTTTCAATGGGCACAGACTTTGTGTCTGCCTGGCTGAATTCTCCATGAGAGCCGCGAAAAAATACTTTGCCGCCAACCATACCGACAAATGGACGATATCCCAGGATATTGTCAGGAGTCTGAGCTTCAAACCCACAGACAACCGAAATACCTCCTGCCATGAATTCGCCGAAATAATCTCCCACAGATCCCAGCACCCACACTTCAGGCGGATCAAAGCGCGGATTATGTTTCGTCATGGTCATGCCCCTTGCACCAATACTGCCGCCCACATAAACCTTTCCCTGGGCCATACCATTTGCCACGCCGTTTGAGGCGTTCCCATGAACAATAATTTGCGCGCCGGCATTCAGCCAACCGACATCATCCGAAGCAGGCCCCATTATTTCTATATATGTGTTTGGAAATCCAAGGGAACCGGTGCGCTGTCCGGTATAACCGTCAATTTCTATATGAATGGTCTCATCTCCGGCCTTCCACAGGCGCCCGCCGATTCCATGCTGGCCATATGCCTTTATTTTAAGATATCTATATCCATGAGCAACCGCAGCCTGAATCTCTTCTTCCAGAATACGTGAATCAAGACGATATCTGTCCTTTTTGCCGGAAATTACATATTGTTTTTTATCCATCTCTTAATCCTCTTGAATTCAGGAATTTAGAAATTAGGGAATTCAGGAATTGAAGGTATCCTGTTGATTTTAATCCCTCAATTCCTTAATCCCCTAATTCCTTAATCCTTCTACACTACATATTTTATACTAAGTCGATCAGCCGCGGCCCTGTCATTTATCCCCAGAGCATCAGACATACCGATGGGTAAAGATGTTGATCTTCCCAGAGGCGCGACAATCTTCTTTAACTCAATATCAAAGCTGATAAAAACGTCCACAATCCGCTGCGCTACCTGTTCAGGATCGAGCCGCCTGTAGAGACGGGGATCCTGGGAAGTAATTCCTTTTGGACACAGGCCGATATTGCAGATATTGCACCTGTCTGATTCAGACCCCAAACATCCCGCTGCCGCCTCCATAATATACTTGCCAACCTGGACCCCGCTTGCTCCTAACATGATCAGAGCAGCGGCGTTAGCCGCCAGATTGCCGGTTTTTCCAACTCCCCCTCCTGCAAATAAAGGAATTTCATTCTGCATACCGACTTTGACAAGGTTAAGATAACAGTCGCGAATATTGCTCGCAACAGGATGACCCATATGATTCATTGATACGTTATAAGCAGCGCCTGTTCCGCCGTCTTCACCGTCAATAGTAAGCCCTGCGGCATAAGGATTTCTGGTCAGGTTGTTCAGAACGGAGAGGGATGTTGAAGTACCGGAAATTTTGGGATATACAGGCACCCTGAAACCCCAGGCCATGTACATGGACTGTATCATCTTGGCCACAGATTCTTCTATAGAATATTGAGTCTGATGTGTCGGGGGGCTTGGAAGGCTAATCCCGGAAGGGACGCCCCTAATGGCCGCGATCAAACTGTTAACCTTGTGCCACATCAGAAGCCCGCCATCTCCCGGTTTTGCTCCCTGACCATATTTTATTTCAATAGCGCATGGATCTACCTTCATTTCAGGTATGCTGTGAATAATCTCATCCCAGCCAAAATAGCCGCTTGCAATCTGGAGTATTACATACTTTAAAAACCTGCTGCGAAGCAGTCTTGGAGGACAACCCCCTTCTCCGGTACTTATACGAACAGGCATCCCCAATTCTTCATTTAGATATGCCACACCCATCTGAAGACCTTCCCACATAGTGGGCGATAACGCGCCAAAAGACATTCCGCCTATTATTAGCGGATATATCTCCCTGACAGGTGGAATCCAGCCATTTTTCTCAACGAACTTAAGATTTTCTTCAGGTGATAAAACCCTTCCTAAAAGAGTGCGAAGTTCAAATTCATGACGTCCTGCATCAAGCGCAGGGTCGGTCAGCATCGAAATCCTTATGAACTTGATTTGATCTAAAAGTGAGCCTGGAACATTCCGTCTTCCCCCGCGTGTGCGAGGCCGCCCTCCTTTATTAATATGAAACCTCAGCTTGTCAGCCTCATCGCTTCTTGCCGGTATAATCGCATCATTAGGACAAACCAGGCTGCACATTGCACATCCTACACAACTGTATGCCGGATCTGTCTTCTGGCGTATTCCATAAAATATACTGTGATCACTGGATTGCGTTGCTCCCGGTTCAAGAGAAGTTTGGACGATTCTCTTGCGAAACACCCCTAATTCAATAGCGTTGACAGGACATATTGCAGTGCATTTCCCACAGAGAGTACATTTATCTTTGTTCCATAGAATCTGCCATGGCAGATCTTTTACGCTTAATGTAGATGGGGTAATTGCTGTGTTTGACAACATATTGTAACCTCCTTACGATCAGGACCAACTATGGCTGTATCGAGATGCATGGGTTGAAAATCTTTGTTCTTATCACGATCAGGTATAGCTGCATCAAGACCGCATATTTCAGAAGAAAAGCAAAACAGACCTTCCCTGCCCCCCACCACTCCCGGCCTTAGTTTCTTACGGTCCTGGGCCATGAAAAGAGAATGATCGGGCAGACACCCTATCACACAATTTGGCCCGTCAGTAATCAGTTTTCTGCAAGAATGTTTCAGTTGCTTCAAAAACTGATAGTCTGGATGGTTTTTAAGATCTTCATCCTGAAGCGGAGTTATTACATGCTTATAAGCCTCTATGCTGAGTCCAAGCTGTGATATTGTATAATGCAGAATATGTGTGAATACTTCTGAGTCTGACTGGTATCCTGTGTATCCTTGAAATCCACGTGACATCATATACTCCTTAATAGGAATAAAGGCGGTATTTTCTCCGTTTGTCATGGTGGAAAATCCCTGGATAAAAAAAGGATGGCACGCGTAAAGGTTTATTTCATAGTTGGTGTTCTGTCTTCCCTGCGCCATGATGACGCGGGCGCCAAGGTCCATCCGGTTAATATTCAAATGCTCGGCCAGATCAAGAGGCTCCCCAATCTCCTTTATCATGATCGTATCCGGCCAGAAAGAAAACACGATCATATCCCCTTTTTCTTCTCCCATTCTTTGAAGCTCAAGGCGTAGAATCAGCAATCTGCTATATAGCTCACCATTGCTCAGATTTTCCCACTCTTCCGGATACTCATATGCCCGCACAAGATACACATCACGTCTTGGTACGCCAGGCGGTGGAGTTTTGGGCGACTTAAACGACATCCTGTATTTAGTCATGAATCCTACATCCATCATGAACCTGTCCAGACGTTTTAATCCTTTTTCGCTGAAAATTCCTGACAAAATAGGCGCATCTTTCATATTTTCAAAAGGACCTGCCAGATCACGCAATAAAAGCCCCACGCCGGAACCATCATGCCCCTCCCGCATAACATCCAGCGCCCTTAATGCTATCATTGGAGACAGGGGTTCTTCACTGGTTAGCGCAATTAATCGGCACATATTCTTTCTCCTTATCTAACAAGCTTATATTTGCTGTATAATTAAACCTGGGTTGAACGGTTCAACGTTCACGGTTCACGGTTGAAGAGCCCTAACTCACGGCAATAAGGGCGCATGTTATATTTCTACCCAATGGGTAAAAGAGTATTGTGTTATGAAGTTAAGGGTATCAGTAGACTATAACCTTTGAACCTTGAACCCTTGAAAAGATGAACGTCGAACATCGAACATTCAACACCCGCCGTGCTCGCGCACTGTCGCGGCAGGTCGAACGTCGAATAATGATGTCGCTCCGCTCTTCAATTCGGGAAAACAAAAACCTTTGAACCCTAAACTTTAAACTAATCACTTTAGATTAAAGCTTGTAAATATTAAGCAACATTTAAGCCATAAGTGGTAAATATATAAAAGAGCCAATTTCAAAACGTCCCCTTTTACCCAATATCTGCGTCAGGCTCAAATTTTGCACGGAGTGACACGAAGTGAAGCGTTAGCGCTAACCTTTAGCGCTATCCTCGAAATACTCAATGTATTCCTGCGGTTGCACGAAGTGAAGCGTCAGCGCTATATTTTCGCCTTCCTTGATCTTGAACAAAATTGAACATTTTGAAACTGCCTCAAAAGTATAAATGATTTCAGAATGATATGTTTATAAGGTGACATCCACGACAAATCAAGCATTACATTTTTGTTATTTTTGTGCTCAATTTATTACATATATGTAGTGTCTGCCCGAAAAGTATTTTTTCAATACCGGCAATAGGTTCAGCTTATTTACCTATGTGAAGATTTGTGAAAAAAGCTATTAGGCATTAGCTGTTAGCTCTTAGCTGAATCTGTTATCTGTTTGATCTTTTTAAGCTAAAGGCTAATTGCTAAAAATCTTCGATTTGAGAATAGCAGCCAACTGACTATAATTTCAGATGTTTTGAGTTTTCGTCCAGATACTATGTAAGCTTGTTTTGAGCATATAAGGGTCTCATCGATATTGGCGATAGTCAATGCTACATTTTTTTAATTTGTAAGCGAACCTTCTTACAGTTGTTTTGAGTGTTTTTGCAGCGAGAGTAATATTTCCCCGTGAATTTTTCAGGGAGTCAATTATCATATTCCTTTCCAGATTTTCCACCGCCTCCTCCATGGACAATGCAGGCAAAGTGTCCGATTCCATACCTGTCTGCAAAGTAGGAGGAAGATGGTAGCTATGGATCACACCCTCTTCACACAAAAGAACCGCGCGTTCTATACAGTTTTCCAGCTCTCTGACATTTCCCGGCCAGTGGTAATCCATAAGCATGTCTATGGCAGGTGTTGAAAACCGCCGGATATCCTTGCTGTTTTCCTTTGTATATTTTTCAAGAAAATGATCGGACAAAAGTAAAACATCTGTCTTGCGTTCTCTCAGTGGAGGCAAATATATCGGGAAAACATTCAAACGATAATACAAATCACCCCTGAAGGTTTCCTCCTCTACTCCCTGTTCCAGATTTTTATTTGTGGCGGCGATTATTCGAACATCGGTCTTAATTGGTCTGAGCCCTCCTACACGTTCAAACTCCTTTTCCTGCAAAACGCGAAGAAGTTTTGTCTGAACGTCAAGACCAACGGAGCCGATTTCATCAAGAAATATCGTTCCCTTATGGGCCAGCTCAAATTTTCCCGGTTTTTGTTTTATGGCGCCGGTAAACGCGCCCTTTTCATGCCCAAACAGTTCGCTTTCTATGAGTTCTGAAGGAAGCGCCGCGCAATTTACTTTAACAAAGGGTCTCTTTGCTCTTAGACTGTTATAATGTATAGAATTTGCTACCAGCTCTTTGCCTGTTCCGCTCTCTCCACGAACAAGCACTGTGGCATTGCTTTTGGAAACCTGGGATATCATCTGAAAGACTTCCCGCATCTTGTTGCTGTTTCCTATGATGCCGGTAATACTATACTTATTTCCCAGTTCGTTTCTAAGCCTCTGGTTTTCCTCTCTTAACCGCTCCTTTTCAAGGCGAATTGTTTCTATATTGATAACATGCCTTGCGACCATAGTCGCAACAACAGACATGAGCTCTTTCCCTTGCTTTAAAGAATAAGATTCGTCAAAGGGTTTATCAACGCTGATTGCTCCAATCACCTTGTTTCCCTTCATTACCGGAACGCATATAAAGGAAAATCCACGATCCTTTCTACTTTTTCTGGAGGCTGTGCGATTAAGAAACATAGGTTCCTCACCGATTTTCGGAATCGCGACCGCCCTGCCGGTCTGAATTACTTTGCCGGTAATTCCCTCACCCAGTTTGTATTTTACTCTTTTAATAGTGTTTTTGGAAAGATCGGGCGCCACCTCTATAAAAATTTCATTACGCAACGGATGTAATATAGTGATTGTGCCTCGCACCATCTCCATTGAACTGGATAGAATATCCAAAACATCATACAGGCTCTTTTTAAGATCAAGATGCTTGTTTAAAGCCTTGCTGATTTCATAAAGCAGGGTAACTTCTTCTATACGTTTCATGCTAACCCGAATATTTTGTATGGGTGAAAAAGGCATCGCCTTGTGCCGATGCACGGTTATAAGTCTGAAATTGTATTTTATTAATATCGATATTGATAATCTGTGTCAAATTATTAAACAGCAATTCTCAGTAAAGACGGTTGGAAACCCAACATCTAATATATGGGTGTAAAAACTACTAATAGCAAGAAAGTTATTTTTGTTAATTTATAACATAATTGTATTATGTATTATCTATTACAACATTAATGTAATTTATTTATTTTTTGAATACCTTACTGGTTTTGTCAAATAACCAACAATTTAAGCTAGTTAAATTAACAACTCGCACGATGAAGTTATATGGCACAACCTTTGCTTTTTAATATAACAAATTTCCGGAAGCCGGCAAAGAAATATACAAAGAAGAAAAGGAGAAAATTATATGAAAATGATTAAAGCAATTATTAAACCTTTCAAACTGGACGAAGTGAAAGATGCTCTCGACAGTATCGGCGTACAAGGCATGACGGTCAGTGAAGTCAAAGGGTTTGGACGTCAACGTGGACATATAGAAACCTATCGTGGAGCTGAATACCAGATCGACTTTGTACCAAAAATAAATATTGAGGTTGTGGTTGACGCCTCCATGGCAGATCGGGTCGTGGCTACCATTTCTGAAAAGGCCAAAACCGGCAAGATAGGTGACGGTAAAATATTTGTTTTGCCGGTGGAAAAAGCCGTAAGGATCAGAACCGGAGAATCTGGAAAAAACGCACTATAACTTATACCTGGGTTGAGCTGTTCAACGTTCACGATTCCCGGTTGAAGAGCCCTAACTCACTATTAACAAAAATGAGCGATTAGCCATTAGCTTTTAGCGGTTAGCGCCATAATTTCAATACCTTTAAACCTGAAACCGATCACTTTAGATTATAATGTAATGGAGGAAAATAATTATGAAAAAAACAGCTCTCTTCTTACTATTATTCACACTAATAAGTACATCCGGTGCCTGGGCAGCTGATCCTCCGCCAACTCCGGAATCAAACAAGACTGCCATTGATCTTGTTCAGACACACGCTGATTATGTATGGACACTGATTGCAGCGGCGCTTGTCTTTTTCATGCAGGCTGGTTTTGCATTAGTTGAAACAGGATTTACCCGCGCAAAAAGTGCTATAAACATTATGATGAAAAACCTCATGGATTTTTCCATTGGGTCATTAGCCTTTTGGGCTATCGGCTTCGGACTGATGTTCGGTGTCTCAAAAACAGGATGGATAGGAACTTCAGGATTCTTTCTTAGCGACTTTAAGCCGGGAGGCGATCCATGGGTACTTGCCTTCTGGATGTTTCAGGTAGTATTTTGCGCCACAGCCGCAACCATTGTATCAGGCGCCATGGCGGAAAGAACTAAATTTTCAGGATACCTTTTATATAGTGTCTTCATTAGCGCCCTGGTGTACCCTGTTTTTGGAAGTTGGGCATGGGGAAGCCTGTATCATGGTAACGGCTGGCTTGAAAATCTGGGATTTATTGATTTTGCCGGATCTACAGTAGTTCATTCGGTTGGCGGTTGGGCAGCGCTTGCCGGAACGATTGTACTCGGTCCACGTCTTGGAAAATATCTGGACAATGGAGGAATAAAACCTATTCTCGGACATAATATACCGATAGCAGCCTTGGGTGTATTTATCTTATGGTTAGGATGGTTTGGATTTAACCCAGGCTCAACAACCGCGGCAAATAAAGATATCGCCATGATCTTTGTAAACACAAACCTGGCTGCCGCAACCGGAGCGGTCTTCGCGATGTTTGTCTCCTGGGCAAAATTCGGAAAACCGGATGCGGGTATGAGTTTAAACGGAGCTCTTGCCGGTCTGGTTGCTATTACTGCGGGTTGCGCAAATGTTTCCCCATTGAGCTCAATAATTATCGGTGCGATTGCCGGTATCATCGTGGTCTTTTCGGTCATCTTATTTGACAGGATAAGAGTTGACGATCCGGTGGGCGCCATATCGGTTCATGGTGTTAATGGAGCATGGGGAACCCTTGCAGCCGGTATTTTCAATATAGGCGGCACATCACTAAAAATAATAGGTGTGCAACTGTTAGGTATAGGCACCTGCTTTATATGGACATTCCTTGTCGCGTATATACTGTTCAAAATAATCGACAAAACCATAGGCCTCAGAGTTTCACCTGAAGAGGAAGCCAAGGGTCTGGATCATACGGAGCATGGAGGCAATGCCTATCCTGACTTTGCCGTTTCGACCTAT
>JAUVHU010000028.1 GCA_030593145.1 Desulfobacteraceae bacterium
AGACCTTTGCAAAACGCCCCCTTTTGCCCGATTACTGCGTCAGGCTAAAATTTTAAGCCTCGAAATACTCAATGTATTCCTACGTTTAAAATTTTTGTCTTCCTTGTACTCGAACAAAATTGAGCATTTTTCAAAGGTCTCTATTATAAATTCAATCACTTATAAAATTCTGCCTTTGCAGGAATTCCATACAATAATAATTTTTTATATATTCATCAAATTATAACAATACTGTCAATTAAAAACAAGCAATCATTCACCGGAAATTTAAATAATCCTGCCTGTTTCGCAGGCTATTATAGTATGTTGAGAGTCTGAAAAATCACTGCAACGCAGTAAATTAGACTTTTTACGACGCTGCCAACTTTTAATGAATTCGTAAAAAGTTGTCACTCCGGTGAAAACCGGAGTCCAGATAGTCTGTAACCGCTTGAAAAAAACTGGTTAGAGCTGACGGTTGCGCCTTACGGCTTAAAAAAATGCACTTCGTGTCACTATGTGTACGGCTTTGGCCGAAATGACGGAAAACGGTATTTTTTGACTTTTTACGAGACCATCAACTTTTTTGTTGACAAAGAATTACAAGTGTTGTTTCTTAATAAACTGACTGAATACTCAGTCAGTTTATTAAGAAAGGCAAATGAATCATGTCATTTTTATCCAAGAAAGAGTCTATCCTTCAAGTCGCAACGCTGCTTTTTTCCAAGAACGGGTTCAGGCATACCTCCATTGAGGAAATAGCTAATATGACCGGTGTTGCCGAAGGGACTATTTTTTATCATTTCAAGACTAAAGACGGGCTCTTTCTCGCGATACTGGATAATCTGAAAAAAGATGTCATTGAGCAAGTTACTGAATTTTATTCAAGAAGAGAGTTTAGTAATGGACTCGAGATGGTTGAGGCAGCCATTTCGTTCTATATTCATCTGGAAGGGGTATTAAAACACAGGTTTCTTTTGCTGCATCGCCATGATGCCTATGAATTGGCCATGGTCAATGCTGAGTGTCATAAACACCTCGAAGTTATTTATGAACAATTTATAGAGATGTTTGAGAAAGGAATCCTGCTTGGTCATGAGGATGGGTCGATCAGGGATGTGTCTGCTCGAAAAACTGCGCTTATTATCTTTAGTATGGTTGATGGATTAATAAGGTTGAACACTTATGGTTTATATAGTGCAAACCCATTATTTGAGGAAGTTGTTCGAGCGTGCCGAAGGATGCTGGAAAACGAAAGAACTTAGAAACATAGGAGGTATAGATCTCGTGTTAGCAAAATTTTTTCCGTTTTTATGCTGGTTTAAGGATTACAGTCTAGTGAGATTCCGAATTGATGCCATTGCGGGACTGACTGTGGCACTGGTGCTTATCCCCCAGTCCATGGCTTATGCCCAATTAGCGGGATTGCCCGCGTACTATGGGCTGTATGCTGCATTTTTGCCACCCATACTTGCATCGTTGTTCGGTTCGAGCAATCAATTGGCTACTGGTCCTGTGGCTGTGGTTTCACTCATGACCGCGGCATCTCTTGAGCCTCTGGCTACTGCCGGTAGTGAGGGGTATATTGCCTATGCTATTTTATTGGCTCTCATGGTTGGTATATTCCAGCTCAGCCTCGGAGTGTTGAAACTCGGACTTGTGGTCAACCTTCTGTCACATCCTGTTGTCAATGGATTCACCAATGCTGCAGCTATTGTTATTGCCACGTCGCAGTTGTCCAAGCTCTTTGGTGTTTATGTGGACAAGGCTCATCACCATTACGGAACTATTATTCACGTGGTTCAGGCGGCATTTTATTACACACATTGGCCGACACTGTTTTTAGGCGCATTAGCCTTTGGCATTATGTGCATACTCAGACGGATAGCACCCAGGATTCCCAATGTGCTGGTGGCGGTGGTCGTAACTACACTCATCTCCTGGGCCGTAGGATTTGAGCACAACACTACTGTTGATATCTCCGTTATTGAGTCTTCCAAGCCCAGAGAGGTGATTTCGAAATTCAACGAGGCCGTAAATATAATTCCGCTGATAGCTGAACAGAGGAGTAAAGCTCTTAAGACGCTGGATCAGGCTAAGATGTCCCATGACACCATAGGGATTCTTGATGCCGAGCATGATATAAATGTGGCCGCTATCAAGATCAAACGTATGAAACACGAAATCCATATCTATAGGGAAGAGATCAGGGGTTATCTGTTTACCGGGATTGAAGATGTCGACGGGGCGCTAAGTTTTCGCACAAAGGATAAAATCTCAGGTGACGAGCAGGCTGATGGCCGAACCTGGCGTATCAAGGTAGGCAATAAACCACTCAAAACAGAGGCGCTGCTTATGATGGGCGGTGGCTGCGTTGTTGGGGTAGTTCCGAAAGGTCTTCCGTCTTTTAGCGTGCCGAGGTTCGATATGAAGATCGTATTGCAGTTCATCCCTTTTGCGCTTATCATCTCACTGCTTGGTTTTATGGAGGCTATTTCTATTGCTAAGGCCATGGCCGCAAAGACAGGTCAGCGGCTTGACCCGAATCAGGAACTCATTGGTCAGGGCCTTGCCAATATATTGGGCTCCTTTACCAGGAGCTATCCTATTTCCGGCTCTTTTTCCAGGTCTGCGGTCAACCTTCAAGCTGGAGCGCATACAGGGATGTCTGCTGTAATCACCAGCCTGACAGTCGTAATTACGCTCCTGTTTTTTACTCCGCTTCTCTATCACCTCCCCCAATCTGTGCTTGCCGCAGTTATAATGTTGGCGGTTTTTGGTCTGGTGAATATCTCCGGTTTTATACATGCCTGGAAGGCACAGTGGTATGATGGCGCTATTTCAATAATTTCTTTTATCGCCACGCTTGTTTTGGCACCACATCTCGAGAAGGGGATTGAGATAGGCGTGGTACTCTCCCTTCTTGTTTATCTGTACAAGGGTATGAGGCCGACTATTGCGTCATTAGCGAGACACAAGGATGAATCGCTTCGTGATGCCATGTTCCATGGTCTACAGGAATGTGAGCATATTGCCGTGGTCCGCTTTGACGGTCCTCTTTTCTTTGCCAACGCAAGCTACATCGAAGACAAGATAATGGAGCGTATGCTTAATATGAAAAAATTGAAACACATTCTAATTGTATCGAACGGTATTAATGATATTGACGCATCAGGTGAAGAAGCGTTATCATTACTTGTAGAAAGGGTCAGGGCCGCGGGCATTGACATCTCTTTCAGTGGAGTTAATGAGTCCGTCATGGTTGTGTTCAAGCGTACGCATTTACTGGAGAAAATTGGTACCGATCACATTTATTCTAACAAGGAAGACGCTATTGGGGCCGTACACGAGCAGACCCATCAGGATGGTAATGAATTGTGTCCGCTCAAGACTGTGTGCCATCTCACATAGGTATTTGATAAAGAATGGAGGTTTCTTATGTCCAGTATTACTCTTTTACATGGAACTTTTTGCAATGAGCCTGCCGTTGTCAGGCAACTACTCAAAAAAATTGATTACACTTTGGTTACTGATAAAGATCTGATTAGTGAGGCAGGCCGGCTTTCCGGTTTGAGCGAGGACAAAGTTGCACGGGTTTTGTCTGCAAAGACTTCGGTATTCAACCGCTTCAACCATGAACGGGAGCGTTCGCTCGCTTCACTTAAACTGGCATTGGCCAAAAGGCTTCGTAGCGACAATGTTCTGATTTTGGGCGTTGCGGGACTCCTTATTCCTAAGCAGATTAGTCACGTACTTCGGGTTTGTCTGATCGCAGGGATGAAATTCAGGAAGCTCTTGGCTAAACAGCAGGACGGGTTATCTGAAAAAGAGGCCACAGCATTGATTCATCAAGAAGATATGGATATAGCAAAATGGATTGACAGCATATTCGGCAAAGTGGATCCTTGGGATGCATCGCTGTACGACATTGTTACCCCTGTAGATAAGAAAAACGAGGAAGAAGTGGCTGAACTCATTCTTGAAAGTCTCAACTCAAAGGTTCTTTCATCAACAGAGGCATCGCGAAAGATGGCAGACGATTTTCTTCTCGCTGGAGAGGTTGAGCTTGTTCTGGCTCGGGAAGGCCACAGCATAGAGGTAAGCGCAAAGAATGGGGATGTGACTCTAACTGTCAACAAGCACGTTCTCATGCTGCACCGTCTTGAAGATGAGTTGCAGTCTATAGTAGAAAAAGTAAAAGGGGTAAGGTCTGTTGAGACAAAGGTAGGCAAGGACTACTATAAGACAGATATCTACAGAAAGTGCGATTTCCAGATGCCGTCGAATGTTTTGCTTGTGGATGACGAGCATGAGTTTGTGGAAACGCTTTCTGAGCGCCTGATTATGCGTGACATTGGATCAGCTATAGCTTACGATGGACGATCTGCGCTCGATCTGATTGCTGAAGACGAACCTGAAGTGATGATTTTGGATTTGAAGATGCCCGGCATTGATGGTATCGAGGTCTTGCGCAAGGTAAAAGCAACCCGACCGGATATCGAGGTTATCATTCTCACTGGTCATGGTTCTGAGGCCGACAAGGAAGTGTGCATGAAGCTTGGCGCATTTGCATTTCTTAATAAACCGGTTAATATCGAGCTTCTAAGCGAGACACTTAAAAAAGCGAACGAGTCCGTCAGGCAAAAGAAAAGGGTTACTAATTGAGCAATGATTAGACTTAGAAACATGAAGCCCAGCTTTTGGAATAATAAAGATTTTGGAACAGGGCCATTTAAGCAGCTCTTTGATTACCGCCGGATGTGGTTGCTTGCTGTAGGATTCTCGCTGATGTTCACACTTGTTCCTATGCTTTCCGCTGGTCTGTTTGATTTTATGGTAACTAAGAACGCTATGGAGCGTGAACTTTTTCAGCGGACAGCGAGACTTGTTTCTAACACTCGACGATCTGTAACTTTTTTTTTAGAGGAACGTAGAGCCGCATTAGAATTCATTGTTCGGAGCAACTCCTTTAAAGACCTGAAAAAGCCTCTTCAACTTTCCAGATACCTGAAGGCTTTGCAGGTAACTTTTCAAGGTTTTACCGACCTCGGAGTAATAAATGACAAGGGCATACAGATAGCTTATGTTGGACCTTTTGAGCTTGAAGGTGTGGATTACAGTAAACAGTTGTGGTTTAGAGAAGTTTTACTTCATGGCGTTTATGTGAGCGATGTATTCCTTGGTTATCGTCAAGTTCCGCATTTGGTAATTGCAGTCAGTCACAAGTTGCAGGACGGGTCAGCCTATGTTCTTCGTACAACCATTGATACGATTCAGTTTAACAGTCTTCTCGCAGATCTTAAATTAGACAAGGATAGCGATGCCTTTATCGTTAATCAAAACGGTGTGCTGCAAACAGCATCGCGTCGCTATGGCAAGGTCATGGAGCGTATGACTCTTCCTGTACCGGAGTACTCTGCAAGAACACAGATTGAGGAAGTGACAACCGACGATGGAAAGTGGCTTGGAGTCGGCTACGCTTACATAGAAAATACCCCTTTTATACTATTAGTTATCGAGCGCAAAGATGACTTAATGAGTTCCTGGTATAGCACTCGGACAAGGTTGCTCCTTTTTATGTTTGTGAGCACAATGGTAGCTCTTGTGGCTATTTTTAGTGTGGCGACTCATCTTATAAAGAAAATACACCTGGCAGACGAGAAGCGCCTGGTAGCGATGCATAAGTTGGAATATGAGAACAAGATGGCCTCCATTGGACGTTTGTCAGCAGGCGTAGCCCACGAGATAAATAATCCTTTGGCGATTATTAATCAAAAGGCTGGGCTGATTCAAGACTTGTTCCTGTTGAAGAAAATGTATGCAAAAGACGAGAAGCTGCTGGATCTTGTGGAATGGATATTAAAGGCGGTAAAGCGTTGTACGGCAATTACTATGCGTTTGTTGAGTTTTGCTCGTCATATGGACAAGCATATTAGCTTTGTTAAGGTTGAGAAAGTGTTTGACGAGGTGCTTGGACTGTTTGGCAAGGAAGCTGAGCATAGGGGAATTACGATTAATGTAGAGGTTGGGAATGATATACCTCTAATTGAAAGTGACAGGGGAAAACTTCAACAGGTTTTTCTCAACCTGGTAAACAATGCTTTTGCTGCCATGGACCGAGGTGGAAAGTTAAGCGTCAAGGTAGAAAGAGAGAATCCGGATTTTATTTGCATCGTTGTTACTGACAATGGGTGTGGCATTCCTCAAGAAGCCCTCGACCGAATCTTTGAGCCGTTCTTCTCGACAAAAAAGAAAGAAGGCGGGACTGGTCTCGGATTATCGATCACATATGGGATAATTAGAGAATTGGGTGGAAAACTTACTGTACAGAGTATAGTAGAGAAGGGGACCACGTTTCGTATTGAATTGCCGCTAAAATCAAGAAGCAAAAAAATGGAGAATAAATGAAAGTTTTGTTGGTAGATGATGAGGAAGAATTAATTTCGGCCATCGCAGAGCGTCTATCGCTGCGGGGTATTGAAGCATCGTGTGCTGTTACATATATTGATGCACTGTACCAGGCGAAGATCGGAGCATTTGACGTTGCTGTACTCGATGTAAAGATGCCCACGATGAGTGGTTTTGAATTGAAAAGCAAGTTACAGGAGATATGCCCTGATATGAAGTTTTTCTTTTTAACAGGTCACGGTTCTGCTGCTGATTTCGAGTCAGCATCACAGGATATAGGTAAGGAGTATTATTTGATGAAACCATTAGACATTAATGTGTTGGTTCAGAAATTGCGGGAAGTAACCATTAAGTGAGGAAACAGCCTATGAGCCTGGCAGATACAGTTAATGAGACAGGACTGAAGTTTGTCGGCAAGATATGCGCTTCCATATCTCATGAGTTCAAAAATGTTTTGGCCGTTATGACTGAAAACGCAGGGCTTGTCGAAGACCTATGTCTCATGACAGACAACAAAGGCATCCCTCTCGATACAAAACGAATCATAACCCTTGCGAGAAGGATTCTATATCAGATTGAGCGGGCTGACAGCATTGCAGACACGGTGAATAAATTTGCTCACAGCATGGATGAAGTAAAACAGCGAATCGACCTACGTGACTCGCTGGCGCTGGTTGTGTGCTTGTCAGAGAGAATAATCTCAGTCAGGGGTATTACACTGAGTGTTGAGACAGGCGTGAAACCTGTAAAAATTACAACAAACCAATTTGTTTTGCAAAACATGGTGTGGCTATGCCTGGATTTTGCTATGAACTCTGCCGGCGAGGCAAAAACTGTTAGCGTGGTGGTTGAAGAACAGGAAAATGGCGCTTTGCTTCGGTTCGCAGGGCTCAAAAAACTTTCGGCAATCCCTGCCGGCAGCTTTCCTGCAGAGAAAGAAAGGGCCTTCTTAAAGTTATTGCATGCGGAAATTAGGACAGATGTCGAGCGTGAAGAGTTTTTACTTATATTGCCTGATGAGATTTTTACATAAGACTGAACTCAAATAGCAATATACTGAGACAGTTTCAAAATGTTCAATTTTGTTCAAGATCAAGAAAGGCTTAAATTTTAACCGCAGGAATACATTGAGTATTTCGAGGATTAAAATTTGAGCCTGACGCAGATATTGGGCAAAAGGGGACGTTTTGAAATTGCCTCTACTGAAAAGAGGTGCGGAAATGAAAGCAAGAGTTCTTATTGTCGATGATGAAGAGGAATTCATAAATTCTTTAGCTGAGCGCTTGAGCATACGTGACTATGACGCGACTACATCTGTGAACGGCCAGGACGCTATTGAAAAAATCAGGGGCTACGATTTTGATGTAGTTATGCTGGATGTCGTAATGCCAGGGATAGATGGTTTGGAGGTGTTGCGTGAAATAAAGAGAATAAAGCCGCTTACAGAAGTCATCATGCTGACGGCACTTCCGAATGTAGAAATAGGCGTCGAAGCGATGAAACGTGGTGCCATGGACTACATTTTAAAGCCTTGTGAGATAGAAGAGTTGATTTCCAAGATCGATAGAGGTTACGCAAGAAAGACCGAACAAGAAGAACGAATCCGTACGGCGGAGGTTTCCGGGAGATCTTCTAATGGCGTATAAGCCCACTTATGAGGAACTGGCACAAAAGGTCAAGGAGTTGGAAAATGAAGCTGTTGAGCACAAGAAGGTAGGGATAGCGCTTCGCAAGTTACAATACTATCTGGATCAAATTAAGATTGGTATGCACGAGGACATCATGGTAATTGACCGCAATTTTGTTATCAAAGATGTGAACGACGGCTTTATAATAAAATATGGGGGCAACGTGAAAAAGGTTATCGGTCGTACTCGCTATGAGGTAACCCACGGATTTGACAAACCTTGTTCAAAGCTCGAGCATTCCTGTCCTGCAACAGCAGTATGTAACACAGGCAAGCCGGTACGAGTGGAGCAGGTACACAGGAGTAGTAAGGGGGAAGAACTAAATGTCGAAATTTATGCTTTTCCTCTTTTTGCGGAAGACGGAAATATAGAGCGTGTTGTAGAAGTATTCCATAATATTACCGATTACAAGCAGACAGAGCAGGAGCGAATTCAGATAGAAAAATTAGATGGGGTTCTTGAAATGGCCGCGGCTGTCTGTCACGAATTAGGCCAGCCAATGCAGGCGCTATATGTACATTTTGATGATATGCTGGAAATTATATCAGGAAATGATGCTCTGTACAGCGAGGTAGAGGGCATAATGGAGAACGCTCACCGGATGGGGAAGATCATCAAAAAGCTGCAGAATATCGCCAGGTATGAAACGCAGGACTACGTTCGAGGAATAAAAATTATTGATATTGATAAAGCTGCTGAATTATATGGCGGCAAAACAACCGTCTGACCTAAATTGAGCGATTTTTTACTCGATCTGTACAACTTATTTATATTTGCCTCCTAAGAATCTTCTAATAGACTGCAAAAAACTCAAGCATTTGTTAATAAATTTCATTATGAAGCTGGTGTTTCATAATGAAATTTTAGCACAAGAACCCGCGCTTATTTGCCAATTAAAATATTTTGTAGTATAATTTATTAAAAATCGTCATTCCGGTGAAAACTGGAACCCAGGCAATCTGTAACTGCTTGGAAATACTGCATTTCGGCTTTTGCCGGAATGACGATTAAGTGGTATGTTAAATGTTTTACGAGTTTATCAAATTCAATAACTAAACTGAAATTCAGAGTAATGATGTTTGAATTAATGCGGTCAATAAAAAAACTTTTTTTAGGGAAAAAGCAGGAAATCTCTACTCCTGAAGAATTTTCTGATAATGCCATCCGTTCCAGTTTCAAAACAAAGTACTGGAACTTTAAAAGTTTTCTAAGCATTAATAACACAATTCTTGAGATCATGTCGGAAATGGAACTTGCTTTGCGCGGGAATCAAAAATTCGGCATGGAATTCGTTCGTGCAAGCTGCATATCCATCTCAGTAAATATATATAAACTAATTGAAAAAATAAACGATATTTCCGGCAATCGTTATGAAACTCTTTATTATGCTTTTGCTGATATTCAATATAAAATAAATCAAATGCTGGAGGAAAAGGGAAAATCAATTGAGGGTGAACTGGTTCTATCAATTGAAGAGATAAATAAAGACAGCGCAAACCACACCGGCAGTAAAATGGCTAATTTAGGCGAAATTATGAACCATGCGGATCTTAATGTTCCGCATGCTTTTGTCGTTACTTCCTTTGCATATAATCTATTTCTGGATCATGGCGCCCTTCAAAAAAAAATCAACCAGCAACTTCAATCTGTTGATATTAAAGACATAATAATGCTGGGAACGGCCAGTTCAAACATACAAAAGCTTATCATGCAATCACCTGTTCCTTCAGAACTCGAAGGGGCAATACTTGATGGATACAGACGTCTGGAAGAAAAAACAGAAAAAGATGTCAAAGTATCAATGCGCAGCAGTGCCTTAGGTGAAGACAGCGAGGAATCTTCTTTTGCAGGTCAATATCACACAGAACTTAATGTCAGCTATAACTCACTGATTTACTCATATAAAAAAGTTCTTGCCAGCAAATATTCCCCCCAGGCCATTACATACCGTTTTAACAAGGGCTTTCGGGACGAAGATATTCTTATGTGCGTCGGATGTATGGCCATGGTTGAAGCTGTCTCCAGCGGCGTTATGTATTCGAAAGATCCCGGCGACATTCACAACAGTCAGATTTTTATAAATGCGGTTCCTGGATTAGGAAAATCGGTGGTTGAGGGCAGCATATCACCTGATTTATTTGTAGCTTCCAGGGAACCGACAATTAAAATTCTTAAAAAAGAAATTCATGTCAAAGATCAGGGAATTTTAACTTTCTCCAATAAAGAACTACAAACTATCGAATTGCCTGAGTCGGAGAAATACGAGCCGGCCATTACGGATATACAGGTGCAGTTTCTGGCAAAACAGGCAATTATACTTGAAAATCACTTTGAAACTCCTCAAGATATTGAATGGGCTATAGAAAAAAACGGTTCAGTCAAAATACTGCAAAGCCGTCCACTGAAACAGATAAGAAAAGAAGATAATAAATCTAAAAATACTTCGGCCATAAAAGTTAATAATCATATAATACTTGATGGAGGCGTTGCGGCAAGCCCGGGTGTGGCTTGCGGGCCGGCATTTATTCTGAACTCGGCAGAAGAAATTTACAAATTTCCTAAAGGTGCTGTTTTGGTGACAAAAAACTCTCTGCCTCAGTGGGCCGCAATACTAAACCGGGCGGTTGCGGTGGTAACTGATCGTGGAGGAATTGCCGGTCATCTCGCCACAGTTTCAAGAGAATTCGGTATCCCGGCGCTTTTTGATACTCTTGTTGCTACCGATAAAATTAAAAATGAAGCTATAATCACAGTTGATGCTTATGCAGGAAAAGTCTATGAGGGAAAAGCCGAAGCATTATTAAGAGAGTCGCCTGCCGGAGGCATCAGTACAATTAAAGAAAGCCCTGTTTATATAACTCTTAAAAGAATACTAAAGCATATTTCTCCGCTAAATCTTATTGATCCCAAAGGCAATAATTTTACGCCTGATGGCTGCTATACATATCACGACATCACCCGATTCTGCCATGAAAAGGCTGTAAATGAAATGTTTGATTCCGGCAAAAACAACAGGAAAATCAAGGCAGGAAAAAGACTGGTTGCAAATGATGTCCCAACACAGTGGTGGATAGTTGACTTGGGCGATGGCTTAAAAGGATCAATGGAAAAAGATACTGTAAGACTTGAAAATATAGTATCAGCTCCGATGCTGGCTCTATGGGAAGGAATGACTGCAATAGAATGGGACGGCCCGCCTCCGATCGATACCAAAGGGTTTATGTCCATCATGGTTGAATCTACCATGAATCGTGATTTGTGCGCATCAGGTCAGTCCAGTTATGCGCAAAACGACTGCGCTATTATTTCAAAAAACTTTTGCAATCTCAGTTGCCGGTTCGGTTATCATTATTCGGTTGTGCAGACCTTTATCAGCGATAAATCCAGAGAAAATTACATAAGGTTTTGTTTTAAAGGCGGTGCCGCAGATCAGAACAGAAAATTCCTCCGGATGAAGCTTATAGAAGAAATCTTAGCCAAGTATGATTTTCAGGTCGAAATCAATGAAGATTATATGAACGCTAATATCGAGGGATATGATCAATTTTCCACAATAAAACGTCTTAAGGTAATAGGTTATCTTGCAATGCATACAAGGCAACTGGATATGATAATGAGCAACCCTGCAAAAGCAGCTTATTACAAGAAGAAATTCCTGAAAGATATCGGTAAACTTACAATACCTTAATTGTAAGATAGACTATATATCCAACATAGCAGGACAAAAGAATGATGCCGTGCTTTCGTGTGATAGAAAAAGTTTTTTTCATAAAAAGCCACGGAAGAAAACTGATTAGAATCATAGCAAGATAATCGATTAATAGACCGCTTCCAACAAACCCTCCAGGGATCTGAATCGGTCTTATCAGCGAGGCTGCTCCAAGCACACCGAGTATGTTGAAAACATTGCTTCCCACCAGATTGCCGATGCTGATATCCATCTCCTTTTTTATTGCCGCTACAACGGAAGTGGCAAGTTCCGGCAAAGAAGTCCCGAATGCTACAACTGTAAGTCCGATAAATTTTTCACTTATACCAAATGTATGCATAATGCTGATTGCGGAATTGACGACGATTTCCGCGCCCACAACTACACCCGCTATTCCGGCTAAGATTCGGATAATTTGGCCCTGTCTGGAGATATAATCAGTTTTATCCGCAGTAGGTTCGGAAATTATACTGTCTAAGCCGGATAAATTTTCAGATTCCTTTGCCGCAGTATAATAGTTAAAAAATAAGTATATTATTATTCCGCAAAACAGGGTAGCTCCATCAAGCCTGCTGAGTTTTGAATCAAAAGAGATAAGCAGCAGATATACGGAGATGCCTAACATGATTGGTATATCTCTTCTGATGACCGATCTGTTGCATGACAGTGGTCGAAAAAAAGATGTAAGGCCAAGGACAAGGGCAATATTGCAGATATTGCTTCCCACAACGTTTCCTACAGCGATCATGCTCTTATTTTGAATAGAGGAAACAATGCTTACAACAAATTCAGGAGCAGAAGTACCGAAAGCAACAATCGTCAGGCCGATAACAACCGGACTTAAGCCCGCGCTTCGAGCAAAACTCGAAGCCCCTTTTACAAGCCATTCAGCTCCGTAATAGAGAATCAGCGATCCTGCGGTAAATAAAATCAAATCAAGAATAATGATTTTTCAATGCTCCTTTTTATTTTTTTCACCACAAAGCACATAGACTCTGCCCCAGAGGGGCTTTGCTCCGGCGGGATAACACAGATTTTTTTATTAAAATACATTTGTCTTTTTACGAATTCATCTATTATATTAATATTTCAACAAAAGCAATAATTGCTCCACAATTCCAGATCCCTGATTCCCGGCTCCTGAACCCTGTCCTCTTTACAGTTTGTAAAAAATTCCGACACAACTTTTTTGGATTTTGGCGAACAGCACTATTGCAACTATGAAGCACATTGTGGTAGATTATTCACATTATCAAAATTCTTGCGTATAAAGTAAATAAGTGTTATGTGCTAAGTAGTTGATATAACAGGCATTTACTTGATCTTGTCTCAACGCTTAACACCTAACATCTATATTGATTAATATTAAGGAGAAAAGATACATGAACAAAGCAGGTATGATGGATAACTGGTCTGAAAAAGATGAACTTTGCGTAAATACTATCCGCGCTCTTTCCATGGATGCCATCCAAAAGGCAAATTCCGGCCATCCAGGTGCGCCAATGGGGCTTGCGGCAGCGGCATATGTACTCTGGACCCGGATTTTAACACACAATCCGGACAATCCTGACTGGCTGGATAGGGATCGGTTTGTGCTGTCCGGAGGTCATGCATCCATGCTTCTTTACAGCCTGCTATATCTTTCAGGTTATGATTTAAGCCTGGATGATATAAAAAATTTCAGGCAAATGGGCAGCAAAACTCCTGGGCATCCTGAGTTCGGGCATACCCCCGGCGTGGAAACAACAACCGGTCCCCTGGGCCAGGGTTTTGCTAATGCGGTTGGCATGGCAATGGCTGAACGGCACCTTGCGGCAACATATAACCGCACTGATTGTGAGATCGTGGATCACCATACATTTATAATGTGCGGCGACGGGGACATGATGGAGGGGATTACCTCGGAAGCCGCATCTCTTGCCGGTCATCTTGGTCTTTCCAGGCTGATCTGTATTTATGACGATAACAAAATTTCTATTGAAGGCGGCACGGATATATCCTTTACAGAGGATGTTGTCCAGAGGTTTAAGGCATATAACTGGCACGTGCAGCAGGTTGATGACGGAAATGACCTGAATGCAATTTATAACGCTGTCATTGCGGCAAAGGAGGAAACAGATAAACCCTCCATGATTATGCTGCGCACACATATCGCATTTGGCAGTCCGAACAAACAGGACTCGTCAGATGCTCATGGCTCTCCCCTTGGTGAAGAGGAGGTTCGGCTTGCCAAGCAAAAATTAGGCTTTCCTGACTCAGATACATTTTACGTGTCTGAGCAGGTTCTTGATATATTCAAAAAACATACTGTTAGAGGAAAAGAAGCAGAATCAAAATGGCAGGATAGATTCGATATCTACAGGGATAAATACTCCGATTTCGCGGAAAGATGGACAGATGCTGTGAGCGGCAGGTTAAAAGATGGATGGGATGCGGATCTGCCGAAGTTCGAGGGTTCAGTTGCAACGCGGGCGGCATCCGGAAAGGTTCTCAATGCTGTTGCAGAGAAAGTTACTTCTCTTATCGGCGGATCAGCCGACCTTGCTCCGTCAAACAAGACAATTATTGAATCTTCCCATGATTTTCAAAAAAACATGTATGATGGCAGGAATATCCGTTTTGGCGTCAGAGAACATGCCATGGGAGCTATTATGTCCGGCATGGCTATTCATAAAGGCTTGAGGCCATATGGGGGCACTTTCCTTGTGTTTGCGGATTATATGCGTTCTTCAATACGGCTTGCCGCTATGATGAAGCTGCCTGTAATATACATTTTTACCCATGACAGTATTGCTGTTGGCGAAGACGGTCCAACGCATCAGCCGGTTGAACATATAGCCGGTTTAAGAGCTATTCCAGGTTTGACTGTAATCAGGCCGGCGGATGCCGTGGAAACAGCGGAAGCATGGCGTATTGCGATGAAGAGTGTTGATGGTCCTGTAGCCATGATCCTGAGCCGCCAGAAGCTTCCTGTATTAGACAGGTCAAGATATGGCATGGCGGATGGGCTTGCAAACGGTGCCTATATTCTATCTGACTCAGAGGGCAAACCAGACATTATTTTGATTGCTTCAGGGTCGGAGGTACATATAGCGCTGGAAGCTGCCGATAGTCTTGCTGCAAAGGGTGTTCAGGCCAGAGTGGTGAATATGCCGAGTTGGGAACTTTTTGAAAAAATGCCACGGGAATACAAGGATAAAGTCTTGTTGCCGGATGTGGAAAAGCGCATTGCCGTTGAAGCGGGCATTTCAATGGGATGGGAAAGGTATGTTGGAACCGGCGGGAAAATAATCGGCATAACCGGCTTTGGGATTTCGGCACCTGGCGGGCTTGTTATGGAGAAATTCGGATTTACATCCGAGAATATTGTTGAGAAAGCGATGGAATTGTTAAAATGAGGAAATTTTTGTGTCTTTGTGCCTTTGTGGCAGAATTATTGCGAAAAACCTTGATATTTTCATTTTGTTGTTATATTTTAAATATTTAAAAAGATTTTGAAAAAAGGTAGCTAAAAAAATGGAGATGCCGCAGTTTACTGTAAGCCAGGATGCCGAAGGTGTTTTTCAGTTTAAAGGAGAGTTGACCATACATAATATTGATCATCTGAAGAGGTTTTTTGATACTTCTTTTGTTCAAGCAAAGAAAATTTCTATTTGTATGGTAGAGGTAATATTTGCAGATGCTGCGTCGCTACAACTCCTTATCGCTTTCAGGAGGTCATTGAAACCGGATACTGAATGGAACTTGCTGGAATTGTCTTCTGAACTGGAAAAGATTTTGGAAATAAGCGGTCTCAAAACAGCCTTGGTTGAGTAGTTGATTGGAGGAACATGGAAAAACTTATCATGGTGATAGATGATTCCCCTACCATTCGGTCGTCGGTTTCTTTTTGCCTTCATAATGCCGGATATAAGGTAGTTGAGGCTAAGGATGGAAAAGATGCTCTTGAAAAGCTGTCAAATATGAAGGAAGAGGGGGGGCAAATTCCTTCCCTGATTGTTACTGACGTCAATATGCCTCGAATGGATGGCATTACTCTCATAGAAAAGATCAAGAAAGGCGACTTCCGCTTTCTTCCTATCCTTGTTTTTACCACGGAATCGGAAGAGTCGATGATAGAAAAGGGAAAAGTTGCCGGGGCCTCCGGCTGGTTGGTGAAGCCTTTCCGTCCTGAAGAATTTTTGTGGGCAATAAAAAAACTGGTTTGGACTAAATGAACGAACAAGAAGAAACTTTACAGATCTTTTTTGCTGAAACAGAGGATCTGATCAGAAGATCAGAAGAGAGTCTGCTGCGTCTGGAGGAGGCTCCAGGACCCGGGAGCGATCTGGAAGAACTTTTTAGAGCAATCCACACTTTAAAAAGCGGTTCTGCCATGGTGGGGTTTAATACTCTTTCCAAGCACGTTCACCTTGTCGAAAACCTTCTCGACAGGATTAGAGATAATCAACTTTCTGTGACAAGACCGCTTATATCCTTTCTTCTCGAGGATGTTGATTTTATCCGCGCTATGGTGGACAGTTGCGCCGCTGGTGAGGATATTGATCCTGACGTTTTAAATGCCCGCAAGGCCCAGTTGAACCGTTTTTTGGGCATAAAAGGGGTTTCCGGGGAAGATGAAGCGATTCCGGAGATACCTGCTCATTCTGCTAAGGCTGAGGATTGGCATTATTATCATATCGATCTTAAGTTTAGAGAAGACCTTTTCATTTCCGGCCATAATCCGCTTCTTTTATTGCTGAATCTAACAGAGCTGGGAGAATGTGTGGAAGTAGCGGCAGACACTTCCAAACTTCCCGGCTATAAAGAGATGGATTTTCATAAGCTTTACATCTCATGGCGCGTTATTCTGAAGAGCACTGCATCTATTCAGGAAGTTGAAGATGTTTTCATGTTTGTTAAGGATGAAAATGAAATTGTAATTGAGGATATAACCGACCGCTACAGGGAAGGAGTCGATCTTCAATTAGGAGAGATACCTCTCGGCGAAGCCCTTGTCGAAAGAGGGGGCATTACGAGAGAAGACTTGAAAAGCGCTCTTGACAAGCAGAAGAAGCTGGGAGAAATTCTGGTAGATGACGGAAAAATTGATAAAGAATCACTCCAGAAGGTGGTTTCCCTGCAGCAAGAAAGTCGCTCTACCTATAGAAAGACAACCTTGCGGGTAGATGTAAAAAAGATAGACCATTTGGTCAATCTTGCGGAGGAAATCGGAATCAATATTTCCAGAGTGCAGAGTCTTTTTGCCGGCGAAGTGCCCAGGGATGAAATCGAACAAGAGATGGAAACTCTGCTCAAGGTGAACCGTGAGTTTCAGGAGCGGATAGTCAGTATTCGCTTGTTTTCTCTAAAGGGAACTTTCCAGCGCTTTCAGCGGATTGTCAGGGACACTGCCTGTGATCAAAAAAAGCAGATAAAAGTCATTCTGTCCGGCGTTGATACGGAATTAGATAAAGAGGTAATCGAATATATGGCAGATCCGCTAAAGCATCTGGTCCGAAACTCTGTGGATCACGGTATAGAGCTGCCTGAGGAACGAGTGGCGGCAGGAAAACCCGCGGAAGGAATAATCGAGTTTAAAGCCTACCAGAAGGGCGGAAAGATAGTTATACAAATTTCTGATGATGGCAACGGTCTTGATATAGAAAAAATACGTTGCCGTGCTCTGGAAATGGGACTCGATAAAGCAGGTGAAAAGTTAGACAACAACAGCCTTGTGGAGATCATCTGCCATCCCGGTTTTTCTACGGCATCCGGTGTGACCGAACTCTCAGGAAGAGGGGTCGGCATGGATGTCGTTAAGACACAGGTGGAACGGATCGGAGGGTTAATACAGATCGAGACGAAAAAGGGAAAGGGAACCGTATTCACTCTAATTCTTCCTCTGACATTTACTCTCACCGAGGCGTTGCACGTAAGGGATCAGGACAGATCCTATCTGGTGCCTCTCTGGGGGATAATAGGAGCAGAAAAGTTTGAGGAAGGACGTATGCGAACCTTCGGCGCAGATGAGAAAGTCTATCGGTTCAGGGAAGAGTATCTTCCACTTATGAATTTGTCTCGTGTCTGCTGGACGATTGCGTCGGAGAATGACCACACGGGTATGGTTACGGTCTTTATTGATACCGGAAGACAAAGGTTCGGAATTCTCGTTGACGAAGTGCTTGAGCCATATCAGGTAGTAATCAAGACTATTGAATCAAACTATCAGAATGTCACAGGGGTAGTGGGCGCTACTATCATGGGAGATGGTTCCGCAGCCATAGTTCTTGACCTGCTTGGGCTTGAGGAAATTTTTTTCAAACATTCATTGTCGGGAGGTGAAGTATGAAAATAAAGAAATGGCACGGCATGTTGCTGGTTTTTCTTCTTTCATGGCCTGCGGGAGCACAGGAACAGGAAACAAATGTTTATGTTGGATCTCTATCGTGCCGATCCTGTCATGAAACAGAATATGAGTCCTTCCTGATTCATGCCAGGAAAAGTCGTTCCTTTGTGAGTATACAAAAGATGAAAAAGGGCCTTACTGATGATGAAATCGAGGAATGCTATGGCTGCCATACTACTGCTTATGGAAAACCAGGTGGTTTTATTGATTTGGAGCAGACGCCCGAACTCAAAAATGTAGGATGCGAGGTCTGTCATGGTCCGGGTAAACTCCATATCGATACACAGGATCCGGCTCGAATCATAAGTAAGGTGACCATAGACGTTTGCCAGAAATGCCATACCGCGGAGAGGGTAGGGGCTTTTCGTTACAAACCGACAATTTATGCCGGTTCCCACTGAACTGGAGGTGAGATAAATGAAAAATCCGATTCATGAGCTTTTGAAAAATATGAAGATGCGAACCAAGATATTTGCTGCAACTATCGTGGTTGTGTCTGTTTTTATGGGGCCAAGTCTCTATCAAAGTCTTGTAATCCACAAAAAGACCGCCATGAACCAGGCGTCGGAGTTTTCAGATCACATGCTGGACAATATTTACAGCGCTATCAGGTTCCCCATGTCAGTGGGGGACGAAACAACAGTTAAAGAGCAGATGAAAGACGTAAAACAGCACATGGATGGTGTTCAGGTCTACATTCTGGACTTTCACCAGAATATATCTTATGCATCGGAAAAGGAACGCATTGACAGCAACATAGAAAAGTATCTCCAGGGAAATGACTCGCGCAACGCTTTGGCCAAAGCGCTGGCAACCGGTAAAACTCCGAGAATATCATTTCCCGAAACAGAGGGAGGAGATCCTTTCCTGGTAACCATTAAACCAATTCTTAACGAATTATCCTGCCACCACTGTCATGGAACCGACAGAAAGATCCTCGGCGCAATGGTCATCAAACAGCCTGTCAAGAATGTGTTTGCCGCTATCAATCACACCAGAAACACGCTTATTATCTATTTTGTGGCCGCTCTTACAGGACTGGTGGTCTTCATCAATTTCTTCTTTTCCAGGCTTGTTTCACGGCGAATTCAACTGCTGGAAGAAAAAACCAGCCGGGTGGCTGCCGGAGATGTTACGGTGGAAGCCATTGATGATGATAGTCTTGATTCGATCGGAAGTCTGTCCCGCAACTTTCACCAGATGGTAAAGGGCATACGCGACCGGATGGAATACGCCAACAGCTTAAAACTTGGGATTACCGATCCGTTTTTTATGGTTGATCCGGAAATGAATGTGACCTTTATTAACGAAAATGCAGTGCGCATGTCCGGCTTGTCATTGGATGAGGTTATAGGAAAGCCATGCCATGAAGTGTTCCATAGCTCTGCCTGTGAGAAGGACTGTCCTGTAAAGAAAGCCATGGATACCGACGAAATTGCGGAAAGCCAACGTATGACTCTGACGGATCGGAAGGGAAATGAGATCCCGGCAATGTCCATCTCTTCCGTTCTAAGGGATTCTTCGGGAAAGCTTCTGGGGGCGTTTGAGATCATCCGCGATCTGACCGCCGAGGTAGAGGCGGAAAAAAGTCTTCAGGAGGCATATGACCGGGAAGGCAAAGCTAAACAAGAGCTGGAGAAGAAGGTAGAGGATCTTTCCAAGATGCTCAAGCTGGCGGCCAAAGGCGATTTTACTATGCGCGGGACTCTCACCGGAACAGAAGATGCCATGGATGCGATGACTAAAGGGATCAATGACACGTTAGATGGTATAGTGAACTTGATCGCTCAGGTCAAGAATCACATTATTCCGGTAATCAGGGGAGTCGCGCAGATCTCTGAGGGAAATCAGAGCCTCTCCCAGCGAACCGAGCAGCAGGCATCAGCTATGGAGGAGATAAGCGCTACTTTGGAACAACTGGTCTCAAATACTACTGAAAATCTGACAAATATCCGTCATGCGGATTCCCTTTCCAAAGAAGCTGTGAAGGTGGCTCATGAGGGGGTAGAGGAGGTGAAAAAGACATCTTATGCAATGATTGAGATGTCAGATGCGAGCCAAAAGATTGTCGATATGGTGGAACTAATCAATGAAATCACATTCCAGACTAATCTGTTATCCATCAATGCGGCTGTTGAGGCTGCTCGCGCTGGAGAAGAAGGACGCGGATTTGCGGTTGTAGCGAGCGAGATACGGAATCTCGCGAAAAGGAGCGGGTCTGCATCCAAGGACATTCAAACGCTGGTCCGGGAAATCATGAGCAAGGTGACTGCAAGCGGGCATTGGGTTGACAAACTGAAAGGGTCTTTTAGCGATATCGTGCAAACATCAGGGCAGGTCTCAGACGCATTGGGAGAGATCAGCATGGGAAATGAGGAAAGCTCGAAGGGAATCGAACAGATTAGCGAGGGATCTCAGGAAATGAGCGATGTGAATGAAAAGAACGCCTATTTTGTGGAAGAGATTTCGCAGGAAACCCAGAAGCTCTCGGAAAAAGCACAGCAGCTTCATAATATGGTTGGAGTGTTTATCCTTGGGGATAAGGAGGGGGGAGACAAGGATGAGCAAAAAGTAGATGATCTAAAAATTGAAAAAGATCCGCCGCTGCCGGATAGCGAAAATCGTCGGAAGTCCGAACCTATTTCCACCCCGTTGTATAAAACCCTGGCAACCAAGCCAGACGTGGATGACATGAACGAAGATTTGTTGGAACAAGAATTTGAAGAAGGATTCGAGGAATTCTGATGGCCGGAACCCAATATGTTATCTTTTCAATAAACCAACAGATTTTTGGTATTGAAATATCCAAAATAAAAGAGGTCTTAAGCTACCGGAAGATCACTCCTCTGCCGCAAGTGAAAGGGTTTGTCAGGGGGATCATCAACTTGCGCGGCGCTATTATTCCTGTCTTTGATCTGCGGGAAAAGTTCAATCTTCCCGCAAAGGAATATACAAGGTTTCATGTGATCATTGTTGTCGAAATCGCCGGGCGGATTATGGGTGTCATAGTTGACGAAATTTCGGATGTGCTGGAGGTCCTCCCTGAAGAGTTTCAAACAACAGGAAACCTTCCATCAAACCTCCGGCAAGAATACCTGAAAGGTGTCGGGAAAAAGCAAGACGAAATGATAATCCTACTGGACATTGATCGTCTGCTGAGTCCTGAAGAACTCGAACTGGTAGATGCAGTATAGAATACTTTCGGAAATATCCGAAAAAGACTTTGATCTGTTTCGCAGCCTTATAAAGAAGGAGGTTGGAATTTCCCTCCGGCATAGTAAGAAAAAGATGCTTGGCCTGAAGCTGTCTCGCCGGTTGCAGGATCTGGGTCTTTCCTCTTATTTTGATTACTATCACTATATTCTTAAGCCGGAGAGTGTAAAAGAGTTGCAGTGTCTGGTCAACATTATTACCATCGACCAGACCAGCTTTTTCAGGGGTGAGAAACAGTTTGAGCTTTTGCGCGAGCGCGTTCTCCCGGAACTGGTTCAGAGAAAAGCAGAAGAAAAGCGTATCAGGATATGGTCTTCCGGGTGTTCCACCGGCCAGGAACCTTACAGCCTGGCCATGCTTGTTTATGAAATGGACAACGTTTCTATATCCTGGGACATCAAAATACTGGCCACTGATGCAAATACTCAGTCTCTGAAGATTGCTTACCTTGGGAAATATAGAGCCGATCAGGTTGCCGAGGTTCCATCAGATTATCTTATAAAATACTTTCGCAAGGAGACCAGTAAAGGCGAGGAGGTCTTTCGGATAAAGAAGAGTTTGAAACAGAGATTGATTTTCAGACGACTCAATCTTTTGAAGTCTATAAACCAGCTTAAATGGCCCATAGGCCTGATTTTTTGTCGTAATGTAATGATATATTTTGATTTTGCGACAAAGAAGAAAATTATCGATCAATTCTACAACCTTCTTGAACCGGAAGGATATTTGTGCCTCGGTCTTTCCGAGTCGCTTTTGGGAATCGATGATCGCTTTAGCCTGATAGAAAGAGCGATCTATCGTAAAAAGGAATAAGATTTTGAAGCGATTTTACAGTGAAAAGTATAAAAAAAACGTGGTCATGCTTAGCTCTGGAGAATATTTTGTTTCAAAAAATGGAGAAATCCTTCATACGGTTTTAGGGTCGTGCATTGCCGTCTGTATTTACGATACTGAAAAAAAAATCGGAGGAATGAATCACTATCTTCTCCCAGGTATGATCCATCCGGATGAAATCCTTACATCAAATATGGGACGATACGGTATGTATGCTATGGAGCTTCTCATCGGAGAACTCATTAAATACGGGGCAAGAAGAGAGACCCTTGCAGCTAAGATATTTGGTGGAGGAAAGGTTCTGAAGTTTCGAAAATGTGACGGTAATGTAACAAAGTCGAACATCCATTTTGCAAGAAAGTTTCTCGAATTAGAGGGGATACCTGTTAAAAGTGAAGACATGGGCGGATACACCGGCAGAAAAGTTCTCTTTTTTACAGATACGGCAAAAGTTTTGTTGAAACGGTTTGATGTGGAAAAAAATCATAAATTATTTGATAAAGAAAGAACTTATAAAGGTTTGATCTTGCATAAAAGACTGGCCGATCTATCAAGGGATGTTATTTTATTCTAACATTATAGGTATTTACAACAGTGACATACATCCGAAGGGTACTAAGTCCATATATGAAACCGATACGCGTACTTATTATAGATGATTCTCCGATAGTGCAGTTGTCTCTTAGACGTATTCTTTCCGGAGAACCCGATATAGAGGTGATGGGAGTTGCATCCGATCCTTTTGAGGCCAAGGATTTAATAGCTGAGGATAAGCCGGATGTCATTACCCTTGATATTGAGATGCCGCGTATGGACGGCATCACCTTTTTAAAGCGTCTTATGAGTTATTCCCCCATTCCGGTAGTTATGTTCAGTTCTTATACTCGTAAAAACAGCATTCGAACTATTGAGGCTCTTGAGGCTGGGGCTGTCGATTTTGTAACCAAACCGTCTTATGGCGCAGAAATAGGATTTACATCATTACGCGACGAAATAGTCACCAAGGTCCGGGCCGCAAGTGAAGCACAGGTTAAACCCTTTATCCTGCATCGTAAGGCACTGATAAAGATAGGAAAAACGCCGGATGCAATCGCAAACAAGCTCATCGCTATCGGGGCCTCTATTGGTGGGCCCAAGGTACTTCAGAAGCTTCTTTGCGGTATCTCTTTTCAGCCACTGGGTATCGTGATTGCGCAACATATGGCCGCAGGATATACCCATGCCTTAGCCCAGAGGCTCAACAGTCTGCTCCCTTTTGAGGTGCGGGAAGCGCGTGACATGGACCGTGTGGATCAGGGCACTGTTTTAATTACACCAGGGGGAAAACATATGCGGGTAGTTCAAAATGGAGCTGGTTATAGGATTCGGCTTGACAAAATCTTGCCGACAGAACAGCCATCGACAAATATATGCCGCTCAATAAATGTGCTTTTCCATTCGGTTGCGAAAAGTGCTGGTCCCAAAGCAGTGGGCATAATATTGACCGGTATGGGAAATGATGGGGCTGACGGGCTGGCTGCAATGAAAAAGGCGGGAGCTTATACTATTGCTCAGGACGAAGCGAGCTGTGTTGTTTTCGGGATGCCGCGGGTAGCCATAAAGCGAGGGATCGTGGATGCAGTTGCCTCACCGGAAGATATCCCTGATATTCTTCTCACCAAGGTTAGGTGATGGTCGAGTAGGGAATTGGTTGACCAATTGCGAAGCGGGGCGGAGCTAAGTTATGGCAAGAATTCTGATAATTGATGACAGCAAACTGATATTGCATGTAGCTAAGACTATCCTGAACAAGCAGGGCCATCAGGTTCTTTTGGCCGAGGATGGAAATACAGGATTGCAAACAGCCGCAACAGAATATCCTGATTTAATCCTTCTGGATCTGATCCTGCCAGGGATAGATGGATACGAGGTTTGTCAACGAATCAAGAAAGAGGATGCCACGTCGGAGATACCTGTCATCATGCTCACCTCCAAGTCTGAAGCAGCGGACAAGGTGCGCGGGCTGGAGATGGGGGCCTCAGACTATGTCACCAAGCCCTTTGACGAAGGTGAGTTGATTGCCAGAGTTAATATCCACCTGCAGATCAGGGAGCTTCACGAAAATCTAAAAGAAAAAAATCGACAGCTCAAAGAAATGGCTAATCGTGATGGTCTGACAGGCTTGTACAATCACCGTTATTTTCAAGAGACGATCTCCAAGGATTTTCAAAGAGCCATCCGTTATCACGAATCTCTTTCATGCGTAATGTTTGATATAGATCACTTCAAGAAATTCAATGATAATTACGGTCATCAGACCGGGGATATGGTTCTTAAAACACTTGGCGGTTTGATCGAGGAATTAATAAGGGACAGCGATCTATCGGCGAGGTATGGAGGAGAAGAGTTTGTCTTGCTTATGTATCATACGGCGCCCAAGGAAGCCTTGATGATTGCGGAACGTCTGCGGAAGGCTGTGGAACAGTATAAGTTTCATGCAGACGATCTGGTTCTGACGGTGAACATCAGCGTGGGGGTTGCCGGCTTTCCACATCCTGAGATTACCGATGCCAAGACCCTGATCGAATGTGCGGATAAGGCATTATACAGGGCAAAGGACGAAGGAAGGAACCGAGTCGTGGTTTTCTGACACGCTAAAACTGTTCGCTTGAACGGCAGAGTAAAATTTCTTTTTTGAACGCCGAACATCGAACGCCAAACGCCGAACATCGAATGATGAAATCGCTTCGCTCTGCCAGTTTATAAATTAGTAGAATTCCTTATTCAAAATTCGATGTTGGACGTTCGATGTTGGACGTTCATAGTTTTTTATCTTAACGGTTGTGCCTTTGATATTGGATTGTAATCTGCTATGAATCGCTATGCTGTTAGACCCCTTCGATGGGTCTTCATCAAACCACCCGTTCTACTGGTGGTAGGTGATTTACCCATTAATTCTCTATCACTCTATTATGTAATGAATTTAACACCAGTGTTATAGGCCTGTCCTCTTCACTTTTTCCGGTAAAACGTATGGGTCCAGGTCTTCTAAAGTTATCCTCACCCGGTGCTGCCGCAAGCCATTTTTCTCTTAATTTCTTTACAGCTCTGAAAGCTATGGAATTTACATCCACCACGCTTTTTTCCAGCACAAGGGTCAGTTTCCCCTTTCTTTCTTCAAGATGCATAAGAGGCGCTATTGGGATTCCGATCGGCTCCCATCTGGAAAAATCCATTTCCAGGTTCTTTATGGCAGCCATCTGGCCGGTTGCGCCATTGGCTATAAGGCTGAAAACCGTTAATCCCAGGTTGTAGGTATATACGCAGTCAAATCTGGTTGGATCGTTCCCCCTGCCGTCATAACCGTAAAAATGCACCTGGGTCTTGAACTTGGGAACCGATTTTTTAAAGATTTTTTCCACAGGAGCGGGGATTTTTTCATTGTCCTTGACAGCTCCTTCCTTTTGCAGAACCTTTTTGAGTGTTTTAACAGATATGATCGATTTCTTAACCAGCAGAAGATCAGAATCATCATAGTTTTTAAACATTACAGGCCCAAAAAAATCAGGATCAATGCCCGCCTTATTAAGGGTGTCTTTATAATAGGTCTTTTCTATTCCTGTTTTATAAACTCCCTTTTCTTTGAGAATATTTAGATAGTCGGTTACCAGCTCCATTACGATCTTGTCTGTTTCAACCAGTGAAAACTGGAAATTGCCGTGGCTGTCTCTTTCGGTGAGAAGCCCTTTCTGGAAGAATTCCGGGATATCGTCGAACAGATCGTCGTCCCTTGTATTCCATATGGTAAAGGAACTGTCTTCACGGGAACGTCTTGCCAGCCTTCGCAGATATTCCAGTTTATCCCGGAGAAGAGGAAAATCAGAGTGAAAATCCGTATCGTGCAGTTCGTTATGGTCGGCAATTATTGTATTCAGTTTAATTATAAACGTCTGTATTTCATCAATGAATTCCAGAATGCCCTCAGGTATGACAATTATTCCGTAACTTTTGCCAACAGCCGCTCTTCTTACAATGCTGTCGCAGATTATACGGGAAAGATGCCGCAGGGTCATGCCGTAAGCGCCATAATCGATAATATTTTCTTTTTTTGCTTTTTCGATTCTTTCTTTATCCGTGTGATCAGCAAGTTCCTCGCCGATCAGCGTAATATTCGCATGTGTTTGCAAAGCCACTTCAAGAGCCAGGTGGCTTGCCACCCTTCCCATGACTTTGCAGATATGCCAGTATTTGACATCTGAGCTGCTGTCTGTACACAGATTGCTTATCTCATTGGCAAATGCGCGTGCGGCTGTATGGAAACCAAAGGAAATGGCGCACAGAGTTTTACCGGCAGTATCCTTTACCTGAATATCACCGTCAATTGTCTTGGGGACGCCGATAACTTGCAGACCTTCTTCAAACATCTCCTGGGCCAGAAATGCCGCATTGGTATTTGAATCATCGCCTCCGACAATTACAATGGCATCGAGGCCAAGATCCCTGCATGTCTCTTTTGTGAGGAGCATCTTTTCCTTGGAGTCAATTTTTGCCCGTCCTGTTTTGATCATGGAAAAACCACCCAGGTTTCTATAAGCATCGACAAGCTCGGCAGTCAGCTCAATGGCTTTATTTTCAATAATTCCATCGGGACCAAGCAGGAAACCGAATATTTTATTTTCAGGATTGACTTTTTTAGCTGCGTCATAAAGCCCTGCAATTACATTATGCCCGCCGGGAGCGGGTCCCCCTGAAAAGACAATGCCGATATTACGTCTTTTGCAGTATTTTTCTTTAAAGGGGTTGTCAGGTGAATTAACTTTGGTAATAAATGCTACTTTATTGTCGATAATCTTTGGCAGCAGTTTTTTTGCTTCATTATCAACAACAAATTGAAAATCAGCATTTTCCTGCAAAAAAGTATAAGGGTGGGAGAAGACATCGCATACAGGAGGTTTGTATTCTTTCCTTTCAATGAGTTCCTGATTTATATTGCTGGTTGCTTTTTGAACTTCAGGATTTTTTAAAATATCTTCAAGAATGATTGGTTTATGTTCTGACATGGTGATCCTCCACAGAAAAATTATATTCAATATTCAACAACAAGTGCGATTTTTCTTGAGTTAATAATAACTGTCAATAAGTATTACTGTCAAGATTGAAGTGATAGCCCGAAAATTATAACAATTGAACGGTGTAAAGTTAAATTGCAAAATTACGCACATCTGAGACCTTTGAAAAATGTTCAATTTTGTTCGAGTACAAGGAAGGCGAAAACTTCAACCGGAGGAATATATTGAATATTTCGAGGATTGAAATTTGAGCCTGACGCAGTAATCGGACAAAAGGGGATGTTTTGCAAAGTCTCACATCTATGATTTGCTTGAAACAGAGATAGACAAAGGCGCTGTTGATTTTAAAAAAATGATAGAGAGGTAAAAGGGTTAGTGCATTGGAAGAAATTTGGACCTGATCCCGCCACAGGTCGAAAGGCAAAAGGGGCATTTTGCAAAGGTCTCAAACTGTGGTTTTTAAAACAGTCAGAATTATAAAGAATAAAAATAAACCACGAAAGACACGAAGATTGATGGCATCCTAACAGGATAGCAGAGGATTAAAGATTTTTTCTTAACACCTAACACTTCAAATTCTTCGTGCTCTTCGTGGTGAAAACATAATAAAAAGCTTTAGTTGTCTGTGACAGTAATAGCGCCTGATTCACAAACCTCAAGGCAGCTTTCACAGCCCTCGCAATCATCGCCATTTACGACTACAGATTTGTCATTCTGCATTTCAAATACTTCCATTGGGCAAATATCAACGCATTCTTCACAACCTTCGCATTTTTCCGGATCAACAGTTGGTGTAGGCATTTTTTAATCTCTCCTTTCCTGATAAAAATTTAGACTTTACCGCAACGCGGCTCGAAAAACAACTAATTAATTATTGTGATTTAACTTTGAAAAAATCCTTATATCAATTAAAAG
Source organism: Desulfobacteraceae bacterium (assembly GCA_030593145.1). GTDB lineage: Bacteria > Desulfobacterota > Desulfobacteria > Desulfobacterales > ETH-SRB1 > ETH-SRB1. The sequence continues at coordinate 28,183 of JAUVHU010000028.1, forward strand.
AGGGAGTCAAGTCTTCTTGTATTTTTTTTCTAATGTTCAAATAACTAAATCGCATAACCTTTTGATATGATTGATAAATTATTTTCGGTTGCAGTGCTGCGAAGCGGCATAATATATGCTTTTTACGAATCCATCAATATTCGGGAAGTCAATATAATAATTGATAAGGGAGTTAATTAAATTCAATAAGCCCGAGGAGAGTATTTTTAAACCTTATATCTTCCGTAATTTCAATATCTTTATGCGGTTTAATGCCGGCGCAGCGCGAAAAAAAGTCATATGGTGTTTCTCCCGGCACAAGAGAGAATGTCATCGACACTTTTTCATTACACTCTATAATGTCGGACTCTTTACTAATTTCATCAGTTGAGTCTTGCCAGGGATTTTCTGCCAGCGTTTCAAGATGTTTCACTAAATTGTTGCGCCATTTTTCTGTTTTTTGAATACAGTTTTTATCTGCCGGTATTGAGTTGCATTTATATATATTTTTTGCTTTTGGTGTTTTATTGATAAAATAGTTAAAAGCTGCTTTGCTGTTTGTGATAAACAGCCCTGATATATCATGATCATATTGCATAATAAGCGACCATGCTTTTATTCTATCTTTTATCATGTAATCGCCTGGATCATCAGTAGTAGATGTGCGTTTTTCGATATTATTTAATAAAACAGAAGATTCTCCTTTAAGATTTTCAATAAGATTTTTCTCCATATTTTCAATCATTAGAAGCCCATTATTTATTTCCCAGTTTTGCATATCGAATTCCTGGGCAATATGAAGAAACAATATAGCGCTAAGCAGGAAATCCGGTTTAATTTCCTGCTGGTTTCCCTCGCTTCTTTTTTTAATATCAGCTTTAATTTGGGGTGTTAACGAATCGTTAAAAAAGGGAATGGTATCTTTATGTGTCTTGAAAAACTCTTTCACCATTCCCTTGTTTCCCTGGTGGAGATTTATCCATGCCCTGCATTCTTTTAACATGGCATTGAGTATATTTTTATCTTTTATTACAGGCACACGTATGTCAAGCATGCCGCTTTGAGATAATTCTTCCATTGTTTCAGGGAGTTTTTGCTGTGAAGGCTGATAAACGACGATTTTTCCGAACAGGTTGGAGAGAGTCTCGGCAACCGGTCTGGATATGTATGTGAATGGAAAAAATATAGGTTTCATTTTTTAATTTTACCTACGTTAGTTAAGCGTTAAGCGATTAGCTGTTAGCAATTAGCAGTTAGCTTTTAGCTAAGAGCTAACCGCTAATAGCTTTTTCGCAAATCTTCAGATAGCCAAATGAGCTGAAGCTATTGCCAGTATTGAAAAAAACACTTTTCGTTCAGACAATATCTAATGGTTGATTGCTCATTTTAGCTTTTAAGATCCTTTATTGTAATTCCCTGGGATATTAATTGATCACGAATCTTGTCTGCAAGATCCCAGTTTTTTTCTTTTCTGGCTTTAGCCCTTTCTTTTATCAGGCGCTCTATTTCAGGTTCTGAAAGCTCATCATCTGAAAGCTCATTGGCAAAATCGAATATTTTCAGCACTGAATCGATATTTCTGAACGCATCCAGAATTTTTGATGCTCCATTCGGGTCAATTCCGCCGCTCATGGCAAGTATATTTATTCTTTTGACAATCTTGAAAATTGAGGCCAGGGCTGCTGAAATATTCAAATCATCATTCATGGCGCTGGTAAAGCCATGTTTAATGTCATACAGAAGCTGATCCAATTCTTTATAGGGAGTTCCCTCCTTAATGTTACGCAGATCCAAGGTGCATGAATCAAGTCTTTTAAGAGTATGCCTGGCATATTCGAGCCTGTCACCGGAAAAAGCAACCGGTTTTCTGTAATGGTTTGAAAGCAGCCAGAACCTGATTGTTCTGCCGTCATAGCCCATGTTATTCAGGTCGGCAAGTGTAAAACCTGTCCCTTTTTCGCCCATTTTTTTACCGTCAACCAGCACCCTGTCACAATGCATCCAGTATTTTGCAAGTGGTTTTCCGGTGACAGCGCCGGCAATTGCTATTTCGTTTTCATGGTGCGGAAAAACAAGCTCCCTGCTGCTGGTATGGATATCAAAGCTTTCTCCAAGGTATTTCATGGAAATAGCCGCGCACTGGATATGCCATGAAGGCCGCATACTTCCCCATTTGGTGCTTGTAAATATTCCCCTTTTCAGCTCTGAAAG
>JAUVHU010000103.1 GCA_030593145.1 Desulfobacteraceae bacterium
TAGAAGGAAAAATCCGAGTAAGTCGTACTAAGTTGTACGTCGTCGAGAATTTTGACTGATAACGCAGTGAAATTATTTATCTGAAACTCTATAGCATAAGTGCTTGACTTCTTATGAACTTATGTTTAATAGTTTATTACAGAGTTTCAGATAATTAATTTCACAAGGCCAGAAGGAGGAAGGCGTATTAGTTATACGTCGACGACTGATAACGCAGTGAAATTATTTATCTGAAACTCTGTATATGGGATTATCAGTTATTGCATGGAGGATTATAGATGAATAAATTGGAACTTATTTCAGTCTTGAAAGCTGAGGCTAACATTTCAAAATCGGAGGCGGCAAAGGTTGTTCAAATATTTTTCGATAGCATGGCGGACGCTATGGCTAAAGGAAAGCGTGTTGAAATTAGAGGCCTTTGCAGTTTTTTTGTTAAAGAATACAAAAGCTACACAGGAAGAAATCCAAAAAGCGGCGAGAAGGTAATAATAAAACCCAAAAAACTTCCTTTTTTCAAATCCGGGAAAGAACTGAAAGAACGGGTAGATAATTAAATTTGTGTCCTGGTTTGAATCAATAATAGATCAAGAACAGCCAATAAGACTTTTAAAAAACATTCTTCTGAACATGACCATTCCTAATGCCCTTCTTTTTACCGGTACTGACGGAATTGGGAAAAGCACTACTGCTCTCGCTTTTGCAATGGCATGCAATTGCGGGGGGGGAGAAGCCCTGTCAGCAGCGGATCCCTGCGGTCGTTGCAGATCATGCAGGAAAATCCAATCAGGTAACCACCCGGATATAATTCGAGTTGAGCCGTCTGGTCCTTTTATCAGGATCAAACAAATCCGTGACATTTGTGATACGCTTTCACTGAAGCCATACGAGGCAAGATTACGTATCGTTATAATTTCCGATGCCCAGGCCATGAATCCTCAAGCAGCTAATGCTCTGCTTAAGGTGCTGGAAGAACCACCTGCGCGAACTGTTTTAATACTTACTGCCGTGCAGACATCTGATTTGCTTCCAACAATTGTATCGCGCTGTCAGCATATCAGATTTAGCCCCATTCATAGAGAAAAGCTAAAGACTTTTCTGGTTGAAAAACATGGGGTTAATGCTGAAGATGCAGCAATATTTTCAGCCATGGCAAATGGTAGTATGACCAAGGCTCTTTCTATGATAAAAAAGAATAGCCAGGCGAATTGGATTTGCCTCAGGGACTGGCTGTTAAATATTATTGGATTGGAAAAGACCGGATCTTTGTCTTTAGAGCCGATTATTATACTTCTCTCATTTGCGGAAAGATTATCAAAAAACAAAGAAATTATTCAGGACTCTCTTGAGATTATTAAAACTTATTTGCGTGACCTGATTATTTATAAATATAGTCCTGAAAAAATTATCAATAAAGACTTGATCCGCAAGATTCAATATGCTTCACAAAAAATTGCGGTCAAATCGCTTCTTTTAAAAATAGAAGCCATTCAGACAGCACAGAAAGATATACGGGCAAACACAAATTTAAGACTGACTCTGGAAGTAATGATGTTGAGGCTTGCAAGGGTTGAGAAATTTGGAATATGAGAAAAATTGTTAGAATAAGATTTAAACCTGCAGGTAAACTTTATGATTTTGACTGCGGTGCGTTTGTTTTAAATAAAGATGACAATGTGATTGTTGAAACCGAGCAGGGGCTTGGTTTGGGGATTGTTGCCATTTCACCTCTCCCCTATGAGGAAAAGTTGTCGAACAGGCCTTTGAAACAGGTTTTCCGTTTAGCTAATGAAGAAGATTTTAAGCAAAGAAAGAAAAATCTTGTGACTGAAAAAAAGGCTCAGGCTTTTTGCCTTGACTGCATAAAACAATTAGGGCTTAAAATGAATCTTTTTTCTGTTGAAAGCACCTTTGATGCAGGTAAATTAACATTTTTTTTCACTTCTGAAGGCCGTGTGGATTTTCGGCAGTTGGTAAAGATGCTTGTCAAAGAGTTCGGGATAAGAATTGAGATGCGGCAGGTGGGGATACGCAATCAGGCCAAGATGTGCGGTGGCATAGGGAGATGCGGGCGTGAAATTTGCTGTTCAGCATTCATAGAAAAATTCGGTCCTGTATCCATACGTATGGCAAAGGACCAAGGTTTGTCCTTGAACCCAACCAAGATATCCGGCATGTGTGGTCGCCTTATGTGCTGTCTGACTTTTGAACATGAAACTTATCAAAAACTGAGGGGAAAATTTCCAAAAATCGGCAGATTAGTGAATACATCCGGCGGCAAGGGCAAAGTTATTCGTCATAACTTAATATGTAACAGGCTGACCGTTCGTTTAGATAGTGGTCCGGAAATAGAGGCCCGGTTAGATGAACTTATAAAAGGAGAGGAATAGGAAATGCCAAAGCCCTACTATATAACAACGCCCATCTATTATGTTAATGCAAGGCCTCATCTGGGGCATGCTTATTCTACTATTGCTGCGGATGTTGCGTGCCGATATAATTTAATGCGCGATAGAGAGACTTTCTTTCTTACCGGTACTGATGAGCATGGAGACAAAATTGTTCGTGCCGCAAAGAATGAGAATCTTAGCCCCAGGGCATACGTAGATAAAATAAGCGGTCTTTTTAAAGACCTTTGTCCGGAACTCAGAATTAGATACAATTATTTTATACGCACCACAGACCCGGCTCATATCGCAGTGGTAAAGAATATACTGCAAAAGATATATGATTCGGGTGAAATATATTTTAGTGAATATAAAGGACTTTACTGTTTTGGCTGTGAAAGGTTTTACACTGAGCGTGAGCTTGTTGACGGCAAATGTCCTGATCATAAAACAGAACCGGAAGTTATCAAGGAATCCAATTATTTTTTTAAGATGAGCAAATATCAGGACTGGCTTATAGACCATATTAATAATAATCCTGATTTCATATACCCCGAGCGATACAGAAATGAAGTTTTGTCTTTTTTAAGCGAACCGCTTGAAGACCTGTGTATATCTCGTCCAAAAACACGCCTTGAATGGGGTATCAGTCTTCCATTTGATGACAACTATGTCACATATGTCTGGTTCGACGCTTTAATAAATTATATTTCTGCCGTAGGATACCCGGATGGAGAACTTTTTAAAAAATTCTGGCCGCATGTTAATCACATTGTTGCCAAAGATATCCTTAAGCCCCATGGTATTTACTGGCCTATTATGCTGAAGGCAGCAGGCATTCCGGTTTATAAGCGTCTGAATGTTCATGGATACTGGAATGTTGACCAGAGCAAGATGTCCAAAAGTCTCGGCAATGTGATAGAACCTCTTCAAATAAAAAATAAATACGGGCTGGATGCGTTCAGGTTTTTTATCATGCGGGATATGGTCTTTGGCCTTGATTCCAGTTTTTCTGAAGAGTCTATGGTGCAGCGCATTAATTCTGATCTGGCAAATGACCTGGGGAATCTGTTTAGCAGGGTTCTTGCAATGGCTCACAAATATTTCTCAGGGGAAATTCCGGAAGTTGATCCTGTTTTAGAGCAGGAGTTACAGCTTGGCCTTGAATCAGATGCAATTAAGGCTATTGATAAATTCGAGAGCGCTATGGAAAAGTTTGAATTTCATAAGGCTCTCATAGCTGTCTGGGAATTTATAAGCCGGATGAACAAATATGTTGATGTCACAGCGCCATGGGAACTCGCGAAGAAGAAATCCAGCAGAAAACAGCTTGAAGCTGTAATCTATAATCTTCTTGAAGGACTCAGAGTCATATCGGGTCTTGTCTATCCGGTAATGCCGGACACTTCTGCAAACATGCAGAAGCATCTCGGAATGAATCCTGATGAGAGTTATTACAGATTAGAAATTCTCAAAAAATGGGGAACTATGAAATCAGGTATCAAACTTCCCAAATCAGTTACTCTTTTCCCAAGAGTTGACTTAAAAAAAAATGAGCTTTATTCTGGTGAGAACTCTTCGGAAAAAATATTGCCCGACCTTAAACCAGAGATATCTATGGAAGAATTTAATAAGGTTGATCTAAGGATAGCAACCGTGGTTCATGCTGAAGTAATTCCAAGGGCAAAAAAGCTTCTTAAAATAGAGGTTGATTTAGAGAAAAAGCTAACAATTGTGGCTGGGATTTCAGAAGGCTATAATCCGGATGACATTATCGGCAAACAGGTAATTGTTGTCGCTAATTTGAAACCAGCCAAAATTATGGGGATATTGTCAAAGGGTATGTTACTGGCCGGCTTTGATGGTAATATCTGCGCTCTCGGAACTGTTGACAAGAAAATTAAGCCAGGGACTTCTCTGACCTAATAACCGAGTTGTTTGTTATTTATAGCAATAACTAATAATGAAACAAAACAGATTTAAATCCGAGCATAAAATTTTTAAGAAACCTGGCTGGAAAGATTATCAGGCAAGGCTGAAAAAGTCTGTCTTAATAAACAGATTAAGCAAAAGAATTATTAAATACTCCTCTTTCCTTATATTAACGCTGATTAGTTTTTATTTAATATCCGGCAAACTTGGCGAAACCGCATTTAATTACTCACAAAAAGATTATAATCGTGCATCTAAAGAGCAGCTTTCAAACAGAAAGCTGATTGACAAAAATGATGTTCAGTCTCTGCTGGATAACCAAGTCTTTGTCAACCTTAAAGATAAGAGTTTTGATTTAGTTGCAGACGGCCATAAATTAAGAGTTAATACCAGCCTTGATCCTTCTCTGCAAAATTATTTACAAAAAAAAATTGATAAGTCCACATCTCGATATGTCGGGATTGTTGCTATGGAACCTTCTACGGGCAGGATTTTGTCAATGGTTAGTTTCGACAAAACAGATCCGTCAAACAATCCATGCATAGACAGCGAATTTCCTGCCGCGAGTATTTTTAAGATTGTTACAGCAGCGGCAGCCATTGAAAAATGCGGTTTTAATTTAAACTCTAAATTTTCATACAACGGCGGGAAATACACTTTATATAAATCCCAGTTGAAAAATAAGACAAATAAATACACCAACAGGATAACATTAAAGGACTCATTTGCCCAATCAGTCAATCCTGTATTCGGAAAGATCGGAGAGCATCACCTTGGTAAAAACAATCTTGAAGAATATGCATTAGCATTCGGCTTTAACCGAAAAATTAATTTTGAGATTCCACTTTCTCCGAGTTTTATTTCTTTATCTGATGATCCTTACCAATGGGCTGAAGTTGCCTGCGGTTTCAACCATGAAACCAAAATGTCAGCTCTTCACGGAGCCGTTATAAGCTCGGCAATTCTTAATCAGGGCAGGATGATAGAACCTACGATTGTTGATCAAATAATTGATGGCAAGGGTCATACCATTTATCGCAGCCATTTGGTTACTATGAACCAGGCGATAACCTCCGAATCATCAGATATAGTTAACCGCCTCATGAGGGCATCGGTACGTTCAGGCACTTGCAGTAAAGCGTTTAGAGGTTACCGAACCGATCATATTCTTTCAAAGCTGAATGTAGGCGGCAAAACGGGTTCTATGGGCACTAAAAAACACGATGGCAGATATGACTGGTTTGTGGGTTTTGCTGAGGAAAAGGAAGGATCTGGAAAGCTTGTCGTATCTGTTATTGTGACTCATGAAAAATATATAGGAATAAGGGCAAGTCAATATGCTCGCATGGCAATAAAACAATATTTTCGCGATTATTTTGCAAAAAA
>JAUVHU010000021.1 GCA_030593145.1 Desulfobacteraceae bacterium
AAGAATATTCTTGAAATATGGAACAGCAGCGAAGAAGAATTAAGAGACTGCCTGCAAACTCTTGAAGAAAAAAATATTCTTCTCAGGATTCTATCAGACGGAGAAGAGCATGATGTTTATAAGCTGATAGATGTAGAACAGTGGAGAACAGGTCATTGATAGATATTATTTATCATCGGACATCGATCATTCTTAAACAATAAAGGTTCTTTTTTTTAAAAAGATCTGGGGTTTAAAACCGGTTCTATTCATTTCCTATCACCTATGAGCTAAATCAGCTAACTTCTCAGCCACACATTTGCTTACCACGCTGTCCGGTACGTCTGCATCAATCCCCGGGCACATTGATGACATAATACGCCAGTTACCGGCATCAACAAGTACACTTTTTATAAAAGGCCATGCTTTGCACATATAGGGTTTAACTGGGTGAATAGTGCAAAGTTCGTCCCAGAATATGCAGTACCCGTTTTTGTCCTGGGAAAGAATTGGTTTTGTGCCGGAAAATTTGCAGTAATTGGCTAAAAAAATTTTGACATCCGTTCTGATATATCTTGCAATGGCTTTAATATCTTTTTGAGATAAAAAAGTTCCGCCATAACCGCGGCAGCAGTCGCCGCATTTTTTACAATGGAAAATTTCAGGCAGGGCGTCAGACACTGTGTCTGGTCTCCATGGCTCTTTTCAAGGTAACCTGATCCACGTATTTAAGGTCACCTCCCATGGGAACGCCTGATGCAATTCGAGTAACCTTGACAGGAAATTTTTCAAGAAGCTGCGCAAGATAAGATGCGGTCGCTTCTCCTTCAACATTTGTTCCTGTGGCGAGAACAATCTCTTTGACACGGCCATCTTTTAACCTGGATATCAATTCCCTGATTTTTATATCATTCGGTCCGACTCCGTTCATGGGAGACAGTACACCGGATAGAATATGATAAAGACCTCTAAATGCACCGGATTTTTCAACAGACACCATGTCGGCAGGTTGTTCCACCACGCACAATAAGGATTTGTCCCTTGCAGGGTCACTGCAGATGCTGCAAAGGTCACTGTCGCTTAAAGCAAAGCAACTGGTGCATAATCTTATCTTATCTTTTAGTTCGACAATACTGCGGGCAAGGTGCTCAGCCTCAATGCGGGGCGCTTTGAGAATATGCAATGCAAGGCGCTCGGCTGTTTTTTCTCCTATGCCGGGTAGCCTTGAAATGTTTTTTATCACGTTTTGTATTGAAGCCGGATAATAGTTCATATTACGTCAATCCCGGGATATTCAATCCGCCGGTTAGTTTGCTCATTTCTGATGAAACCATTTCCTGTGATTTTGCAAGAGCGTCATTTATTGCCGCAAGAATTAAATCCTGCAGCATTTCCACATCTTCAGGATCGACAACTTCTTTTTCTATTTCTATTGTTACGATCTGTTGCTTTCCATTTGCTACAACCTTAACCATGCCGCCGCCTGATGTTGTTTCAATTGTTCTGTCAGCCAGTTCTTCCTGCATCCTTAGCATTTTTGCCTGAAGCTTCTGGGCTTGCTTCATCATGTTTCCCATGCCTTTCATTAAAATACCTCCCCGTATGACCGGATAAGCCTGCACGAACCCTATATAATTTTTACATCAACAACATCGCCGTTGAAAATCTCTATTGCATCATTAATAAGCGGATGGCTGAGCGCTTCCTTTTTCAGGTGATTATCCCGGTCTTTTTTATCCCTCGTATTATTATCTAGTTTTTCAGTTATAATAATTTTCATGTTTTTTGAGAAAAAATCTTTACAGATGTTTTTTAAAATCGTCATGTTTTTATTGCGTCGTACCATATGAGCATTAAAAACGTTACCATTTACTTCTATTTCAAGGCTCTGGTCGTTCAGGCTTTTTAAGGTGCACTTTGCAAGGTTTGCCGCAAGGGAAGGGTGTTTTTTTGATATAATTTCAAACAGCCTGTTCCATGTCGCATCAAGATCGTCGAGCGAGTTTGAAATTGTGGTCGCCCCTTGGCTTTCTATCCCTTTAATATCCTGTTGCCTGTCTGGCATATTCGGAAGTTTATCATTTTTATCTTGTGGTTTATCCTGTGATTTATCAGGTGATTCAATTTTACTTTTTTCAGGGCCATAACGGGCCTGCGTTTCAAAAAGCTCTTTTCCTTGAATCGGACCTGTTTCCTGCCTTAGCGTGTCAAGCTTATCTATCAGCTTATCAATGGACAGAGCCGGTTTGATCTGAAACATTTTGATAAATGCCATTTCAAGAGCGAGCTTCGGTTGGGCTGAAAATCTTATTGTTGTTTCTTCATTAAAGAGGATATTAAAAACCTGGTTTAAATAAACTTCGGAAATGTCCTTTATCTGATTTGCCATCAGGTCAATTTCGTGGACAGGAAGATCGACCAGTTTGCTTATTTTTTTTCCCATTTTAACGACCAGCAGATTTCTGAAATGTTCTACAAGATCTGAATATACCTTTTTTATATCGTGGCCATGGACGTAAATGTCATCAAGGATATCAAGAATAGCAGGAATATTTCCGCTCATAATGGCTGAGGAAATGGCAAAAAGATTTTTACGGTCTATGACACCAAGAATATCGACTATTCGGTCATTTGTAATAGTTCCTTCAAGACAGGCCATAACCTGATCAAGAAGACTGAGGGCATCTCTCATGCTTCCGTCGGCCTCACGGGCAATAAGTTCCAGGCTTTCATCTTCAATATCGATACCTTCTTTTGAGCAAAGAAGCGACATGTGCTTTGATATCGATTCCAGGCTTATCCGCCTGAAATCATGCTTCTGGCAGCGTGAAAGAATAGTTATTGGAATTTTATTGGGTTCCGTAGTGGCAAAGATAAACATGACATGGGAAGGTGGCTCTTCAAGTGTTTTTAAGAGCGCATTAAAGGCTGATGTGCTGAGCATGTGAACTTCATCTATTATATATATCTTATAGAGACTGTGTGCAGGCATATATCTGACATTTTCGCGCAGTTCCCTTATTTGATCTACTCCGTTATTCGATGCACCGTCAATTTCAAAAACGTCCACAGCTCTTCCCGAGGTAATTTCTCTGCAGGATCTGCATTCATTACAAGGGATCGGCGCAGGGCCTTTTTTACAATTCATAGCCTTTGCAAGTATGCGGGCTACTGTTGTTTTACCTGTACCCCTTGGACCTGAAAACAAGATTGCGTGGGCAACCCGGTCTGAGGAAATTGCATTGGCCAGGGTACGGGTAATATGGTCCTGCCCAACAACCTCTTCAAATGTTTGTGGGCGGTATTTGCGTGCAAGAACGAGATAGGACATAGAAAATATTCTGTAATTTTTTTTGACAGGATTTACAGGATATTCAGGATATTTTTCGCCTTTCCTGCTTGCCAGGCCATAGCATCTGATAAGATGCGACGGCTGGAAGAAAGGCAAAAAAATAAATAATCCTGTTCATCCTGTCAGATATTTTTTGGCGGAGAGAGAGGGATTCGAACCCTCGGTACCGCTTTTGGCAGCACACACGATTTCCAGTCGTGCTCCTTCAGCCAGCTCGGACATCTCTCCTGGGGTAACTTAACTAAAAAATCTCTCAATGGCGGAGAGGGTGGGATTCGAACCCACGATCCCGTTATTCACAAGATACCGCTTTTCGAGAGCGGGGCCTTCAGCCGCTCGGCCACCTCTCCTAAATTAAGGAGCAAGCTAATTTGAATATAATTTTTGATACAGCCTGTCAATAATCTTTAGCAACCCAAAATCACAAAAAACCGAAAGCACGAAATTATTAAATGTTTTTCGTGTCTGCCTGTGCATTGCATGCAGATAGGTCTTCATAGTTTCGTGCTTTTTTGTGATAAATATTTTTTTAATAATTATTTGACTTGATAATCATTATTCTTTTTAATATCAAGTGTCAGTATAAATTAACCAGGAAAACGCAAAAATGCTAAGGTTTTGATTCTTTGCGTTTTTGCATTTTTGCGTGAAAAATCTATATATATAAAGGAACATATAAAAATGGCCAGAATTATACCATTAAAAGGAGTTTTTTATAATCCTGACAAGATTCACAACCTGGGGGATGTTACAATACCCCCTTATGATGTTATCTCGAAACAGGAACAGCTCGATTTCCATAACCGGCATCCATATAATATTATCCGGCTGACACTGGGCAAACAGGCTGAAAACGATACAAACAAAAACAATTGGCACACAAAAGCCGCGGGTTTTTTTAATGACTGGCTCTCAAAAAATATCCTGGTGCGCGACAACTCACCTTCGCTATATCTTACAAGTGTGGAGTTTTCTTCAGAAAATAAAATGATTACACGCTACGGCCTGATTGCTTTAGTCGGCCTTGAACCTTTTAGCAAGGGAATAGTTATTCCACACGAAAAAACCTTCTCTAAAGTAACAGCGGAAAGGTTTGAACTTATAAAGAACTGCCATGCTAATTTCAGCCCGATCTTTGGAATTTATTCCGATCAAAACGATATTCTGGGTTCATTAAAGAATGCGGCCGGTGCTAAAGCGCCGAATATGGAATTTATTGACAGCCACGGTTTGAAGCACAAGCTTTGGCGCATAATCGACACATCTGTACACAGTCATATAACCGATGCAATGAAGGAAAAAAAATTGCTCATTGCCGATGGTCATCATAGATATGAAACAGCCCTTAAATACAAAAAGTGGATGTCTGAAATTAAACCAGATTTTAACGCTGATCATCCGGCCAACTATGTAATGATGTATCTCAGCAGTATGGAAGATCCAGGGCTTATTATACTTCCGGCGCACCGCGTACTGAAAGAAGTTCAGGATTCTGATCTGACAACATTTATTCAAAAAGCCGAAAATTACTTTAAAATAACAACTATCCCGTTTGATAAAAAAAGCATGGAAAACGCCCGCGTGCAATTTATCTCGGCTCTTAGATCAAATAGTTCAAAAAATACAATCGGAGTTTTTATAAAAAATCGGCAGGAATTTTATCTGCTGACACTAAAACCACAAATCATGAAGCAGATGTTTAGCAAAGAAATTCCAGCATCTTTAAGAAACCTCGATGTTACTGTGCTGACACGCCTTATCTTAATGGAGATCCTCGGTTTTGATCAATCAAGGCTGGATGATGTAAAACTAATCACCTATTCAAGCTGTGAGAAACAGGCCATCAAAGAAGTTGCCTCTGGCAGATGCGATATTTCCTTTATCCTTAATCCGACAAAAATTGAGCAGGTGCGCGATATTACCAAGCAAGGCCTGATAATGCCGAGAAAATCAACCTATTTTTATCCAAAGGTTATAACAGGCCAGATAATAAACAATCTGACTACTTAACCACTCGACCGTTCATCCACATAAGCGCTAAATTATTATGTAAACGTTCACAGGTTGCATTTATGCCATACGGAGTTGTTTTTAAAAGATGAACGTCCAACATCGAACATTGAATAATGATGTCGCTCCTGCCGCGACGGGCGCGAGCACGGCGGGTGTTCGATGTTCATTTTTTTAGTCCCTCGACCACTCGACTACTCCTTCCATCATCTTTTCTACTTCATCTGTATAGGAACCATCTTTACGATAGATGATAAGAGGCCGGCCGATCTTTATGCCAGGACGTCCTCCTTTAACTCCCTCAAGCAGAATCAGTTTTGCTTCTGTGTCTCTTTTAGAATAGATCATACGGAAAAATTTCGGTTCAATACCGGCGGATCGCATTTGCGAAATTATATCCACAAGACGTTCGGCAGGATAAATCATTAAGAATTTGCCGGAAGTATTTAACATTCGGCGGGAGGTTTCAATTACATCATAGAGAGTAACCTTAATTTCATGCCTTGCAACAGCCCGCTGCTCATTCGGGTTCATCCTGCCGGATTTAGCCTTCCTGTATGGAGGGTTGCATATAACCAGATCTACCGGGCCTGAAATCATATCCTGTTTTAGATTTTTCATGTCAAGACAGAGGATTGTAACTTGATCCTCCATATTGTTATCTTTAATGTTCAGATCTGCGATTTCGGCAAGGGCTTCCTGCAGCTCAACTCCATAAATCTTTATTTTCGGATTTCGATACGCAAGCATCATGGGAATAATGCCGCAGCCTGTTCCCAGATCAAGAACCCTGTCACCTTCACGCGGGCCGGCATGAGAAGCCAATAAAACAGCGTCAATGGAAAAACGGTAGCCGGACTTATTCTGCTTGACCTGAATCCGTCCATTATAAAAGGTGTCTGTAGTCAGGGATTCCATTTTTTTATCTTATTGACCCTATCTTGAATACTATCTCTTCGATAAGCTCATTTCCCAGAGCATTATTTACTTTGGTTATAATCTCCTTTTTTAAAAATTGAAGCTGATGCAGCCAGGTTGAACTAATTACATGCACAATAAGAAGTTTTCCTTTAAATGCCGCGGGTCTGGCATTTTCCGCAACAGTCTTTCCCACCGCATTATCCCACAAACTCCAAACACGCAGCATTTCCTTATCAGGTTCGCTGCGAAATGTTCTTAAAAAATTGTCAAGAATACCGCTTATATGCGCAAATTCTTTTTGTTTTTTTTTCATAATAATAAAACTATAGCAACTGCTCAGGTTCAAAGTTCAAGGGTTCAAGGTTAGACTGGTGATTCATGGTTCGATTCTGATATGAATGGAGAGTTTATAAGATTTTTAACACACACTGAGCAGTTTTCTTCAGGAGTCCAAAACAAACTCTATGCGGCCTTGGAAATATGAAAAAGATAGCAAACCGACTAACTGTGAACTCTGAACCGTGAACCAGACAACCTAAGTAATTGCAAACTATAAAGGGATAGATTTTATTGTCAAGAGAAACAGTTTTGTCAAGTCGATATCCTTTTTTTCCAGCAATTCTAATTATGGCTTTTTCCCCTTTTAGCTTGACTTGGAACAACTTGTAACTTACATTATATTCTTTATCAAAATAACCCTATAAACATTTTTACAGGATAATAAAACTATGAATTGGGATTGGGACAAACTTAAACAGCAACAGAGCCCGGGCAGTGGTGCCGGCGGAACGCCACCTGACATAAAGGAAGTCATAAACAAATTCAAGCAATTTAAATTGCCAGGCGGGCCCATTATCATCATTATCATAATTGCACTGTTTTTTGGCTCTTCGGCATTTTATACGGTGGGTGTTGACGAAGCAGGAATCATCCAGCGGTTCGGAAAATATATTCGCACCAGTCAACCGGGCCTTAATTTCAAGCTTCCGGCTGGAATTGAAAAGGTGACAAAGGTCAAGGTAAAACGTGTATATAAAGAAGAGTTCGGCTTCCGTTCAGCAACGAGAGATATTAGAGATCGGTTTTCATCCGGCAGTGAGAATGTAAATGTATCACTTATGCTTACCGGAGACCTTAATGTCGGTCTTGTTCCATGGATTGTCCAGTACAGGATAAAAGACCCTTATAATTATCTGTTTAAAGTTCGGGATGTAAGAAAACTTCTCATAGATATGTCGGAATCTTCCATGCGTATGGTTGTCGGCGACAGAAGCATCAATGAAGTTATAAGCAAACGGGAAGAAATTGCAATCGATGCCAGACATGTCCTGCAGGCAGAGCTGGACAAATCAGAAGCCGGCATTCATATCGTTACCATAGAAATGAAAAAAACAAACGTTCCCGGACCGGTACAGGCATCATTCAATAAAGTAAACCAGGCTGTTCAGGAAAAGGAAAAGATGATCTATCAGGCAAAAGAGGATTACAATAAGGCAATCCCTGCTTCCAGGGGAGAGGCAGAAAGAACCATAAAGGCCGCCGAAGGATATGCTCTTGAGAGGGTCAACAAGGCAAAGGGTGATGCTTCAAGGTTTGTTGCCCTTTATAATGAATATACCAAGGCAAAGAATGTTACCAAAAGGCGGCTGTATCTTGAAACACTGAAAGATCTTTTACCGAAACTGGGTGATAAATACATTATAGATGCGGATCAGAAAAATCTTTTGCCTTTTCTTAATCTTGGAAAACAAATAGGTGCGAATAAATGAAATCTAAAAACATTATATTAATATCAATAGCTGTAATTGCTCTTCTGCTTGCTTTTTCCTCAGCTTATACTGTTGACGAGACACGGCAGGTGGTTGTAACTCAATTTGGAAAAGTTGTGGGTGAACCAAAATTAGATCCGGGTCTTTACTTTAAAATACCCTTTATACAGCATGCAACCTATTTTCCCAAAAACCTTTTGCAATGGGATGGCGATCCTGGACAAATACCCACCCTTGAAAAAACCTATATATGGGTTGACACCTTTGCGAGATGGAAAATCGTTGATCCAGTTAAATTTTTTCAGACAGTAAACAACACAGTCAGTGCTTTAGGACGGCTGGATGATATCATAGACCCTGCTGTAAGAAACTTTATTACCTCTTACAGACTAATTGAGGCTGTCCGCAACACCAACAGGGAGCTGGACGTCTCTGAAGCAGGCATGGAAGATATTAAAAAGAAACGTCCGGACACTTATACTATTACAACCGGCAGGGAAAAAATAACAAAAGGAATATTGAAACAGGCTCAACCCAAACTTGTTAAGTTCGGCATTGAGCTTGTGGATGTTAAAATCAAGCGCATTAATTACGTGGAGCAGGTAAGACAGTCTGTTTATGGCAGAATGATTGCGGAACGGAATCAGATTGCGGAAAAGTTTCGCTCCGAAGGCATGGGGGAAGCTCGCAAGATTCTTGGTGAAAAAGAGCGGGATTTAAAACAAATTACCTCGGAAGCTTACAAAACAGCCCAGGTAATAAAAGGAAAAGCAGATGCAAAGGCGACAAAATTATATGCTGATGCATATGGAAGAGATCCGGAATTCTATTCATTCATAAACACACTGAAAATTTACAAAGAAGCATTAGATGATAAAAGCACTCTCGTACTTTCAACCGATTCACAATTTTTCAAATATCTAAAAGGGTATTCAAAATAAGGATTAGAATAATAAGGATTAAGGATTAGAGGATTATTAACATTTTAATCCCTTAATCCTTAATCCCTTAATCCTTATTTGCCTTTTCTTCTTTGATGGCGTGTACGGGCCAGAAGTTTTCTGTGTTTATGCTTTCTCATTTTCTTTCTTCGCTTTTTAACTACACTACCCAATAAATCACCCCCTAATTCAAAATTTTCTTGTTAAATTTCAATAAGGGTATTTTTTAACATTATTAATAATGATTTGTCCATAACTTTATTTAATGAAAAAATTTAACCAAGATCAGATTAAAATAGTTAATAATTCCGTCGCAATGGCTGAAGAACTTGTAAGCAACTTTTATAAAATATCTGAAAGTCAGTGGCTGGATCGCAAGTTCGATATCAAAACACTAACTGATCTCATCACGGAAGAAATAGTTCATGGCCCTTTTGCACAAATAATCCGTTATCAGGGACAACGAAAAGACACGTCCCTTGGTTCTTCAACATACGACTTTTATAAAATATGCCTTCAGGACCATTCCATACTATCAGCTCTGAATCAATCACCAGATATAAAACTTTTTCCTTTTGTGCTATATATTGTAATTCATGAATTAATTCATATAGTCAGGTTCAGCGAATATCTTCAAAACTTTGATGCGTCAGATGAAGAAAAAATAGCAGAAGAAAGACGTGTACATAAACAAACACATGAAATTCTCAGCACAGTCCGGTTCCCAGGACTGGCCGATGTCCTGAAGTTCTATGATAAATGGCGCACACCTTTTGATGGGCTAAGAAATTCGCAATAACATTTTGGGGGGTTTTTACAAATTCATCGAACTTGATGGTCTCGTAAAAACTCTTTTGTGAACGACTTTGAGCATTTTGGGGAAAAAGCAATTGAGATGTTCATCGTTAAGAAATGCAAGCTGTTTGATGCCGTTAGGCCGAGTTCTTGCATTTTAGATGAACATCTCAATTGCGCCCAAAATGGTCATGAAGTGAACAAAATCGACTTTTTACAAATTCATCAAACTTGAGTCTTTTATGAAAAAACTGCCTGTGACTTCTTGACAACTTAAATACACTGACTATAGTTTAGTTGATTAGGGATTTTCACAAAAACACCTATATCCAGCTTTTTGTTGAACATGCCTTTTTATTTTCTTTTACCTAAGTTGAGCGATTTTTTGTGAAGATATGTGCTGAGATCTTGATGCATAAGGATTTGCAAAAACCGCCGGCATACTCGTGGATATGTCGAAGATTTTTGCGAAGCCTTTATACGCAAGAGATCGGCGCAGATCGAGTAAAAAATCGCTCAATTTAGGTTTTAATCAGGAGGATGCTTGAAAAATGCCCATTTATGAATATGAATGCACAAAGTGCGGTAAAACTGAAGAGGTAATACAAAGATTTTCCGACAAACCTCTAACCAAATGCAGTCACTGTACAGGAAAGCTTCACAAACTCATTTCCCAAAGCAGTTTCCATCTAAAAGGGACGGGCTGGTATGTAACAGACTATTCGAATAAATCCCAGCGTACTTCCTCTCCGCCAAAAAAAAAGGAAAAAACATCAACCAAAAACACTGTCAAATCAAACAAAAAATAAGGCGTTAAAGAAAGCTAAATTAAACGACCTTTAAAAATTGGGCGTCAGACTATTTCGGCCGTCGTAGCTACTATGGCAAAGTTTGCTTGTACGCTTTCGTATTGCAATACAGGTTTTGCAAAAAATATATAACAAGTCAAAAAAGGAGAATTTTAACGATGAAACTTAGA
Source organism: Desulfobacteraceae bacterium (assembly GCA_030593145.1). Taxonomy (GTDB): domain Bacteria; phylum Desulfobacterota; class Desulfobacteria; order Desulfobacterales; family ETH-SRB1; genus ETH-SRB1. The sequence goes on from JAUVHU010000021.1 coordinate 10,747, forward strand.
CCATTACATGATCGAATCTTAGTAAAACGTGTTGAAGAAGAAAAACAGACCAAGGGAGGTATCATCATCCCTGACACAGCCACTGAAAAACCGATTGAAGGCAATGTCATTGCTGTCGGTAAAGGCAAGATTGCTGATGACGGCAAAATAATTCCACTCGATGTCAAAAAGGGCGACCGGATTCTATTTGGCAAATACGGCGGCACAGAGGTAAAAACCGATGGCGTTGAATATCTGATTATGCGCGAAGATGATGTGCTCGGAATAATCGAATAATAAACACAATAAACAAATGGAGGATAAATCAAGATGGCGTCTAAAGTGATAAAATATAATATGAAGGCCCGTGAAGCAATGCTGAACGGGGTTAAAACTCTTTCTGATGCGGTGGTCGTTACGCTGGGACCTAAAGGAAGAAATGTTGTTATTGATAAATCATGGGGTTCTCCCACAATTACCAAAGACGGAGTAACTGTAGCCAAAGAAATTGAACTTGAAGACAAGTTTGAAAATATGGGCGCTCAGATGGTAAAAGAAGTTGCCAGCAAAACAAGCGACATGGCCGGCGATGGCACAACTACAGCCACATTACTTGCAAGAACAATTTATGAAGAAGGACAAAAACTTGTTGCCGCAGGCAACAATCCCATGGCTATCAAACGCGGCATTGAAAAGGCTGTCGGAGTTGCAGTTAAAGAACTGCACGGTCTCAGCAGCCCGACCAAAGATCAGCGTGAAATAGCCCAGGTCGGCACCATTTCTGCAAATAACGACGAAACAATCGGCAACATCATTGCGGAAGCCATGGGCAAAGTAGGCAAAGAAGGCGTAATTACAGTTGAAGAAGCCAAAAGCATGGAAACCACACTTGAAGTGGTTGAAGGCATGCAGTTTGACCGCGGATACCTTTCTCCTTACTTTGTAACAGATCCGGAAAAAATGGTTGTCTCATTAGATGAACCATATATTCTGATCAACGAGAAAAAAATAAGCAACATGAAAGATCTTCTTCCCATACTTGAGCAAATTGCCAAGATGGGAAAACCACTTATGATCATAGCAGAAGACGTAGATGGTGAAGCGCTTGCCACTCTTGTTGTAAACAAACTTAGAGGCACTTTGCAGGTAGCCGCAGTAAAGGCTCCCGGTTTTGGCGACAGGAGAAAAGCGATGCTCGAAGATATCGCTATTCTTACCGGCGGCCAGGTTGTATCAGAAGATATTGGGATAAAACTTGAAACTCTTACCCTGAAAGACCTTGGCAAAGCTAAACGCATTACCATTGATAAAGATAATACAACCGTTATTGACGGAGCCGGAGCCCGCATCGCGCTCGAAGGCCGGGTTAAACAGATTCGCGCTCAGATCGAAGAAACCACATCCGATTACGATAGAGAAAAACTCCAGGAACGGCTGGCCAAGCTTATTGGCGGTGTTGCTGTAATCAATGTCGGCGCTGCGACTGAAACCGAAATGAAAGAGAAAAAAGCCCGCGTTGAAGACGCGTTAAATGCTACTCGCGCAGCTGTTGAAGAAGGCATCGTGCCTGGTGGCGGCGTTGCTCTTGTACGCTGCCTCGGCGCTCTTGATAAAATTAAAATCAAGGCCGAGCAAAAACTTGGAGTGAAGGTTGTAATGCGAGCCATGGAAGAACCTCTGCGTCAGATCGTCATCAATGCCGGCAAGGAAGGCGCAGTCGTTATCGATAAAGTCAAAAAAGGTAAAGACGCATTTGGTTACAATGCGGAAACAAATGTGTACGAAGATCTTATTAAGGCAGGCGTACTCGATCCAACAAAGGTTGTTCGTTTTGCTCTTCAGAATGCCGGAAGCGTTGCAGCATTAATGTTAACCACAGAAGCAATGATTGCTGAAAAACCGGAAGACAAAAATGAGCCTATGCCTGGCGGAGCCCCTGGTGGAATGGGCGGAATGGGCGGAATGGGTGGAATGGGCGGAATGGGCGGAATGATGTAATCACACCCTTTGATATTTAATCTTATATAACTTAAAGCCTCCATGCTTGCATGCATGGGGGCTTTTTTATTGAAAAGCTTGACAAATAAATAAAAGGAGAGATATAACAGCTTGGAATAGTGGAATAAAAAATTGACTGAATTCCATTAAGCCTGATATTCCATTTTTCCAATAACCCAATCAAATATTGGAGTAGTTTTATGAATTGCAGTAAAATTATCAGAACAATTATATGCCTGTGGATATTTACAGCAATTATAACCCTTCCTTTATCTCTTTTGGCACAGGAAAATGAAAGTACAATAAAACATGAGACAGGTTTCTATTATACAATCCAAAAGGGAGACACCCTCTGGGATCTCTCGCAGCGATTCTTTGATTCATCGTGGCAATGGCCTGAATTATGGAATGAGAATGATCAGATAACAAACCCACACCTGATCTATCCCGGAGAACGTATCCGACTGCTTCATAAACACTGGATCAAAAATATTGCCGTCAAAACTCCGGTAAAAGCAGACAAAAAAGAAGCGCCATATTATACCTATTCCGCAATCGACAGCATCGGATTCATCAGAAAAGAACCTGTCAACCCGAGCGGTTATATCTTCAAGTCATATGATGATAAACAAATGATAAGTACCGGGGATAAAGTTTATATCAAACCGTATGGAAATGCTCTTCTTATGCCCGGAAACAAATTTACTGTATATAGAACCCTGAAACCGTTAAAAGACAAAGAAACCAGGGCATATATCGGGATACAGCATTACCTCGGAGGCATACTTGAAATTACAGAAATTGAACCTGATTTTGCTATAGGCACGATTATTCAATCTTTTCGCGATATGCGAGCAAACGATCTTTTAATCCCATATATACCTCGACAACCAAAAATCACTTTAGCGGAAAGTAAAAAAGAGTTTAACGGAAAAATTATAGCATCCGAAGAAAATGCCGCTATATTCGGAGACAACACTATTGCATTTATCAACAAGGGAGATAATGATGGAGTGGTTCCCGGCCAGCAATACAGCATATATTACCAGAAAAAGGCACGTCTTGATCCCAAAAGCAGAAAATATACTCTTCTTTCGATTGTAGATTTCGGCACAGTGTTTGTCCTGCACACCGAACAAACCACATCCACAGTTCTCATTACAAGGTCGGATAAAAGCATTACTCCGAACGCTAAAATCTGCAGCCCTTTACCGAAAAAATAGGGCTGACTTTCAAAAAGCAAAAAGCTTTGAAATTGAAGAATCTTATGAAAAAGTTTATTCTAATAATTGTAACCATCGCCTTTTTCATATATCCATCTGTCTGCCTTTCCTCTTATCTTATTAAGTTAAAAAATGACTCTACATTTATAACTAACCATTATTGGAAGAAGAAAGGCCAGATAAAGTTTTACTTTCGTGGTGGAGTCGTGGGGATCAACGAAAAGTTAATTAGAAAAATAGAAAAAACAGATCTGGCTTGCGAAGAAAAAACAACTTCTCCTGCAAAAAAGCCTGAAACAGCTCCCATTAAGCCTAAGATTGACGCAAAGACTGAGGAAATGCCGACTGCTGAAGCTGCAGTAAAGAAAGACAATCTGTTTATGAAAGAATTTAATGCGCTTAAAAAAAGATTCAAAAATATCGAAAGCATGACAACCAAAGAACTTTACGAGTTTTCGAAAGAATTAACCGGTTTCAGAGATAAGATACATAAAAGCCGGTTGGGCCATATTTATGTGAACCAGATCTATGAAGTCCACACAATGGGCGATAAAGTGGAGACTGTCATCAAAAGTAGGAATCAATAGGGCTCCTTCCACCCGATGATGTTTAGCGAATTGCTATTCAAGGAATTATCCACCATGCAACTATCGTACTTTATGTCTATATTGCCGTTCATATCAACGGTGTTGTTTGCCAGCACAGCTCCATGAATATTTATGCCCGTACCACCTCCGTTAAATGTAAGTGTGCCTGTAACGAGAATAAGTCCGTACCATCCAAATGTGCCTGACATCGTTAAATCTCCTTCTACCAGAAGAATTCCGTAGCCGACAGAACTCGTCATCTTCAAGCCCTGTACATTATAAGGATCCGCTGTATTAGAGTAGCAAATAACAAAATTACCGGCATCTCCAAAACTGTCTGTAGAGGTCGTGTCCTCTGTTATTATCTCGGTAGCTGAAGCCTTTAAGTTTTCAACGTAGCTCGCAATGTCAACATCATCTGTTCCCTGTATCGGATCATTGGGATCACCAGAGAGTGTCGGGATGCCGTTTAGGTTTGTCTCAGACGGATCCAGTGTATAAATGCTCGGCTTGGCAGGAGCTGTACTGCAGTTATCATTTCCATCAACAGACAAAGCACTTCCATTTCCAGTAACATCACCCTTTGCATACATAGCGGACTTTATTAGAGGGCCAGGATTTTTCACCACCTCGATCTCTATTGTTTTAAAGCTGCTGCCGTTTTGCCCATAACCTGTTATGATCTCAACCGGTTTGTACTCTGTTGCTCCCGATGTTGTGAACTGGACCGCAGTTGTGGGCTGAGAGGAGTCTCCATAACCGTAATAAATGATGTTTCCCGGAGCAGAGAGAGGATTAGTTCCTGTATTTGCATCACCATCATAGTAGTGCGGCAATAAGGTTGTATGACCGGATTGTTCAGCATCGTACTCTCTCTTGTGCCTGATTTTGACGAAATATGAAATATCTGTCTGAAGACTGTTTGTAGTGTCATTTGTATAACTCGTATTATGGTCCGGATCGTCGGATGGCTGTAACGAACCTGTTAATATGTAGTTAGACCACAATGGGTCAGGAGATGAAGCAGCGTCTCCCGCATAATTGGAAGTTGAGGATGATCCTCTAAGCCGTACTCTTGCCTCTTCGATTCCGGCTTCAGCAGCATAGAATGCCTGTTCGTTGGCCCTGTAATTGCTGCCGATTTTAAGGTCTGTTGTTGTTACTATAACCGCTGTTGAACCCAGAAGCGCTATAATAGCGAGAAACATAAGCCCAAGAGGAAGAACCATTCCTTTTTCATTTCTATGTATTAAATTTGGCATCACGAACTCCATTTTTAAACTTAGCTCCGCTTCTTAATTGGTCGAGTAGTCGAAACGAGCAACCAGTAACGAGTAACCAATTTCTATAAAACAAGATTTCTCGGCATTATCAAAGAAGTTAAAGTGTGTGTCCTGTAGCCGTTATCTGCCGAATAATTAGAGTCTGCTTTTGATGTCCTGGCCTTTATTGTAATCCTTATCTGCCGAATATCGGCGGTTGCAGTAGTGGCGCTGCCAGCGCTGTCTAAGTAATCAAAAGTAAATAATTGAATGTTTTCTGAAAATGGCTGGTCGCCGCTACCGGTATTCCTGTCAATTTGAAGATTTGCAGCATCATAAGTATACGTTATATTTTCATTTGAGTCGGTGGTATTACCGTTACCATCTAAATCTGCAACTATCTGTAGTTGGCTGGAACTATATGGAATACCAGCAAAACCAGTGCCTGTTGGATCATACCCCGCCATCCTGATTTCTCTGGTCATCATATCCATGGCAGCTCTTGCTGTCTGCACCATCTCGACAATCTGTTCTTGGACATCATATATTTTACGCTGCATAAGGAAAGTACTCGACAATGCCGTCAGGATAATCAGACCTATTGTCATGGCGATCAACAGTTCCACCAAAGTAAATCCGTTTTTCTTATTTTTAGATAAATAATACAATAGGTTCACTCCGCAAGAATAGTCTTTAAAACAACCGAATGGTTGTCAGAATCCCAATATACGGTAACGGTTATCTTCTTCATGCCTGCTGCTGGATCATCGTCAGTTACGTCTGTGATTCTTTTGTATAACGGATAATCTGAAATGCTATTATAGTCTTCTGTATCGTCTGCTACGCTGGCATATTCTGTACTTTGGATCTCTTCCATCTTATCCTGCGCCAGAACCGTGGCAGCGCTAATCCTGTTGCTCAGCTTATTGCTGTTAATTATCCCTGTTGTCAGAGCTGCCATTCCAAGCAGTCCTACTGACAGAATAAGCATGGCAACCAGAACTTCCATCAGGGTAAAACCATTGCCACTGCGTAGTCGAAACGTTACTTCAGATCTTTGATCATAATAATTATGGTGTATCATCTATCTTTACCCGCCCGGTAATAGCAACTTTGACATATTTAATTAAGCTAGTGTCACTGGTACTGCTCAAAGTTATTGTGGTCGTCGGACTCACTGTGCCGCGAGACTGAAATACAGGGTCCGCACTTTTAATCAAGGTTACATCAAAATATTCGTTTTGAATATCTCTAAGCTGAACATTACCCTCTCCGTCATCTACTGTTCCATTATCATCATCATCATCGCATATTTTATATTGGTGATCACTATAAAAAAACACCTTAACCCTGTGATTCAGTTTAACAGCATTCATCCTCGCTGCCATCAAATCACCCATTACCTGCCTCGCTGCTCCGTTTAACCTGCTTTTCGGCATATAAGACAGAAAGTTTGGAACAGCAATTCCCGCAAAAACAGATATAATAGCAATAACAATAATCAGTTCAATTAGTGTAAATCCACAATCTTTATGCACGATTAAAACTCCTTGTTATTTTCCATACAAATTTATCATACAAATATTATGCCATGTTTACACAACTTGCTATTAATAAATTCATAAAAAGTGCAATTCATTAGGTGTCAGCTTTTAAGTGTTAGGCGTTAAGGGCTTGATAAAATAGATAATTACTTTAACCAGAAACTCGAAACCCATAACCCGCAACATGACAAAATCGACTTTTTACGAAACTGTCTATATTAAAATTATACTATAATATAACAAATGATTTCACAATAATTGTTATATTATTTTATAGAGGTGTTAAATATTTTTATAGCAAAAAAACAATTACGCCGTTTTTCAGAACCGATGCTACAAAACATAAAATAATGAAAGAGCAAAAAAATATCAGGATTTTCGTGTCTGCGTACGAACACGCACGGGAGGAGACTGGGAACGAGAGGAACGGAGGTCAGAGGTCGGAAGTCGGAAAAGTAGCAAACCTGAACCGTGGAAACCATCAATAGTGAACCATTACCCCCTATTTTTACGAGTAATAAAATCAACGCCGTTTTTAAACATGCGTATTCCCGTTGTCAGATTTAAATCCGGTTTTTTGCCCTGACGCTTCATTATTTCCCTGTTACGCGTCCAGTCAGGATGGTTGGTTGCATGGTTAAAGGCTTCAGGATGGGGCATAAGACCGAAAATACGACCTGTAGGATCGCATATTCCCGCAATATCATATACCGAACCATTAGGATTAAATGGAAATTTGCCCTCCGCGGGACTACCGTCCCGCAAGGCATACTGGATAACAACCTGATTATTTTTTATCAGGCGCTGAATTGTAACCTGATCCGAATAAAACTTTCCTTCACCATGCCTGACGGGAAGCTCAATTTCATCAAACCCTTTGGTAAATACACATGGAGATGATTGATTAACCTTCAGTTGCGTCCAGTCATCTCTGAAATTACCGCAATCATTAAAAGTAAGCGCCACGGACCGTGCCATGCCGGTTTTATCGAATTCTTCACCGTCAAATCCAGGCAAAAGACCTAGGTTTACAATGGTCTGAAAACCGTTGCAGATCCCAATAACAAGATTCCCTTTACCTACAAACTCAAGAATTTTATCACCAAGATTTGTCTTCATGCGAACAGCCTGGATCACACCGGCGCCATGATCATCACCCCAGCTAAACCCGCCAACAAACGCCAGGATCTGAAAATTATCAAGACCAACTGAGCCGTCAATAAGAGAATTTATATGTACCCGAACAGCTTCCGCTCCAGACAGCTCAAAGGCATAAGCCGTCTCATGATCACAATTCAAACCATATCCGGACAGGACAAGCGCTTTTGGATTACTCATATTAATTCACCGAATGGTTTTTTCCACGCATCTTTGAGATCACAAACAGGTATTGAAATAATTGTTTTGCTCTTTGCCCCATTTGCGATTGAAGTAACAACAAAATTATCTGTTTCTCCGTTAACGAGTCCTATGCATGAACAAGCAAGCCCTTTGAAAATATCCTCAAACTTATCCTTGTTAGCAGGATCAACGGTCACTATAAACCGACCGGCTGATTCGGAAAATAAAAGGGTATCATTGCGATCAACCCCATCTGCCGGCACCAGAGACAGGTCAACCTTCATGCCAAGATTGCCACCCATGGCAACCATTGCCAGATGTACTCCCAGACCGCCACGATATATGCCGTGCGCGGAAGCAACCAGCTCTTTCTTAACAGCAAGTCCAAGGGCTTTGTAAAGAAGGATAAACTGATCAGGCATAACCTCTGGAACATTCAGCCCTGTATACCCAAAATGCTCGTAATATTCGGATGCTCCAAGCTCGTTTTTTGTCGTGCCGAGGATATAAATTAGATCCCCTGGTATTTTGCTGTCCATTGTAACGCATTTGTTTATATCATCGATTACAGATATTGTAGAAAACTGGATGGTTTCAATAGCGGAAATCTTGTGTGTTTCACCGTACCGGCCTGCAAGATACCCATCAACATACATGCTGTCTTTGCCGGAAAGAAGTGGAATTTCATACGAAAGACAGATATCTTTGAGCGCCCTGCAAGAGCGCACTAATTGCGCTGCCTTGAATCTGCCGTCAGGGTTATCCTTTGGATGATATTGGATGTCCGGCCAGCAGAAGTTATCCACACCACCAATCTGATTGAAGTCGGCTCCAACGGCAATTAGCTTGCGAACCGCTTCATCAATCGTGCAACTTGTCATATGATAGGCATCTATTGCGGAATACATCGGTATTAATGCCTGGGCAAAAGCAAGCCCCTTGTTTGAATCAAGCACAGGCCTTATAACAGAAGCATCACTATTAACATCACGATCTGCGCCAACAAGAGGTTTAATCACACTTGTTCCCTGCACTTCATGATCATACTGCCTGATTATCCATTCCTTGGAGCATATATTGGGACTTGATAAAATGTCGATCAGCAACCCTTCATAATCATCCGGCTCCCTGACAACCGGTTCAAACAATCCCCGTCTGTCAGGAGACTGCCAGTGCGCATCAAACTCCCACTGTGGAAAACCTGAAGCCAGTAGATCAAGATCAATATAAGCACAAGTTTTACCATTATATGTGATATGAAGTTTGCCGGAATCCGTGTATTTACCGATAACTGTGCTTTCAACAGCATGCTTCTTCGAAAGTTCAAGAAAACGCTCAAGGTCTTCCGACCTTATGGCCAGGGTCATACGCTCCTGGGATTCCGAAATCCATATCTCCCACTGATCAAGGCCTTCATATTTTAACGGAACTTTTTCAAGCTGAATCTCGCACCCGTTGGAAAACAGTGCTGATTCACCGACAGATGATGAAAGCCCCCCTCCGCCGTTATCTGTAATAAATCTGATAAGCCCCAGATCGCGAACCTCAAGTATAAAATCGTGCATCTTTTTCTGTGTATATGGATCGCCTATCTGTACATGACCCGCTGGAGTGTCTTCAGAAAAAACTTCGGATGCTGCGGTAACGCCATGGATACCGTCTTTGCCGACCCTTCCACCGCACATAATAACCAAATCCCCAGGCGATGTCCTTTTTAGTTCCGACGGCGCACCATCAACAAGAGCAGGCATAATGCCTACAGCTGTTACAAAAACAAGGGCCTTTCCCATATACCCTTGGTGAAAAAGAACCTGGCCAAAGGTTGTGGGGATTCCGCTCTTGTTGCCGCCGTCACGCACCCCTTCAATAACCCCGTCCAAAAGACGTCTTGGATGAAGCCGCGGGGTAAGATCGCCGCTATAATCTCTTTGTCCCACGCAATAACCGTAGCCCCCCATAATTAGCTTTGCGCCCTTACCCGTGCCCAAAGGATCACGATAAACCCCGACAATTCCTGTAATGGCTCCGCCGTACGCTTCCATGTTTGATGGCGAGTTGTGTGTTTCGCCGGTAATAACATAATAGTGGTCTTCATCAAAACGTCCAGCGCCGGCATTATCCCATAATACAGATATTACCCAGGATTTTTTTCCTTTTAAAAATAAAGTCGGGTCTTTGATGCATGTTTGAAAAAGGCTGTCAATCTCTTCTCCGCGGCCTGTTGCAAGGTCAACATAATGAAACAGCCCCTGAAATGTATTGTGGTTACAATGATCGCTTCTGGCCTGAGATATATACTCCACTTCAATATCCGTAGGGTCTGAAAGGCCGACTAAAGCCCGCTCAGCCCGCACCTTCTCGCTTAAAAAATATGTCCTTATAGTTGGAATATCGTTTGGATTCAGCGCAAGGTTCCGCTTATCGCTGATCTTTTTCAGGGTTTCATCGCTATCTATCGAAATTGACGTAACACAGGGAGTATGATCGAGAACGACTTTTGGAATGATAAAACCTGTTCCTGTTGCAGTGTCCCAATCCTCCTTTGAAAATATTTTCCATCGCTGGATAATGTCATTGGCCAGAAGTTCACCGGCGATCTTATCTACATCTTCGGCTGTGAGGCCTTTCCCTTTCAGGCAATACCGTTTTGACGTATAGACATCTTCATCCTGTTTAAATTTTATTCCAAGGGTATCTTCAATAGCTTCAACAGCGGTACTGCCGGGATTATCCTTTACACCGGGCCTGTAGCCGACCCAGATAATCCAGTCAAACTCAACAGAAAGCGGCTTATAAGAGGAAATCTGTGTAACGGGGTTTGTGAAGATTTCTGTTTGAATTGTATTTAACTGATGAACCGTAAGGTTTGCATCAATTGTAAGCACATTAATAGTGCGAACCTGTTTAATTTCAATGCCAAAATAATGCCTCGCCTTCCGGCGGATACCTTCGCCTTCGGCATCAAATAAATCGGGCTTTAATGTGTTTTCTAATCGATACGGCATAATGGTTCAGGGTTCAGGGTTCAGGGTTCAGGGTTCATCTCTCTCTAACTTGGAACCGTGAACCGTGGAACTGTAAACCTAAATAATTACATTCTTTTTAACCTAAATTGAGCGATTTTTTATCGGCACATATCTTCGCAATAAATCGCTCAACTTAGGTTTAATTAAAAAATATTCGGCTTATGTCATTATAAAACACAAATATCATAAGCATAATTAATATAAAGATCCCTGCCTGCTGGGCTATTTCACGTATCCTTATGCTTACTGGATGTCCTGTCACAGCCTCAATAAAAAAGAAAACCAGATGACCGCCGTCTAAAACCGGTATGGGAAGAATGTTGAGGATGCCAAGATTAACGCTTAGAAGCGCGATAAAAAAAATGAAATTGACAGCCCCCTGCTTTGCCTGCTGACCTGCCATTTCAGCGATCATGATTGGACCGCCGACAGTTTTCATAGAGATTTTCCCCTGTATCATTTTTACTATGCTAATTACAACTAATTTTGAAATATTATATGTCTGGCTTATACTATCTGAAAAAGCCTGAAACAGAGTCAAATCCCTTGAAAACACATCTCCGGAAGCTGTAATGCCGACCACATAACGCTCAATATCATCACCGAACAGGTTTTTTGTCGTTATAAGCTCCGGCATAATATCAACAGCAATAATTGATTCGCCCCGACGCACACTTAACGCAATTCTTCTACCTTTGCTGCCGGTAATAGCCTTTGCCATTTCTTCCCAGCTTTCAATAGATGATCCATCAATCGCTACAATCAGGTCATCTTTTTGCAACCCAGCCATGTAAGCAGGAGAATCCTCTTTTACTTCTCCAATAGAAGGTTTTAATAAGAAAGTTCCTGTAATCTGAAAAATCCCAAAGAATATAATCATGGCAAGGAAAAAATTAAAAAAAGGACCTGCCGCAACAATTAAAATACGTTTAAATACATGCTTGTGTGTAAATGAAACAGATATATCAGCAGGATCGATATCAGCGCCTGGATTTTCACCTACCATTTTTACATACCCGCCAAGGGGTATGGCTGAAAGAATATAATTAGTCCTGCCGATCTTTTTTCCGATAAGTGTAGGACCAAAGCCCAATGAAAACTTCTCCACCCCGACCCCAAAAAGCCTGGCAACAAGGAAATGGCCCAGTTCATGGAAAAATATAAGAATGCCAAGTACGAAAATAAAAGAAAAGATGGTTGTAGTCATAATTTTAATAGTTTTTGTAATTGATGAATTCGTAAAAAGCCGAATTCATCAAGTGTTAGGTGTTAAGACAAAACAATTAATTAGTTAAATCGCCCCTTAATCCTCTAATCTTTAAACCATCTGACAGGCTGTTTCCCTTGCCCACCTGTCAGCCTCAATAATGTCGGAAAGCGCAGGATTTGTAACAACAGAGTGTTTATCCATTGTTTTGCTGATAATCTCCGGAATTTTGACAAATGATATTCTCTTCATTAAAAATGACTCCACAGCCACCTCGTTTGCCGCATTAAGTGCCACAGGCAGTGTTCCACCGGTCTTGCTGGCATTATAGGCCAGAGCAAGACACGGAAATTTTTCTAAATCCGGTTGCTCAAAGGTAAAAGCGTCAATATTAAAAAAATCCGGTATCGGTTGCTCAAGGGGAAGACGTTCAGGATATGACATGGCATATGCAACAGCTCCCTTCATATCCGGAATGCCAAGCTGGGCAATTACCGCGCCATCCCTGTATGAAACCATTGAATGAATAATACTTTGCGGATGAATTAAAACTTTAATCATATCCTGAGAAACCCCAAAAAGAAATTTTGCCTCTATGACCTCAAGCCCTTTGTTCATAAGAGTAGCTGAATCCACGCTGATCTTTTTGCCCATACTCCATGTGGGATGATTCAAAGCATCATCCGGTGTTATTTTTGAAAATTCTTTTTCAGGTTTATGTAAAAAAGGTCCGCCTGAAGCTGTCAGGAGTATTTTGTCAAGATCCTCCCTCCTGTGTCCAATAATGCATTGAAAGATTGCGCTGTGCTCGCTGTCAATTGGCAGTATATTTACGCTTTTTTGAGCCGCCATTTTCAAAACAATTTCGCCTGCCATAACAATAGTTTCCTTGTTGGCCAGGGCGATGTCCTTGCCTGCCTCTATCGCGGCCAGAGTCGGCATCAGACCGGCAGCTCCCACAATTGCAACAACAACCATATCAACAGATGAATGTGTGGCCGCAGCCCTGTATCCATCCTGGCCATGCATTATTTCAACAGAAGTTCCGGCAGGAAGGCTCCTTTTCAGTTCAAGAGCGCTGCTTTCATCCAGAACCACCGCTATCTCCGGGCAAAACTTTACAATCTGTCCGGCTAACAATTCAACATTGCGCGCTGCTGCCAGTGCCTTTATAGCAAATTGTTCAGGAAATTTTTCTACTATCTCAAGAGCGTTGCAGCCCACAGATCCGGTAGAACCCAGTATGGAAAGATATTTCACAAAAATAAATATTCCTTAAAAAAATAGGCCACAGGCGCTGCAAACAACAACGCATCAATACGATCCAGAATACCTCCATGGCCGGGAAGGATTGTGCCGGAATCCTTAACATTTGCGGACCGCTTAAGCGCTGATTCAAACAGGTCGCCCACCTGCCCGGCTGCGGCAATGGAAAGGCAAAACAGTATTATAGATTCCCACGGCATTTGCGGCAGAAAAAAATTCTTAAAAATCAGGCCTGCTCCAAGACTTGCGGCGAGCCCTCCTATAGAACCCTCAACTGTCTTTCCCGGACTTATTGAAGGACAAAGTTTGCGGCGTCCCATATATGTTCCGATATAGTATGCTCCTGTATCACATGCAAAAACAAGCAATAGCAGGAAAAAAACCCATTTGATTCCATCAGGGCTATTTCGTATCAAAACAAGGCAGGAAAGAAATAATGGTATGTATATAATGCCCGTAACCTGCTTTGCAATTGCTTCTAAAACTAATGGATCAGACCTGAACTTCCTCAATAAATACAAGCTGGATACAATTAAGTCCAAAATAATAAGAGCAATTATAACATCAAACGCATTGTTAAATGCAGCCCAAATTATCACTGGCCCGATAATAAAAGCAAAAACCTTAAGATAGAGTCTGTTTGTATCTTCGGTTTTAATACAGCTATTTAATACTATATAAAAATACTCTCTCAAAGATAAAATGGATACAATAATAATTAATGCGGCAAAAAGAAGAGGCCCTCCTTTGAAAATCACCCCAAAAAGGAATGGAAGGGCTACAATAGCTGTAAGCCAACGTTTTAAATGCATATTTTTTAAAATTGGGGATTAAGGAATTGGGGAATTTAGGAATTGAAGGTATTCTACTGATTTTAATTCCTCAATCCATCAATTCCTCAATCCATCAATCCATCAATTCCTCAATTATTCGTGCTGCCGAATCTGCGTTCACGGTGTTGATAGTTCTGCAAAATGCGTAAGAATTCTTCCTTGCTAAAGTCAGGCCACAAGGTATCGGTAACAAAAATTTCAGTGTATGCAATTTGACACAGTAAAAAATTGCTTATGCGCATTTCCCCACTAGTTCTGACCAGCAGGTCAGGATCCGGCATCCCTTTCGTATACAGGTGATCAGATACAACCTCGTATGTTATTGAATCAGGATCGATCCTGCCTTCCTTTGCTTTTATTGCAACATCCCGAACCATTCTGACTATCTCTGCCCGCCCCCCATAGCTCAATGCAAGATTAAAAAGCATGCCTTCATTATTTTTCGTTAAAGTCATTGCTTCATGAAGCGCTTGCCGCACATGTTCCGGAAGACGCTCTATCTGCCCTATTGCGTTGAGGCGGATATTATTGTCCAGCATATTTTTTTGCTCTGACTTTAAAAATTTTGCGAGGAGAGACATTAGAGCCGCGACTTCCATTTTTGGCCGCTGCCAGTTTTCAGTGGAAAAAGCGTACAGTGTCAGGATGGAAATTCCAATTTCACGGCAGCATTCAACAATTGTTCGAACCGTTTCAGCGCCTTTTCTATGCCCTTGAACACGGTTTAACATGCGCTTCTTTGCCCATCTGCCATTACCATCCATAATAATTGCTACATGGGAGGGAATGCTTGCGGTATCAAAATCTGTATGAAGAGAGAAATCTGTATTAAAACTCAAGGAGTTCTTTCTCTTTTTCTTTACATATATCATCAATAAGCTTTATATGTTCATCTGTTATCTTCTGTACCTGATCCTGTGCCTTGAAAAGATCATCTTCAGAAACCTCGCCGTCCTTTTTAAAACCTTTTAACATCTCATTTGAATCACGTCTGACACTGCGCACCGCAACCCTATAATTTTCGCACATCTTGTAAACGGTCTTGACAAGCTGCTTTCGTCTTTCTTCTGTAAGAGGTGGAATTGATATACGAATAATCTTACCATCATTTGAAGGAGTAAGGCCGAGATCTGATTTTAATATAGCTTTTTCAATTTCCTTGATTACAGTAACATCCCATGGCTGTATTGTAATAAGACGACTTTCGGGAATAGAAAGAGAAGCCATCTGGTCAATGGGCGTAAGTGTGCCGTAGTAATCAACCCGTATACCATCAAACAGGGAAAGTGACGCGCGACCAGTTCTTAATCTTATCAATTCATTTTTCAGGGAAGATATTGATTTGCCCATCCCATCTCTTGTTTCTTGATATGTTGTTTTAATCATCTCTTTCACCTATGCTGTAAACAATTATAATTATTATGTTTTTTCACCGCGAAGAACGCGAAAAACACGAAGAAATTATAAAAGCACAAACACCGCTCGACTATTCCACGGCTCAAACACTTATCAGTGTGCCGACTTCCTCTCCGCATACAACATTTATGACATTTTCTCTGCCTTTTAAATTAAAAACAACGATAGGGAGTTGATTACCCATAGCCAGGGAAATCGCTGTCATATCCATTACCTTAAGCTGCTTTTCAAGGACATCCATGTAACTGGCTTTTCTTATAAATTTGGCATCACTGTTAACAACAGGATCTGAATCGTAAAGGCCGTCAACATTGGTGGCCTTTAAAAGTATTTCCGCGTGAATTTCCTGAGCCCTTAAAACCGCGGCAGTATCTGTTGTAAAGTATGGGTTGCCTGTGCCTGCCGCAAATATCACAACACGCCCTTTCTCCAAATGGCGAACAGCTTTACGGAGTATATACGGTTCAGCCACTTCATGCATTGATATGGCTGACTGAACACGAGTCTGCATGCCTTTCTTTTCTAAAGCATCCTGAAGCGCCAGACTGTTGATCACTGTGGCCAACATCCCCATATGATCGGCAGATGTTCGATCCATGCCATATGAACTGGCGGCAACCCCCCTGAATATATTGCCGCCGCCAACAACAATGGCAACCTGAACACCAAGATCAAATATCGAACGGATCTCATCGGCAATATACTTCATTACATCCTGGCTGATTCCAAAGCCCTGATCCCCCATAAGAGCTTCGCCGCTTAATTTTAACAAAATTCTTTTATACTTTGGAAGTGCCAAGCCTATGATTCCCCTATCTGAAAACGAACAAAGCGTCTAATAGAAATATTCTCACCAATCTTTGCAATCAGCTCATTTAAAAGGTCCGCGATAGTTATATTCGGATCACGTACGTAATCCTGGTTTAACAGGCAGTTATCCTTGAAAAATTTGTTCAGTTTTCCTTCTGCTATCTTGTCAACTATATTTTCAGGCTTACCCATTTCAAGGGCCTGGGCACGATATATTTCTCTTTCCTTATTGATTATCTCTTCGGAAACATCTTCCTGTGAAATCCCCACAGGGTTTGTGGCCGCAATATGCATCGCCATATTCCTGGCAAATTCCTTAAAATCATCATTCTTTGCAACAAAATCTGTTTCGCAGTTAACCTCAACTAAAACACCTAATTTGCCGCCCATGTGGATATAAGACTCAATTATGCCTTCCGTCATAGCTCTTCCAGATCTCTTTTCGGCTGTAGCTATGCCTTTCTTTCTTAAAAAATCAACGGCCGTGTCGATATCGCCATTGCACTCCGTAAGAGCTTCCTTACAATCCATAATGCCCGCTCCTGTTTTTCCACGAAGTTGTTTAACCATTTCCGCACTAATTGTTCCCATCTCTATTCTCCTTTATTATTACCTAAGAACTTGCGAAAACCGCAGACATACCCATGGATATATCGAGAATTTTCGCGAATCCTTAATGCGCACGCAATAGATCGGTTCAGGTCGAGTAAAAAATTGTTCAGTTTAGGTATTGGCCCCAGCAGCTTCTCCTGATGCATCGTCATTAGAAACATCAACAGTCTTAGGCGAAATTGCGGGCTTTGCTTTTTTTGTCACCTCTACAACAGGCCCATCTGATCCGTCTGATATTACCTTCCTTTCACCAGGTTTCAATTCTGTGACAGCCGATACTGTTTCAGGTTCACTTTCAATTTTTTTATCTGCTTCAGCTTGTTGTTTCTCAAGCATCCGCTCCTTTCCCTCGATGCACGCATCAGCAATTCTGGAAGAAATCAACCTGATTGCGCGTATGGCATCATCATTGCCGGGGATAACAAAATCAATGTTATCAGGGTCACAGTTTGTATCAACAATCGCAATAATTGGTATATTGAGACGTCTCGCTTCACGTACGGCAATCGCTTCGTTTTTTGGGTCAACTATAAAAATAGCGCCTGGAATCCTTTTCATTTCACGAATTCCACCAAGATTATTGTCAAGCTTTACCCTTTCCTTTTCAAGCTTCAATCTTTCTTTTTTAGGAAAGAGGTTGATTGAATCGTCATTTACCATGTTATTGAGATGGTTAAGACGGTCTATGCTCTGTTTTATGGTGTTAAAATTTGTCAGCATACCCCCCAACCATCTGTTATGAACATAGAACATCTCACATCGATTAGCCTCTTCATAAATCGACTCACGCGCCTGCTTTTTAGTACCGACAAAAAGAACCGACTTTCCGTCCGCTACAATGTCTACCGCAAAATCATAAACAGTTTTAAACATTCGAACCGTTTTTTGCAGATCGATAATATAGATACCATTTCTTGCCCCAAAGATATATTGCTTCATCTTTGGATTCCAGCGCTTTGTCTGATGACCAAAATGCACTCCTGCCTCCAGAAGTTCCTTCATTGTAATGTAAGCCATTTTTTCTCCCTTTTTTTTGTTGGTTTTTTCCTCCGCTCTAATCTACCCTGTTTCCAACCCCGCTATGCGGAGCACCGAGAAAATCAGGTCAAAGAGCGTGCGATTTGTTTTAAACAGATTTTTATAACAAATTAAATATAATTTCACAACACTTTTTTGTTTTATATCCTCTTCTTTTTCATCTGTACTACTCGATAATTCCCGCTGTAGTCTTTTATAAAAACCACCTGTTCATATTTTCCTCTGGAATCTATTATCTTATACACCTCACTTTTTTGGTCATAACCTATCTCAAGCAAAAGGCTGCCGCCAGGATTGAGATAGTCATGAGCATTATCGATAATATGCCTGAGGCAACAAAGACCGTCTTCCCCGCCATCAAGAGCCATAACGGGTTCATATTTATATATTTCCGGCTGTAACCGGTTAATTGTCCGGGTTTGTATATAGGGTGGATTCGATATAATGATATCAAATGGACGGATATGATCATTCAGAGTCACAAACCAATTGCAGATAAAAAAATATATTTTGCTGTCAAGATTATGCTGTCTTGCGTTTCTTTTTGCTGTTTCAATAGCCTTTATGGAACGGTCTGATGCAAAATATATATGTTCCGGCCGTTGGGATGCAAGAGACAAAATTATTGCTCCGGAGCCTGTGCCAAGTTCAAGGATACGCTTTTTCTCAAAATTAAAATCAGAACCTGAATTATCAGGAAGAAGCGCGATTGCAGCCTCAACAAGATGTTCGGTTTCAGGCCTGGGTATGAGGACATCACTTGTAACAGCAAAATCCATGGAATAGAATTCCTTTACGCCTACGATATAGGCCACCGGCTCTTTTGTCAGCCTCCTCTGTATTAAGGCTTTAAAAACAGCAAGTTCATTGCTGCAAAGCGGCTGATCGTAACGCAAGTACAAATCTATCTTTTTTAACTTTAAGGCATGCGCAAGAAGTATTTCGGCTGTAACCCTCGGGCTGTCAATATTGTGGGATTGAAAATATGAGGTGGACCATTTGAGAAGTTTGAGTATAGTCCATTCAGGAGCGCTAATTTTTGAGTGACTCTGCATTCTGTAAAGATTCGGCTTGATAATGTGTGGCAAGGCCGTCGATTATTTCGTCAATATCGCCATGGAGAATATTTTCCAGTTTATAAAGGGTAAGTCCGATACGGTGATCAGTAACCCTTCCCTGGGAAAAATTATATGTTCTGATTCTTCCGCTTCTATCTCCGCTTCCTATCTGGCTTTTTCGCTCTTCTGATCTCTGTTCATTCTGCTCCCTGATTATGCTGTCAAGAAGACGGGCCCGCAAAACTTTCATGGCCTTATTTTTGTTCTTCAGCTGTGATTTTTCATCCTGACATGTAACCACCAGACCTGAAGAAAGATGTGTGATACGCACCGCGGAATCGGTTGTATTCACAGACTGACCACCAGGTCCTGAAGAACGATACACATCGACCTTAATGTCACCCGGATCAATATGAACCTCGACATCTTCGGCTTCGGGCAGCACGGCAACGGTAACAGCCGATGTATGGATTCTTCCCTGGGTTTCTGTTGCAGGGACACGCTGAACACGATGTGTGCCGCTTTCATATTTTAAACGGCTGTATGCTCCCTTGCCATGCACCATTGCGATAATCTCTTTTAAGCCGCCAACGCCGGTTACGTGATGGCTCATGACCTCTACTTTCCATGACCTGTTTTCAGCATACCTGCTGTACATTTTAAAAAGATCGCTTGCAAAGAGGCCTGCCTCTTCACCTCCTGTGCCGGCCCGTATCTCAATTAAAACATTCTTTTCATCCAATGGATCCTTAGGGATAAGAAGCTTTTTCAGTTCCTCTTCACAATCATTCATTTTGATTGTAAGCGCGTTAACTTCATCACGTGCCAGTTCTTTTATATCCGGGTCTGCGTCTTTTAACAAATCCCTGCTGTCATCAAGATCTTTCAGAATATTTTTGTACACCCTGAAAGCAGAGACAATCTTGCTTAAATCAGCGTGTTCGCGGCTATACTTCTGGTATGCTTCCCTATCTGTAAGCACTACAGGATCGCTTAAAAGCTTTTCAAGCTCAATGAACCGTTCTTCTACTCCTTTTAATTTATCAAACATAAGTTCAACCACACATTTCAATACTTAGATAAAACAAAAGACACGAAGATAAATATTTATCGGCTGGAAGTCACCAACCTCTCCGTGTCCTTAGTATATAATCTTTTATATTATAAAATATGCAAAAAAGATCTATTTCTTTTGATTGTTCTGAAATTTTTCATATTTCTTGCGAAAACGTTCAATCCTGCCGGCAGTATCAATTAGCTTTTGTTTGCCTGTAAAAAAAGGATGGCATTTTGAACAAATTTCAATTCGAATGTCTTTTTTTGTTGAACCAACCTCAATAGCATTTCCACACGCGCACTTTATTGTTGTTTCAACATACTTTGGATGAATATCAGCCCTCATACTCGTAACCCCCGTTTTTTATCAAAAACTTATAAACTCATTTTTTTGAGTTTATAAGTTTCTATGTGTTCATTGAATTTAAAAATGATTTATTATCCTTTGTTCTGCTCATTTTATCAAGCAAAAATTCCATACAGTCAACAGGATTTAATGAAGAAAGAAGTTTTCTTAATATCCATACACGATTAAGAGTTGCCTCGTCAAGAAGCAACTCTTCTTTCCTTGTGCCTGATTTCTTGATCTCAAACGCAGGGAACAAGCGTTTATCGGCAAGTCTGCGATCTAACTGAATTTCCATATTCCCTGTGCCCTTGAATTCCTCGAAAATCACATCATCCATACGACTTCCAGTGTCAACAAGAGCAGTTGCTATTATAGTGAGACTGCCTCCTTCTTCGATGTTCCTCGCGGCGCCGAAAAAGCGTTTTGGACGCTGAAGAGCATTTGAATCAACTCCTCCTGAAAGAATCTTTCCGCTGGGAGGCATTACCGAATTATAGGCGCGCGCAAGCCTTGTTATACTATCAAGCAGGATAACAACATCCTTTTTATGTTCCACCAGCCTTTTTGCTTTCTCGATAACCATTTCAGCTACCTGGATGTGTCTTTCAGAAGGTTCATCAAAGGTTGAACTAATAACCTCGGCATCGACTGACCGCTGCATGTCTGTAACTTCTTCAGGCCGCTCATCAATAAGAAGAATAAACGGAATAATATCTTTATGGCTGGCAATAATACTGTTTGCGATATTCTGCAACAGCATCGTCTTCCCTGACCTTGGCGGAGAAACAATCAAACCTCTCTGCCCAAACCCGATAGGAATCATGAGATCCATTATTCGTGTAGAATAATTATCGGAATTGGTTTCAAGATTTATTTTCCTGTCAGGGTAAAGGGCAGTCAAATTGTCAAACAGTATTTTCTCTCTGGCTTTCTCCGGATCTTCAAAGTTGACAGCCTCCACTTTTAACAGGGCAAAATAACGTTCAGTCTCCTTTGGCCGCCGGATCTGACCCGATACCGTATCACCTGTTCTGAGATTAAACCGGCGTATCTGTGATGGCGATACATATATATCATCGGGACCAGGCAGATAGTTATAATCCGGCGCTCGTAGAAACCCAAACCCATCAGGTAGTATTTCCAGTGTGCCTTCACCAAATATCATGCCATTTTTCTCGATCTGGGCCTGAAGCAATGCAAAAATAAGTTCCTGCTTTCTCATTCCGGCTGCACCGTCAACCTTAAACTTCATTGCCATCTTGGTTAGTTCACTAATTTTCTTGTCTTTTAGTTCAACTATGTTCATTAAACATTTTCCCCTTTATTTTACTTTTTTTTATTACTGTTCTCGTAAATCATAATATATTGTAACCGTTCACGGTTAATCAAAACAAAAAGCAATCAGACATTGATGAATTCGTAAAAAGTCACGAATTTAACTATAGATGGCTAAGTAAAAAGTTTCATATACAAAACGTAGTGGTTTTTCAGAATCGAAGGCATACATAAAAAGTCATTCTTGGCAACTCTGTAATTTCTTTGTATTTAAACCCGTCTGCGTTCATCTGTGCCTGCCCCGTGGATCAGGATAATCGTACTGGGGTAAATCTATAGCCGAATAGTTTCAAAATTTCTTGTTTTCATCCGTTCACCAGCGGGCTATAGCCTTTAGTGAAAAACTCGCAACCAAGGGTATTTTTGCAAAATCGATTTGCTCAAAATGACAAGTAGAAGAGACTTTTCACGAGGTCATCATAGTTGAAGCTTCTTTTTATGTTTTCTTCACTACGGAGTTCGAAAAACATAAAAAATATCAATTAAAATCTTCGAATCGTTTAATCATCGGATCGTGATTTATGGATGAGAATATGATTATTTTTTGGTTTTTTAGAAGAAATTAATGAGGTATTCTCTTCAGCAGGCGAGTTTAATGCCTAACTTTTATTAAAGGAATCCGTGTAATTTACTAAATAAAAATATATAGTAATATATTATATTGTCAAGTCCTATTAAACTTTTATTTTAAACATTTTATTTGAGCTTTATAATAAATGTCAAGAAAATTTGTTAGAATTGCTGTTTTGATGATTGACATTTATGTGTTTTGAAGAGTATTTTGCAAATTTCAGATAATATCTAACACTTAATAAATTCAACTTTGATGAACTCGTAAAAAGTTTATTTTGTTCACTTCATGACCATTTTGGGCGCAATTAAGATGTTCATCTAAAATAATGCAAGAACTCGGCCTAACGGCCTCAAACAGCTTGCATTTCTTAACGATGAACATCTTAATTGCTTTTTCCCCAAAATGCTCAAAGTCGTTCACAAAAGACTTTTTACGAAGCCATCA